>CAYZEL010000077.1:0-10232 GCA_964477515.1 uncultured Microbacterium sp.
GCTGTCGGTCCATCTTGCCGACGCTTCGTCTCTGTCCGCGCGCCGGCTACCGACAGTGGCCCGTGACGGCACACGAATCCTTCGGCCGGCTCCGCTGGCGCTTGCCACCGTGGATCTCATCCCCAGCCGGATTCGCAGCTGCCTCCCCGGGCCTTGGCGTGGAGTCCCGCCCACAGGAAGGGCCTCTGCGCCGGAGGCCGCTGAGGATCTTGGGGGATGGCCCCCGGCCGGGCCTGCGAGCCGCCCCCGGTCAGGGAGCGCAGCGGGGCGAACGTGTCGTTCGTGACGTGACCCGACCAGGTGAGACGCCCGAGTGCGTCGGTCACGGACTGCTCGTTCTCGGCACCCGCCGCGTCGCGCAGCTGGGCGGCGAAGTACGCACCCCCCACGGCGAGGGCGTCGAGGACACGGCGCTCGAGCGAATCGGCGGCCGGCTCGTCCTCGGGCGGGGCGAGGGTGTACGGGGCGGCGTCGGCGGGGTGGAGGGCGACCCATCCGTCGCGACCCGGCAGAGAGCCGTGGCCGGACCAGATCACGTCGCCCGCCGCGGTGAGTTCGTCGAGCAGCGCCGGGGTGTAATCCGACACCCGGGCCGGCAGGATGAGCGATTCCCAGGCGCTCGCGGGGAGCGGCACGCCCGCCAGCTGATCGATCGCGGCGACCACGCCGTCGATGCCCGACAGCGGTCGTGAGACGTGCTGCCACACCGGCAGGAAGCGCGCGAACGCCTCGGGCGTGACGGGTTCCACGCTGCCCCGGATGGCGGCGAGCGATCGCATGCGCAGGCGGCGCAGCACCTCGACGTCGCACCACTCGGTGTCGTCCCCGCGCTCGGTACCCGCCGGAAGGAAGAACCCGCTCGTGGCGCGTCCCTGGGATTCCAGGCGCAGCAGCGTGTGGCGTGCGACGGCGGAACCGATGCCGAGCCGTATGGCGAGGGCGTCGACCGTGAACGGCGCGTGCGTGCGGGCGTAGCGAGCGACGAGGTCACCGAGCGGGTCCTCGGTCGGTTCGAGGAAAGCGAGCGGGATCCCGACGGGAAGCGCCGCCCCCAGTGCGTCGCGCAGCCGCCCCGCGTCCTCGATCGCCGCGACCCGCGCAGCGCCGCCGATCGTGACCGTGATCGCCCGGCGCGCGTCGACGAGGGCAGCCAGCAGAGCGGATGCCTCGGCCTCCGTCGCGGGCGGCAGCTCGGGTGCGGGTCCCTCCGTCGACGCCTCGGCGCCCGGATCGGCGGGATCCGCGCGGACCGCACGAACGGCGGCCCCATCCGCGTCCGCCGGGATCAGCCGCGCCGCGACCTCGGAGGCATCCAGGGGCCCGAGGAGCCTCAGCAGATCGGCGACGCCCTCGACGCCGTTGACGCGGCGCGTCGGGTCGAGGCGCTGCGCCTCGCGTTCGAACTGCGCGATGACGTCGGGGTCGAGGAGCTCGCGCATCTCGACCCGCCCGAGCAGTTCGGACAGCAGCGCGGGATCGACCGAGAGCGCGGCCGCGCGACGCTCGGCGAGGGGCGAGTCGCCCTCGTACATGAAGGCGCCGACGTATCCGAACAGCAGATCCCGTGCGAAGGGTGAGGGCTGCGTCGTCGTCGTCTCGACCGCGCGGATGCGTCGATCGGCGATGCCGCGCGCGAGGCCCAGGAGCGCGGGCAGGTCGTACACGTCCGCCAGCACCTCACGGAGCGTCTCGAGGATTATCGGGAAGGTCGGATGCCTTCGCGCGACCTCGAGCAGCTGTGCCGATCGCTGGCGCTGCTGCCAGAGCGGGCTGCGCTTGTTCGGGTTGACGCGCGGCATCAGCAGGGCGCGTGCCGCGCACTCGCGGAATCTCGAGGCGAAGAGCGCCGACCCGCCGACCTCGTCCGTGACGATCTGCTCGAGCTCGTCCGCCTCGAAGACGAAGAGTTCGGCGCCCGGCGGCTCGGCCGCCGCATCCGGGACTCGAGCGATGATGCCATCGTCGCTCGCAACCGCGGACCCCTCGACACCGAGGCGCTCGCGGATCCGCGCGTTGACGGCGAGCGCCCACGGCGCGTGCACACTCATGCCGTACGGGGAATGCAGGATGATGCGCCAGTCGCCGACCTCGTCGCGCCCGCGTTCGACCGTGAAGGTCGTGTCGGTGGGAAGCGTCCCCGTCGCCTCGCGCTGCTCGGCCAGATACGCGAGGAGGTTATCGATGGCGCGTTCGTCGAGCCCGTCGTCGCGGAGCCTGCCGCGCGCGTCGTCGGGCGTGGCCTCGGAGAGATCCTTGGAGAACCTACCGAGCGCCTCGCCGAGCTCGGCGGGACGCCCGAGGCCGTCGCCGTGCCAGAACGGGAGTTTTCCGGGCTGGCCGTAGGCCGGCACGACGTTGACCCGATCGTGGGTGATCTCGACGATCCGCCAACTCGTCGTCCCGAGTGTGAAGACGTCGTTGACGCGCGACTCGTAGACCATTTCTTCGTCGAGTTCGCCGACGCGGCCACCCCGCGACTCGCCGGCGACGAAGACGCCGAAGAGGCCGCGGTCGGGGATCGTCCCGCCGCTCGTCACGGCCAGTCGCTGGGCGCCCGGGCGGCCCGTCAGCGTCCCGGCATCGCGATCCCAGACGACGCGGGGTCGGAGTTCTGCGAATTCGTCCGAGGGGTAGCGCCCGGCGAGCAGGTCGAGCGTTGCCTCGTACGCTGAGCGGGGCAGCGTTCGGAAAGGGGCGCTCTTGCGCACCGACTCGTACCAGTCCTCCACGTCGATCGCCCCGAGCGCGCACGCCGCGACGGTCTGCTGGGCCAGGATGTCGAGAGGATTCTGCGGCACCGAGATCGACTCGATGCGTCCGGCGAGCATGCGCTCGGTCACGATCGCGGTGTGCAGCACGTCGGCACGGTGCTTGGGGAAGAGGAACGCGCGACTGACCTCGCCCACCTGGTGACCCGCACGCCCGATGCGCTGCAGCCCGCTCGCGGCCGACGGAGGCGACTCGACCTGGATCACCAGGTCGACCGCGCCCATGTCGATTCCGAGTTCGAGGCTGCTGGTCGCGACAACGCAACGCAGACGGCCCGCCTTGAGCTCTTCCTCGACCTGCGCGCGCTGTTCCTTCGACACCGACCCGTGGTGGGCGCGGGCGAGCACGGGATCGGCTCCCGCCGTCGAACCGGCCTGCGCCATCATGGCCGCGGGGACCGCGGGGTCGGGCATCTCGAGACCGAGTCGCTCGGCATAGATCTCGTTCAAGCGGCCCGTGAGGCGCTCGGCCAGTCTTCGCGAGTTCGAGAACACGATCGTCGAGCGGTTCTCGAGGATGCGGTCGACGATGGCTTCTTCGACGTGCGGCCAGACCGACCCGGTCATCTCGGTGGCCTCGGGTCGCAGGCGGCTGTCGGCGGTGTACCACTCGTCGCCGTCGCCATCGCCGTCGCGCTCGCCGTCATCGGCGCGGGGGCCCGTCGCATCCGTGTCGCCGTCCCCGCCCGCCGAACCGGGCACGCCGGAACCGGGCGCCCCCGATCCCGGCGGTGGCGGGGGATTCAGCATGTCGTCGATCGGGACCGTCACGCGCAGATCGAACGTCTTCGACGCGGGCGGGGCGACGATGTCGACCGGTGCCGCGCCGCCGAGGAAGCGGGCGACCTCGTCGATCGGGCGCACCGTCGCCGAGAGCCCGATCCGTTGGGCGGGCTTCTCGAGCATCGCGTCGAGCCGCTCGAGGCTGACCGCGAGGTGCGCGCCGCGCTTGGTCGCAGCGACGGCGTGCACCTCGTCCACGATCACGGTGTGGACCCCCCGCAGGGTCTCGCCGGCCTGGCTCGTGAGCATCAGGTAGAGAGACTCGGGGGTGGTGATCAGGATGTCGGGCGGGTCCTGTACCAGCCGACGGCGCTCGTTCGAAGGGGTGTCGCCCGAG
The DNA here is from genome assembly GCA_964477515.1 of uncultured Microbacterium sp. Taxonomy (GTDB): domain Bacteria; phylum Actinomycetota; class Actinomycetes; order Actinomycetales; family Microbacteriaceae; genus Microbacterium. The sequence goes on from CAYZEL010000077.1 coordinate 3,889, forward strand.
CGCACCCCCACGGTGACCTCGGGCAGTGCGATCCCGAGGCGACGCGCGGACTGGCCGATGCCGACGAGGGGCGAGCGCAGATTGCGCTCGACGTCGACCCCGAGCGCCTTGAGCGGAGAGACGTAGAGGATGCCCGTGGTCGGGCGTGGCGCATCCGCTCGTCTCCGGCGGCCGGACGGGGGTTCGACCTCGAGGGGTTTCTCGCGAAAGACGCGGTCGATCGCCCAGAGGAACGCAGACAGGGTCTTGCCGGAGCCGGTCGGCGCGACGACGAGGGCGTGGCGCCCTGCCGAAATGGCGTTCCACGCACCGACCTGAGCCGGTGTGGGCTCGAGGAAGGCGCCGCGAAACCAGTCCTGCGTGGCAGGACCGAACTTCGCCCAGACGTCGGCCATCCATCCATCTTCGTCCCCCGCACCGACATCGGCTCGGGTCTTGCCCCGCGAGCTTTCTGCGGTGCGCCACGTTCGCCGGGACGGCAACGCTTGAGAGAGTGGACGCGAAGGTCACGGGACCCGTCCGGTCACCGTCGCCGTGAGATCAGGAGTGTCATGATCGCGTCTCGTCGACGCCGCCCCGGAGCGGCTCCATCCGCCCGCCGGCCGGCGGCCGCTGCGTCCGTGCTCGTCGCGCTGCTGCTGGCCGGGGCTGTCGCAAGCCCCGCCCTCGCCGTTCCCGATGCGGATGGCGCAGGAGTGACAGACCCCGCCGGACCCGCGACCGAGGCGACGATCGTCGCGATGCTGCACCAGGGCGGACTCTACGGCGCAGAGCGGGACGTAGAACCGGACGCGACTCCCTACCCGTCCGAGACGTTCAGCGGCAGAGATGTCGAGACGGCGCAGATCGTGCTGGATGATCCCGGAGTCGTGGGTCGCCAGGATCTCATCACCTACTGCATCGATCTGGCGACCGAGACCGAGATCGGAGTGCACTACGAGCTCGGAGATTGGGACGAGGCGAACGTCCCGAACCTGGCTTACGTCACACACATCCTCGAGAACTACTACCCCGCGGTCCCCGGTCTGCCCGCGCTGGCGACGGAAGCGGAGAAGGTACGGGCGGTCCAGGGCGCGATCTGGTACTTCACCGACAGCTTCGTCGTTCCCGAAACGTATGCGGCACAGCACGCCGCGATCAAGGCGATCGTCGACGCGACGCTGACCGCCGTGAACGGCCCGCCGCCCGCACCCGCTCCGGCACCGGTGCCCCCGACGCTGACGCTGACTCCGGATGCCGCGGATGCCCCGTCCACCGGCGAGCTCGTCGGCCCCTTCGCCGTCGGGGGGAACGTGGCATCCTCCACCCTCAGCACGGCGGGTGTGGAGGTGTTCGCCGACGCCGCCGGCACGACGCCCGTTCTATCCGGCGACAGCGTCGCCCAGGGCGCCGAGCTCTGGGCGCGTCACGTCTCGTCAACGGCGAACGAGGGCTTCGCGCTCTCGGCCGTCGAATCGGTCGTCGGGGGGAACGTGTTCCTCTACGACGGCGGCAACCCGGGGCGGACGAGCGCGCAGAAGCTGATCCTCGCCGTGCAGGCGAACGTACCCGTGCGCGCGGCGGTCGCGATCACGCCCTTCGCAGCCGGGACGCTGCAGGTCGACGTCGTCATCACGGGAATGGCGGCCGGAACCCAGTCGGCGGTCGCCGTCGAAGCGCGGTGCGATACGGCCGGGACGATCACCACAGAAACAGGGACGGTTCCCGCGGCCAGCGCGGCAGCGACCTACGGCGCGATCAGGATGACACCCCTCGCGGCGGGCACCGTGTGCACCGTGACGACCACGGTGAGCGGCGCGAACGCGACCGCTGCCCTGGCGAGTTCGACGACGGTTCCGACCTCGGTCACGATCGCCGATCTCGCGACCGGCACGATCGTCGTGACCCAGGACTTCGCCGTTCCCGCGCCCACGCCGACGCCCACCCCCACGCCGACGCCTACTCCCACGCCGACCGTCGCCCCCACCCCATCGTCGCTGTCCGATACGGGCGGCGTGACCCTGCCGTGGGTGGTGCCGATCTCGCTCCTCGCGGGAGGACTGGTGCTCGTGCTGTTCGCTCGGCGTGCCCGAACGTCGCGGCGCGCGGGCTGACCGCGCGGCACACGGGGTGACCCGCGCACGGGCTGAACGAGCGCGTGCGGAGCAGGCGCGCCGACGTCAGTCGGAGGCGTCCTTCAGCCGTGCGTCGAGAAAGCCGCGGACATCGTCGAGTTCGGCCTGCGAGACGCTGTGCGTGAGGCCCGGATAGACCGACCCGCTCAGGGTGCTGTGCCCGGGCAGCCACGCGGTGGTCTGCGCGATGAGGGGTTCGGGGATGACGTCGTCGTGCGTGCCCCGCCCCCAGAAGACGGGCGGCCGAGCGGCCGCGAGGACCTCATCGCCGGGCAGGGTTCCCGCGCTGGCGTAGCCGCTGAGGTTGACCGCGAACGCGAACCGCTCGGGCTGCAGTCGCAGCGCCTGGAGGGCGATCGCCGCGCCCTGCGAGAAGCCGAGGAGCCCGATCGAGGTCGCTCCGCCCGCATGATCATCGAGCCAGGTGCAGAGCCGCTCCGCGGCCCGCGTCACGGTTGCGGAGTCGCGGCCGTTGAGCCCCTCGAGCGGGTACCACGAGTAGCCCGGGGCCGGCCAGGGCGGCGACAGGGGGGCGCGCGGCGCCGCGAAGACGAAAGCGGGCGGTAGGTGGGGGACCAGGCCGAACAGGTCGCGCTCGTCCGACCCGTAACCGTGCAGCAGCACCAGAAGCGGGCGCCCGGTCGGGGCATCCGACCATAGTGCTGCGTCCGGATCGAGAGGGGGCGGATCCTGGGCAGGCGGCTCGGACGACATGCCCCCATCCTCGCAAACACCGCGGACATCGGAGAGGAATCGTGTGGCGCCCGGGCCGAAGGTGCTCTGCGGTCGCCACTTCCGGCACACCAGTCCCTGGGATCCTCCCTGATGTACGGGCTGGCGTGGGCGCCTGAGGTATACAAGAGACATGCCGGTGCGCACACCTGACCCCGATCCCTCCGAAGACGATGGCCCAGACGGGCGCGATCGGTTGAGCGGCATGGGCGCATCCTTCGGGCGTTCGAGCGATCCGCGCGACGACGGCTCCTTCGGGTCGCCGACCGCGGGCAGCGCGGCGAACCCCGGGTGGCTGAGCGAGGTCGAGCTCGCCGAGGCGCGGCGTCGGCTGCCGATGCTCTACGTCGAGGCGGTGCCGGTGCGGACGGATGGCGTCGGCTCGGTCATCGAGGTCGGCATCCTGCTGCGGGCCACCCCCGTCGGCGAGATCACCCGCTCGCTCGTCAGCGGTCGTGTGCGGCACGGCGAGACGGTGCGCGACGCGCTGTTCCGTCACCTCGAGAACGACCTCGGTCCCATGGCCTTCCCCCTCCTGCCCCCTCAGGTGACGCCCTTCACCGTGGCGGAGTACCTGCCGATTCCCGGCATCACCGCCTTCCACGACGATCGTCAGCATGCCGTCTCGCTCGCCTTCGTGGTGCCGGTGACGGGCACGTGCGAGCCGCGTCAGGACGCGCTCGAGGTCACGTGGATGTCGCCGGAAGAAGCGGCATCGGATGCGCTCGCCGCCGAGATGGAGGGCGGCCGCGGCACGCTCGTCCGCCTCGCGCTCGCGAGCGTCGGCGCCCTGCGCTGAACCGGGGCGAATAGCGGATGCCCCAGAGCCCCCTGCTCGTCGAGTTCGCCGTCGCCCTGCCCGTCGCGCTCGCGTTCGCGTACGCCGTCGCCTGGATCGTGCGCAGACTCTTCGGTCGACGGCTGCAGCTCGGCTTGACCACCATGGCGCTGATCTCGCTGCTCGGCATCAGCGTCGGGCTGTTCATCGCCGGGCTGTTCTTCTACGGTCAGTACCTCTGGATGCCGACGACCCTGCTGCTCGCGTTCGGGTCGAGCATCGGGCTCGCGTTCGCTGCGGCCGCCGTCGCGGCGTTCGTCCGACCGGACTACGGCGATGTGGACGTCGTGGCAGTCCTCGCCGCGGGCGAATCGGATCAGGTCGAGTTCAAAGAGACCGCCCGATGGAATGTCCGCGAGAACAAGAAAGACCCGCGGATGGAGCTTGCGATCGCCAAGACGGTCGCCGCGTTCCTGAACAGCAGCGGCGGCGTGTTGGTGATCGGCGCGAGCGACGACGGCGCCGTGCGCGGGCTGGAGCGTGACCTGGCGACGCTGCGCACACCCGATCACGACCGGTTCGAGCTCTGGCTGCGTGACCTGTTGTCGGCGCTCGTGGGTCGCAACGCTGCCGCGCTGCCGCACGTCCAGTTCGTGACCATTCCGGATGCGGGCACGGTGTGCGCCCTCAACTGCCCGCCGTCGTCGAAGCCCGTGTTCCTGACGTCGCCGCGCGATGGCGGGCCCGTCACGGACCTGTGGGTGCGGGTCGGCAACTCCACGCGCGCACTGGGCGTGCACGAAGCGGTGGAGTACGTTTCGCGGCACTGGCGGCCGACTCTCGCGTCGCTCGTGACGGGTCGGCCCGCGGGACACTGACCCGGCGGGGCGCCGGGATGAGGCCGCGGTCGGCGATTCGGCCGGGGGCGGTGTCGACCTGGAGCTGTGGATGCGTTCTCGTTGCGGATAGCTCGTAGCGGTATTGTTCGTCCTGATCGGGCGGCACCCGCTACGCAACACCCGATCGCCGCCATCCGCACGCGGTTGGCGGCGTGCTCCTCATCCTCGTTCCGCGCAGACCCGGCGCGGTGCGACGTGAGAACCGCGCCGTCCCCATCGTGCGGCTGGACGCGTTCGTGCGTGGCGGAAGATCGGGCGATGATGCTTCCGGCCGGGGTCGGGAGGCGGACAGATGGGGATCGTGGACATGACCACGCAGAACGCAGGCAACGAGCAGTCGGGCGACGGTGCATCGGCCTTCGATGAGCTGATCGGCGGCGCCGGGGCGCAGGGCGATGTCCTGTCGTTCACGACGGCATTCCGTGGGTATGAGAAGCATGAAGTCGACACCGCCATCTCGACCCTCACGGCGCGTCTGCAGGAGCGCGGCGAACGCGTCTCGGCGCTCGAGGCGCGGATCCGGCGCGGCGAGAAAGCAGCCACGACCCGCAGCCGCGAGCTGACGCAGGCCCGTCAGTCGATCGAGCAGCTCGAGGCCGATCTGCGTGAGGCGCAGGCCAAGTCCGCTGAGATCGACCAGCAGGTGCAGGCGCTGAGCGACGAGCTCGTCGGCGCGGCGACCGAGGCATCCGAGGGCCGGCAGCAGTTCGAAGAGATCCTGCGCGTCGCCGAGGGGCAGGCGAGTGTGCTGATCAAGAACGCGACCGTGCAGACCGAGCGGCTGCTCGAATCTGCGCGCGAAGAGATTCGGACGCGCAGGCGTGAGGCGGAAGCGGACGCCGAGGCGATCCGATCGCAGGCCGAGAGTGACGCCCAGCAGGCACGCCTCCGCATCGAGACCGAGCTGACGGCGCACGAGGCGATGCTCGAACGGGAACGCGCGCACGCTGCCGAGAAGGTGGCGCAGGCCGAGCAGGAGGCCGCCGCTATCCGCACCGAGGCCGAGAAGGGCGCCGCCGCGTTGCGGGCCCTCGTCTCGCGCGAGACCGCACAGGACCGTGCCGATGCCGAAGCAGCGGTCCGTGAGATGCGTGCGCGCGTGCTCGAGTTCGAGGAGTCGCTGACGCGGCGCCAGGATGACGCGCAACAGGAGTTCCTCGTTCTGCACAATCAGGCCGTCGCCCACGCGGAGCGCATCACGCAGGACGCGAACGAGCAGGTCGCGGCATCCCTCGAGCACGCGAAGCGCATCTCGGCGAAGGCCGAGGACTACGAGCGGCTCGCGAGGGCCCAGGCGGCTCAGGTCGAGGCCGACGCGAACGTGCGTGCGAACGAACAGCTCGACCGGGCGCGCGACAAGGCGCAGCGCATCATCGACATGGTCACGACGCACTCGACGGGCGTGCTGCGCGACGCCGAGGACCGCACGCGTCAGCTGCGGTGGCAGCAGCACGAGATGTCGAGCTTCATGGCCGGCGTCAGGGAGCTCATCCGCGGGGAGGTGCCGCTGGACGACGACGGTGATGATGCCACGGATGTCGCGGAGGGCAGTGCCGGGGCCGAGTCCGAGGATGGCGGCGAGGCCGAGGCCGAGGCCGTCACGCAGACGGAAACGGAGCCCGAACCAGAGGCCCAGCCCGAGACAGAGGCCCAGCCCGAGTCCGAGTCCGAGGTCTCGGCCCAGAAATCCTGACGGGCCGCGGTGCCGCCCGAGCGGGGACGAGTACTAGACCGGGCACGTCAACCGCGCGATGTCGGCCGCGAACGCGGCCAATTCCGAAGGCTCCCGTCCCGACCATCCACACCCGCCGCCCCCCGGAC
>CAYZEL010000078.1:0-10167 GCA_964477515.1 uncultured Microbacterium sp.
CCCGATAAAGGGCACTAGCACCTCAAGCTAGCGCGTCTACCTATTCCGCCACCCGCGCATGGGTGAGTCGCTTTCGCAACCGAGGATCGAGACTATCACGACTCGGCCGTTCACCTGGACCCCGGTAGCCTGGTCCGCATGCCCGGAGCTGACGCATCCTCATCGTCGCCGGTCTCGGGGCGCGAACTGCCCGAGGTCGCGCGGATCGCGCGAGATCTGATCCGCTTCGATACGTCCAATTGGGGCGGCGGCACGGCGAACGGCGAGCGCGAGGCCGCCGAATACGTCGGCGCGTACCTCGAATCCCTGGGGCTCACGGTCGACTACTTCGAGCCGATCGCGCGGCGCACCAACGTTCACGCGCGTGTCACGGGCCGGGATTCGTCGAAAACCGCCCTGATCCTGCACGGTCACCTCGATGTCGTGCCCGCCCCGCCCGAGGGGTGGAGCGTCGATCCGTTCGCCGGCGAGGTGCGCGACGGGATGCTCTGGGGCAGGGGAGCGGTCGACATGAAGGACATGGATGCCATGATCCTGACCTCGCTCGCCGATCTGCTGCGAGCGGGGGAAAAGCCCGAGCGCGACGTGATCGTGACGTTCTTCGCCGACGAAGAGAACGGCGGTGTCGAGGGCTCTCAGCTCGTGGTGGCGCAGCGACCCGAGTGGTTCGCGGGTGCGACCGAGGCGATCAGCGAGGTCGGGGGATACTCCATCTCGGTCGACGATCGCCGGGCCTATCTGCTGCAGGTGGGCGAAAAGGCCCTGATCTGGATTCGTCTGATCGCCCGAGGCCGCGCCGGGCATGGATCACGGGTGCACCCCGACAACGCCGTCACGCGGCTGGCCGAGGCCGTCGCCGCCCTCGGTCGCACGGAATGGCCCGTCCGGCTCACGGCGACGACGCGGCAACTGCTCGACGGCCTGGCGGCGCTCACCGGGGGTGACCCGGCCGATCCCGACGCTCTCGCGGCCCACGCCGGACCCGCCGAGGGATTCCTGCGGTCGACATTCCGGACGACGACGAACCCCACCGGACTCACCGCCGGATACAAGCACAACGTCATCCCCGACCATGCCGAAGCGTTGATCGACGTGCGGGTGCTCCCAGGCACCGAGGAAGCGGCATTGGCGGACATCCGTCGCATCATCGGCGATGACGTGGAGATCGAGATCGTCCACGCCGACATCGGCCTCGAGGTACCTTTCGCGGGCTCCCTCGTCGACGAGATGGTCGCGGTGCTCGGTGAGCACGACCCCGGCGTTCCGGTCATCCCGTATCTGATGGGAGGGGGAACCGACAACAAGGCCCTCGCGGCTCTCGGCATCGCCGGGTTCGGCTTCGCGCCGCTGCGCCTCCCGGCCGATCTCGATTTCACTGGCATGTTCCATGGCATCGACGAGCGCGTCCCGATCGCGTCCCTCGAATTCGGGCAGCGCGTGCTCACCGATCTGCTTCGCCGATACTGACTCACGGATGCCTCGACCAGGGGCCATCCCCATCCACCCCTCACGGACCCGCACCGAAAGCTGCCCATGCAATTCATCGAAGCCCTCATCCTCGGCGTGGTGCAGGGACTCACCGAGTTCCTGCCCATCTCGTCGAGTGCGCACCTGCGCATCCTCGGCGAGTTCCTGCCGTCGGCGACCGACCCCGGTGCGACGTTCACCGCGATCACGCAGATCGGTACCGAGGCCGCCGTGTTGGTGTACTTCTGGGGCACGATCGTGCGGATCATCTCGCGCTGGGCGCAGTCGCTCGCGGGCAAGGTGCCGCGCAACGACCCGGACGTTCGGATGGGTTGGCTCATCATCATCGGCTCCGTGCCGATCGCGGTCCTCGGCTACCTGTTCCAGGACACCATCCGCGGCACCTTCCGCAACCTCTGGCTCGTCGCGATCGTGCTGATCGTGTTCGGTCTGCTGCTCGGTGCCGCGGACTACTGGGGTCGCCGCACGCGCGAGCTGAAGGACCTGACCTATCCGCACGGCCTCGCGCTCGGCTTCGCACAGGCCCTCGCGCTCATCCCGGGTGTATCGCGCTCGGGCGCGACGACGACGCTGGGGCTCGCGCTCGGCTACACGCGGCCCGCGGCAGCCGAGTACGCGTTCCTGCTCGCCGTACCCGCCGTCTTCGGGTCCGGACTCTACGAGCTCGTGCAGAGCTTCGAGGGGCCGAGCGGTCCGTACGGCCTCATCGACACGGTCGCGGCAACGATCGTCGCGTTCATCGTGGGTCTCGCGGTCATCGCGTTCCTCATGCAATACCTCAAGCGCGGCAGCTTCCTGCCGTTCGTGATCTACCGTCTGCTGCTCGGCGGCACGCTGATCGTTCTGCTCTCGATCGGCGTTCTGCAGCCCTACTGACCCCGGACCCGCGCTAATCCAGGGTGGGCATGAGGACCAGGATGATCTCTTCGACCTCGTGACCGACGCCCGGAGCGAACTCCGCGTTGCGGGAGAGCTCGGTGAATCCCGCTCGCGCGAGCACCGCACGGGATGCCGCATTGTGCGACGCGACACGGGCGAACAGCGGCCGCTCGGGTTCGCGTGAGACGAGGATGCCGAGCGTCTCGGTGGCGACGCCGCGACCCCAGGCATCCCGGGCGATCCAATAGGTGACCTCGCGGTCACCGTCGGTCGTGAACAGGCCGGCGGTACCCGCGAAGGCGCCGTCCTCGGTCACGACCCAGGCGAGGGCGTCGGGGTTCGCGCGCAGCCGGGCGATCCACGCGTCGAAGCCGGCGCGATCGTCGGGGTCCGCGGCCGTGAAGGCCGCCAACTTGACCGCCTGCGGGTCGCGCATCATCTCGAAGACGGCGTCGAGGTCGTCGTCCCGAAGATCGCGCAGCTCTATGTGTCCCACGGGCCAACGGTATCCGTTGCCGTCCTGTCGGGGCCGAGCGATCGTGGCTGTCGGGCGTGCCGTGGCCGTCGGTCGCGCCGTGGGCTGTGGGATCTCGCGCGGTTGACCGCGGTCTCAGCGACGCGGGTCGTCGCGTCCGGGTTTCGACGGTCCGTCGCCGCCGCGCCGCAGGTACCGCTCGAACTCCTGGGCGATCGCGTCGCCGGATGCCGCGGGCGAGTCCCATGTGTCGCGCGTGCGCTCGAGTTGGCGGATGTACTCCGTCATCTCTTCGTCGTCGGCTGCCGCGGCGTCGATGGATGCCTCCCACGTGGCGGCCTGCGTCGGCAGGTCGCCCCGCTCGATCGGAGCCCCCGCGACATCCTCGAGTCGATCCAGGAGCGCGAGCGTCGCCTTCGGCGAGGGCGTGTGCCCCGCGACGTAGTGCGGCACGCTCGCCCACAGTCCGACGGCCGGAATCCCCGCCTCTTCCGCCGCCGCGGAGAGGACGGACAGGATGCCGACGGGACCCTCGTAGGTGCTGCGCTCGAGGCCGAGGCTCTCACGGACACGCTCGTTCTCGGTGCCGGCGAAGACCGAGATGGGCCGCGTGTGGGGCACGTCGGACATCATCGATCCGAGACCGACGATGCCGGTGATGTCCTCGCGGAGGGCGACGTCCACCAGCTCTGCGGCGAACGCCTGCCATGCTCGCGCCGGTTCGACGCCGGTGAGCAGCCACAGTTGCGTGCCGCGCGTGCGCTGCGCGGGGCGAAGGATCGTCGCCTCGGGCCAGCGCAGCGACCGGCGCCCTTCCGCATCCATCGCGACCTGAGGACGCGTGTACTGGTAGTCGAAGTAGAGCTCCGGGTCGACCGAATGGACGGGTTCGAACTCTCCCGCTCCACGCAGCACGCCGAGGGCAGCCGAGGCCGCCTCACCCGCGTCGTTCCATCCATCGAATGCGACGACGAGCACTCTGCGTCCGAGACCTTCCACCGCGCCTCCTCCCACCGCGCCCCCTGGGCGTGCGGTCCGTGCGAGGACGGATGTCGCCGCGCGGAATCTCTCCAGGATAGGCGTTCGCGCTGGGGCACGGTCCAGGCTCGGCGTGATGCCCTCGGTAGCATGGGGCGGGTGACTCATCCCCATCCGCGTGCAGTCCTCTGGGACATGGACGGAACACTCGTCGACACCGAACCCCACTGGATGGCGGCCGAGACCCCGCTCGTCGAGAGTTTCGGGGGAACGTGGTCGCACGAACAGGCACTGCAGCTCGTCGGGCTGGGCCTCGAAGACTCGGCCCGCATCTTCCAGGCCGCGGGCGTGCGGATGAGTGTTCCCGAGATCATCGATCGGCTCACCGACGACGTGCTCGCCTCCCTGGCGAGCGGCGGTGTGCCTTTCCGGCCCGGGGCCCGTGAACTCCTGATGGCGCTGCGTGAGGCCGGCATCCCGACGGCGCTCGTGACGATGTCGATGCGCCGGATGGCGACATCGATCGTCGATCTGCTCGAATTCGAAGCGTTCGATCTGATCGTCGCGGGGGACGACGTCGAACGCCCCAAGCCCTTTCCCGACCCCTATCTGAAGGCGGCCGAATTGCTCGGCGTCGACATCGGAGACACGGTCGCGATCGAGGACTCCCCGAACGGAGTGCGGTCGGCCGTGGCCGCCGGGTGCACAGTCGTCGGCGTACCGAACCTGGTCTCGCTCGCGGGCACGGGCACCTCGGTCATCATCGAGACGCTGGCCGGCGTGGGCGTCGCCGATGTCGCGCGAATGCATGCGGAGCGCGGTCTGCACGCCGGGCACGTCGCATGAGCGGCCCGGAACAGGACGAGGGCCCGCGAACATCCGGCCCGTTCGGCGCGGGAGACCGCGTGCAGCTGACGGGCCCGAAGGGACGTCTGCACACCATCACGCTGCGCGTCGGCGGCGAGTTGCACACGCACCATGGTGTGCTCCGTCACGAGGCGCTCATCGGACTGCCGGATGGCTCGGTGGTCGAGAACAGCGCGGGCCACGAATACCTGGCGCTCCGTCCGTTGCTGCGCGACTTCGTCATGTCGATGCCGCGCGGCGCGGCGATCGTGTACCCGAAGGATGCGGCGCAGATCCTCGCGCAGGCGGACGTGTTCCCGGGCGCGACGGTCGTCGAAGCGGGCGTCGGATCGGGCGCGCTGTCGCTCTGGCTGTTGCGCGCGATCGGCCCGGCCGGTCGGCTCACGTCGTTCGAGCGTCGTGCCGACTTCGCCGAGGTCGCCCGGGCGAACGTGGCGACCTTCCTCGGTGAGGCGCCTCCGACCTGGCAGGTCGTCGTCGGCGACCTGGCGGAAGCGTTGCCGGCCGCGGTCGAGTCCGCGACCGTCGACCGTGTGGTGCTCGACATGCTCGCGCCGTGGGAGTGCATCGGTGTCGTCGCCGAGGCTCTTCGACCCGGCGGCGTGGTGATCTGCTACGTCGCGACGGCGACACAGCTCTCGCGCGTGGCCGAGTTCTTGCGCGGAACGGGGCTGTTCACGGAACCCGAGTCATCCGAGACCATGGTGCGCGGATGGCACGTCGAGGGCCTGGCGGTACGGCCCGACCACCGAATGGTCGCGCACACGGGCTTCTTGATCTCTGCTCGTCGACTCGCACCGGGTGCAGTCGCTCCCGAGCAGAAGCGCCGGGCGTCGAAGTCGAGCTACGGCGATGAAGACGTCGAACTGTGGACTCCGGGGGCCGTCGGCGACCGCGAGATCACGGACAAGAACCTGCGCAAGCGCGTGCGCGAGGCGCAGCGCGCCGCCGACGCCCGACGTATCGGAGACGGCGACGCGGACGACCTCTCGGAGGCGGTCGCGGACGAGGCTCCCGACAATCGCGCGGAAGCGCCGACCGTAGACTGATGCCCGTGCGTAAATACCTCGTTGCCGCGATCGCGGTCGGCCTCGTCGGCGTCGGGCTCGTCGGATGCTCCTCGTCGGGATCCGCGGATGCTTCCTGTGTGCGACCGGTCTCATCCGAGACAGATCTGCCGGCGAGCGTGACGGGGGCGTTCGGCTCCGAGCCGGAGCTCGATGCGTACACGCCCGTGCACGCGGACGAGACGGTCTGGGCCGACGCCATCGAGGGCGAGGGTCTCGCCGTCACGTCGTCCGACCAACTCGTGCTCGCCGACATCGTGCTGTTCGACGGAACGACGGGGGAGCGCCTGGGCGGAACCCTGTTCGACGGCGACCTCAAGCAGGCGCGACTGCTGTCGGAATGGACGAAGACCTTTCCGGGGCTCGAAGAGTCTCTCGAATGCGCCCGGGAAGGCAGCCGCGTGCTGACGCTCCTGCCGAGCGGTTCGCTGCCCGCCGAGGCGGCCGATGGCCTGGGCCTCACCAAGGACGCGACGGCGATCCTGTCGGTCGACCTGCAGAAGGTCTACCTTGCGAAGGCCGACGGTGCAGACCAGTTCGTGACCGACAACGGCCTGCCGAGCGTCGTGCGCGCGCCCGACGGCCGCCCCGGCATCATCGTTCCCGACGGCGCGCCGCCCGCCGACCTCAAGGTCTCGGTGCTGAAGAAGGGCAGCGGTGCCGAGGTCACCGGTGATGTGCCGGTCCGCGTCGCATACACGGGCGTGCTGTGGGACGACAAGTCCGAGTTCGACTCGTCGTGGGGCAAGGCTCCCGTGTCGTTCTCGCTCGACCAGGTGGTCACGGGCTTCGGCGATGGCCTGCGCGGCCAGACGGTCGGATCGCAGATCCTCATCGTCGTTCCGCCCGACCTCGGCTACGGCGACAAGGTGAACGGCGCGATCCCCGCGAACTCCACGCTCGTATTCGTGGTCGACATTCTCGGGCTCGACGAACTGCCGGAGTGATTTCGCGCCCGGTCTGGGGATCCGTGTCCGCACCTAGGATGGGTCCGTGCCGGAGAAGATTGCGCCCGAGGAGCGACTGCTCAGTCTGACCGTCGCGCTCATGGCGCATCGGTACGGGCTGACCAAGGAGCAGATCCTGTCCTCCGTCTCGGGCTACCGCGAGGCACGAGCCGAGGGCCGCAGCTCCGACGCCCTCGAGAAGATGTTCGAGCGCGACAAGGATGCCCTTCGCGACCTCGGTGTGCCGATCCACACGGTCGGCGATCACGCGGATCCCGATGACCTCCGTGAGGCGCGCTATCTGATCCCGAAGGCCGAGTACCTGCTTCCCGAGGACATCACCTTCACGCCTGCCGAGGTCGCCGTCCTGAACGTCGCGGCCGCGGTGTGGGGCGAGAGTTCGATGTCGGCCGATGCGAGCGCCGCGTTACGCAAGATCCGCGCGCTGGGGATCGAGGTCGACGAGCCGATCATCGGGTTCGCCCCGCGCATCTCCGCCCGAGATCCGGCCTTTGCGCCGCTGCGTCAGGCGAACGATCAGGCGCGGGTCGTGCGATTCACCTACGTCAAGCCGGGTGACGACGTGCCGCGCTTGCGCACCGTCGAGCCGCACGCGCTGATCGAGTTCGAGGGTCGCTGGCACGTGCACGGGCTCGACCGCGATCTCGGCCAGACGCGGACCTTTCTGCTGTCGCGGATCGTGGGAGACGTCGTCGTGACGAAGGACGGGTTCGACCCGGCGGTACGCGTGGGCGCGGGGGAGCGGGCCCGGCTCGGACTCGAGGATGTCTCCGCTCACAACATCGCCGAACTCCGGGTTCAGGATGCGACCGAGGCCGCCGTGAGGTTGCGGCGCCGGGGGACACGCGACGGCGACGTGCTGCACGTACGGTTCGTCGATATCCACGTCCTGGCCGATGAACTCGCTTCGTACGGTCCCGAGGTCTTCGTCGAGGGTCCGCCCGCGCTGCGGGCCGAGGTCATCGCGCGGCTGCAGCGCACGCTCGAGGCGCACGGGGTGAACGCATGACCCCGGAGAAGCCGCTGCTCGCGATCGACCGGGTCGCGATCGTCATGAACCTCGTGCCGTACCTGGTCGAACGCGGGCCGGTTTCGGTCACCGAGGCGGCGCGCGAGCTCGATGTGGCACCCGACGTGCTCCGCCGGTTGGCCGAGGGCCTCGTCGTCATCGGCCTGCCCGACGGCATGCACAACGACCTCTTCGACATCGACTGGGACCTGCTCGACGAGCACGACGAGCTGCAACTGCTCAACACGGTCGCCTTCGAGCGCGCCCCGCGACTCACCGCCCGCGAGGCAGCGGCCCTGCTCGCCGGTCTGCAGCTCGCGGGCGCTGCTCCCGGCGTCGCCGCTCAGGGTGTCGTGCCGGGGCTCATCGCGAAACTCTCGCGCGGTGCGAGCGCCGCACCGGCCGAGTTGACCGTCACCGCGAACCCGGGCGACGAGGTGCGTTCCGCGGTGATGGATGCACTCGACCGGGGTCTGGCCGTGTCCTTCACGCATCAGAAGCCGGATGCCTCGCCCACGACGCGAACCGTCGACCCCGTCAAGATCCTGGTGAAGGACGATCAGTGGTACCTGCGCGGCTGGTGCCACATGCGACGCGACATGCGGACGTTCCATCTCGATCGGATCAGCGATGTCGTGGTAACCGATGTCCCGGCGGGCGTCCACGATGATCCCGAGGCCAGCATCTTCGGCGGCACGGACGGCCCGCTCGAGGCAACCATCCGTTTCACCTCACACGTGGCGCCTCTGCTCGGACAGTTCCTGGATCACGCGGTCGTGAGGCCCGAGGGAGGCAGATCGAGCGCGGTGCTCCGCGTCGCCGACCCGACACAGCTGAAGCGCCTGGCCGCCCGCCGCGGGGGAGAGGTCGAGATCGTCGCACCCGACGAGGCGCGCGTCGCGGCGGTCGAGTGGGCACGCGCGGGACTCGCGCAATACCGTTAGCACGCCGCGCCTTCAGGGCTGCCCCAGCGTGCCGGGGGTAGACTGAAATCTGCGCACGTTCTGGCGATACGACGGAGAGAGCACATGTTAGGCAACCTTCAGGGATGGCACTTCCTCATCCTTCTTGCTGTGATCCTGCTTCTCTTCGGTGCCGCCAAGCTCCCCGCCCTGGCACGCAGCATGGGCCAGTCGGCCCGCGTGTTCCGCGGTGAGATGAAGGCCATGAAGGAAGACGACGCGGTAGCGGATTCCGCCAAGGCGGACCAGACCGCGGCTCCCTACCCGCCGTCGGCGACGGGGCTCACCCCGCCGCCGCCCGCATCGGGCGGAAGCCCCGAACCCAAGCCGTAGCAACGCGTGGCCACGACCGACGCGGGCGTGACCGTCTCGGAGGACGAACCACGCCGCGAGAAGCGGATGTCCCTCGCAGGGCATCTCGTCGAGTTGCGTCGGCGGTTGATGATCGCGGCGCTCGGGGTCGTCGTCGCCATGGTCATCGCATTCTTCATCACGGATGGCGTCATCGCGCTGTTGAACGAGCCGATTCTGGCCGCAGCGGAGCGACGCGGTCAGTCCATGAACGGCCAGTCGCTCACGGCGCTGAACTTCACGACGGTGACGAGTGGATTCGACCTGCGAATCCGCATCGCCTTCGCGCTCGGCCTGCTGATCTCGGCACCGGTCTGGCTCTGGCAGATCTGGGCCTTCATCATGCCGGGGCTCACGCGCAAAGAGATCCGCTACACGTGGTCGTTCGCCGCCGCGGCCGTGCCCCTTTTTTTTGCCGGGTGCGCCGTTGGGTTCCTGATCATCCCGCACGTGATCGACCTGATGACGTCTTTCGTGCCGAACGGCGCCGCCCTGCTCTTCACCTACGACACGTACTACGACTTCGTGTTCAAGTTCTTCATCGTGCTGGGGGTCGCATTCGTGCTGCCCGTGTTCCTCGTGGCACTGAACGTCGCGGGAGTCATGAGCGGCATGGCAATCCTGAAGGGCTGGCGCGTCGCGGTGCTCATCGCGGCCGTCTTCGCGGCGCTCGCGACCCCGGCGGCGGACGTGACCTCGATGCTGCTGCTGATGGGCATCATGATCGTGCTCTACCTGGCGGCCGCGGCGTTCTCGGTGCTCTTCGACCGTCGGCGTCGTCGGCGTGAGCCTCCGCTGCTCCCCACGCCCGGGATCGACGGGTGAGCCCCGCGGCCGAGGTCCCCAGTCCCGCCGAGCGATTCGCCGCCGCACGCGAAGCCCAACGTCACCCGGTGACCTCCGCCTTCGCCGAAGCTCAGCCTTTCGATCTCGATCCCTTCCAGATCGCCGGATGCCAGGCGCTCGAAGAGGGCCGGAGCGTGCTGGTTGCGGCGCCCACCGGCGCAGGCAAGACGATCGTCGGCGAGTTCGCCATCCACCTGGCGATGCTGTCCGCGCGCGGCAAGGCGTTCTACACGACGCCGATGAAGGCGCTGTCGAACCAGAAGTTCCGCGAACTCCA
>CAYZEL010000079.1:0-10137 GCA_964477515.1 uncultured Microbacterium sp.
CCTGGGGGCGGGCATTCGCGACCTTCCCCGGGCATGACGTAGACTGGGCCTGCAGTCGAAATCTGCATTCTTTGCCGTGCCCGCGGTCGGGCGCAATCCTCTTCGTGAGCGCGGTGCAAGAGTGTGGGTCCGGGGCCGGAAACGGTCCTTAGGGCGGTAGCTCAATTGGCAGAGCAGCGGTCTCCAAAACCGCAGGTTGCAGGTTCGATTCCTGTCCGCCCTGCGCGTCAGCCCCGAGCTGACACACGAAAGGTACATTCAGGTGAGTGCAGTGGCCCAAGACGAGCCGAACGGCGAGATCGTCGCGGCGGGCAAGGCTGACCGCGGAAAGAAGCCCGGCTTCTTCGCCCGGATCGCCCTGTTCATCCGACAGGTGTTCGCCGAGCTCCGCAAGGTCGTCACCCCGACGCGCCAGGAACTGTTGAAGTTCACGGCCGTGGTGCTCGGATTCGTCGTCGTCATGATGGCGATCGTCTACGGCCTCGACTTCGTCTTCTCCTGGATGGCCTCGGTCGTCTTCGGGGTGCCCGGCGAACTCGTCGGCGCATAGTCGGGACGCACCCAGACCGAATCATCGGTGGCCCGGACCGGGCTGCCACCAACGGAAGTGATCCAGTGACCGAGAGATTCACCGACGACGCCGACTGGGCGACGGCCGCCGAGCAGTCCAGTGAGGACGACGAGGCGCAGGAGGGCGACCAGCTCGCCGCCGAGGAGCGCTCTGTCGAGCCCGCCGAGCACGCCGCGCTGCACGTCGTGGACGATGAGGCCGAAGGCGAGGACTTCGCCGAACTGGATGACATCGAAATCGACGACCCGGAGGCCGACGCTATCGTGAACGACGCCCTGCACATCGATGAGGCCGCCGAGGCCGAAGCCGCCGCCGAGGTGCTGACGGATTCCCTCGAGGACGAAGAGGCCGAGCGCGAGGCCGAGGACGCCGAAGAGGTCACGCCCTACGACGGACCCGACATCAACGGCGAGCCCGACGCTCCCGTTCTGGACGAGGACTTCGTGGCCGAGGTCGCCGACGCCGAGGCGATCGTCGACGACGTCGAGGAGGACCCGTACGAGGCATTCCGTGCCGAGCTGCGCTACCTCCCGGGCAAGTGGTACGTCATCCACTCGTACGCCGGGTTCGAGCGCAAGGTGAAGGCGAACATCGAGCAGCGCAAGTCGTCGCTCGAGGTCGAGGACGAGATCTACCAGATCGAGGTCCCGATGGAGGACGTCGTCGAGATCAAGAACGGCCAGCGCAAGATGGTCACGCGCGTCCGGATCCCCGGTTACGTGCTCGTGCGCATGGACCTGAACGAAGACACCTGGTCGGTCGTGCGCCACACCCCGGGCGTCACCGGCTTCGTCGGCAACGCGCACAACCCGACGCCCCTCCGCTTCGAGGAGGCCTTCAACATGCTGAAGTCCCTCGTCGAGATCAAGGAAGTCGCGACGGCCAAGTCCGGCAGCGGCAAGGGTTCGGCCACGCAGGCGCGCAGCGTCGTCACCGAGGTCGACTTCGAGGTCGGCGAGACGATCACGATCAAGGAAGGCTCGTTCGCGGGCCTGCCCGGCACGATCAGCGAGATCAAGCCCGAGAGCGGCAAGCTCACGGTGCTGGTGTCGCTCTTCGAGCGCGAGACCCCGGTCGAGCTGTCGTTCGACCAGGTCACCAAGCAGTAATACACAGGCTTCCGGAGCTCGTCTCCGGAGAACCGCGATCCGGAGATGCCGGATGCGCGGGAGAGCGGATGCAGGAGCATCCGGTCGATGAGAGGAAAAAGAATGGCACCCAAGAAGAAGGTGACCGGCCTGATCAAGCTCCAGATCAAGGCCGGAGCCGCCAACCCGGCGCCCCCGATCGGGCCCGCGCTCGGTCAGCACGGCGTCAACATCATGGAGTTCTGCAAGGCGTACAACGCGGCGACCGAGGCCCAGCGCGGCAACGTCATCCCCGTCGAGATCACCGTCTACGAGGACCGCAGCTTCACGTTCATCCTGAAGACGCCCCCGGCAGCCGAGCTCATCAAGAAGGCCGCCGGCGTCGCCAAGGGCTCGCCGACGCCGCACACCGCCAAGGTGGCCAAGCTCACCAAGGCTCAGGTGCGCGAGATCGCCGAGGTCAAGCAGCCCGACCTGAACGCGAACGACATCGAGGCCGCCTCGAAGATCATCGCCGGCACCGCCCGTTCCATGGGCATCACGGTCGAGGACTGAGGGATAACGACTATGGCTACCAAGTCCAAGGCCTACCAGGCCGCCGCCGCGAAGATCGCGGCCGACACGTTCTACACGCCCACCGAGGCCGTCGCTCTGGCGAAGGAGACCGGCTCGGCGAAGTTCGACTCGACCGTCGAGGTCGCGCTGAAGCTCGCCGTCGATCCCCGCAAGGCGGACCAGATGGTGCGCGGCACCGTCATCCTGCCCCACGGCACGGGTAAGACTGCCCGCGTCATCGTCTTCGCCACCGGGCCCGCGGCCGAGGCCGCCCTCGCGGCCGGTGCCGACGAGGTCGGTGGAGCCGAGCTCATCGAGAAGGTCGCGGGCGGCTACACGTCGTTCGACGCCGCCGTCTCGACGCCCGAGCTCATGGGTCAGGTCGGACGTATCGGAAAGGTGCTGGGCCCCCGCGGCCTCATGCCGAACCCGAAGACCGGCACCGTGACCCCCAACCCGGCCAAGGCCGTCGAGGAGATCAAGGGCGGAAAGATCGAGTTCCGCGTCGACAAGCACGCCAACGTCCACTTCGTGGTCGGCAAGGCGTCGTTCTCGGCCGAGCAGCTCGACGAGAACCTGAAGGCGGCGCTCGACGAGATCGTCCGTCTGAAGCCGTCCAGCTCGAAGGGTCGCTACATCCAGAAGGGTGCGGTGTCGACGACGTTCGGCCCCGGCATCCCGCTGGACGTCAACGCGATCTGACGCAACGCGCACACGAAGGGCCTCGCCGGAAACGGCGGGGCCCTTCGTCTTTTCAGCGGAAGACGACGAGGCCGATCCCGATCCCGATCATCACGACCGCGATCGACGCGTCCAGGATGCGCCAGGCTCGCTCGGTCGACAGCAACCGGCCGAGGTAGCGAGCGCCGAATGCCAACCCCGAGAACCAGAGCGCGCTCGCGACGATCGCACCCGCGGCGAAGGCCCACGGGCTGGCATGCGTCGCCGCGACGGAACCCAGCAGGAACACCGTGTCGAGGTAGACGTGGGGATTCAACCACGTGAGGGCGAGCGCGGTCGAGGCGACGGTGACGGCGCCGGTCCGCGCCGCCGTCGCAACGTCGTGCGACGGGGTCAGGAGCACGCCACGGGGGTGCCATGCGCGACGTGCCGCCAGGCATCCGTAGGTCACGAGGAACGCGGCACCGGCCCAACGGACGATCTCGGTGAGCCAGGGGAGGGCTTGCAGCGCGAGACCGACGCCCGAGACGCCCAACGCGATCAAGACGGCATCCGAGGCCGCGCAGATCGCGGTCACCAGGACGATGTGCTCGCGCCGCATCCCTTGACGCAGCACGAACAGATTCTGGGCGCCGATGGCGATGATGAGCGAGAAGCCGAGGCCGAGCCCCGCGACGGCCGAGAGAAGCATGGTCCGAAGCTACGGCGCAGGGATGCATAAGACCAGGTCATGTTTCTTCTGCACCATTAGCCTTGCTTCATGAAGCTGCCTCTCGAACTCGTCGCCACCGTCGCCGCCGCGATCGACGCGGGCACGCTCGACGCGGCGGCACGGACGCTGCACATCACGCCATCCGCGGTCAGTCAGCGGATCCGCGCGCTCGAGGAACGGATCGGGCGGACCGTGCTCGTTCGCAGCAAGCCGCTGCGGGCGACCGAGGCCGGCGAGGCGGTCGTGAGGCTCGCCCGCCAGCTCGCGCTTCTCGAGCACGACACCCTGCGCGCCCTCGGGCTCGACGACGAGGGGCCCGCCCGACTCGCGCTGGCCGTGAACGCCGACTCGCTCGCGACCTGGTTTCTGCCCGCGCTGACGCGCATCGTCGCGGATGGCGACGTCGCGATCGAGCTGCACCGTGACGACCAGGACTACACCGCTCGTCTGCTGGCCGACGGAAGCGTCTCGGCGGCGGTCACCTCCCAGAGCGCCGCCGTGCCCGGCTGCTCGGTCACTCCGCTCGGCGTCATGTCGTACCGGGCGTGCGCGACGCCGGGTTTCGTCGAGCGCTGGTTCGCGGACGGTGTCACCCCGCATGCCCTTTCGTCCGCCCCCGTCATCGAGTACGACCGGCGCGATGATCTGCAGTCGCGGTGGCTGCGCACGCGCGGCGCGTCCGTCGCGATGCCGCCGCGCACGTTCGTTCCCGCGTCGCACGACTTCGCGGCGGCCGTCCGTGCGGGCCTCGGCTGGGGGATGCTCCCGCCCCTGCAGGCGGATGGCCCGATCGAAGCGGGCGAGATCGTCGCACTCGCGGCGGAGCCCATCGCCGTGCCGCTGTACTGGCAGCAGTGGGATCTGCGGTCACCGTTGCTGGACCGCGTCGCGCGCATCGTCATCGACGAGGCGCGACGGGTGCTCGACCCGGCGTGAGGGCCGACGGTCAGTCGTCGCTCACGCGCAGCACGATCTTGCCGCGCGTGTGTCCGTCCTCGATCTCACGGTGTGCGGCCGCGGCGTCCTTCAGGTCGAAGACGCGATCGATGTAGACCTGTACGGAGCCGGACGCGAGCAGGCGAGCGATCGTCGCGAGCACGCCCCCGTCGGGAATGACCTTGTAGGTGGAGGCGCGCACGTCCGCCGCCGCGGCATCCTCTTCGAAAGTCGGCCAGCTTCCCGTCGGCACGTTGACGATCAGGCCGCCACGGCGCAGCACGCTGAGCGATCGGCTGCCGGTCGCGTCGAGGGTGTTGCCCACCAGATCGATCACGACGTCGACATCGGCGACGACATCCTCGAATCTCGTGGTGGTGTGATCGATCACCACGGATGCCCCGAGCTCGCGCAGCCACGCGGCGTTCCGGCCCGATGCCGTGGCCGTGACGTGGGCCCCGAAATACGAGGCGAACTGCACCGCGAAGTGACCGACGCCTCCGCTGCCCGCGTGGATCAGGATCCGCTGCCCCTCGTGCGCATGCGCGGTCTCGACGATGAGACCCCACGCCGTCAGGGCGGCGAGAGGCACGCCGGCCGCCTCGACGTGGGACAGACCCGTCGGCATCTTGGCGACGGAGAGCGGTGAGACGACCGCATACTCCGCGTAACTCCCCGGGGTGCGCGGAAAGGCCGCCATGCCGTAGACGGGGGTGCCGGGCTGGAGGGGGTGGGTCTCGAACGGCGCGCGGACCACGATGCCGCTGAAATCGAATCCGGGAACCGCGGGGTAGGACGTGATCGCCCAGGAGACGCCGCGACCCGAGCGCGTCTTCGCATCTATGGGGTTCACGCCCGCGGCGACGACGCGTATGAGCAACTCGCTCATCACGGGAGCGGGCGTCGCCACCTCGGCGAGATGGAGCGAGTCGGCGTCGCCCGGCCCATCGAACACGACGGCGCGCATCGTGTCGGGGACGCTCGGAGCCTCGGCGGGTGCTCCCGCGGGTCGTGGGGGGCGAACTGCCATGGCGGTGCTCCATTCTGCGCGAACGGCACATACGGCATGCCTGCACGTACGGCTGGATCAGCGCATATTGCCCAGAGGATCGGACTCGTCCCAGTAAAGCCGGGGATTGTCTCGACGGTGTTACGCAGGTGCTAACGTGCCGCTACGCGGAGCGGGGCGGTGATTCGCCGGTCGACGCGGATCGGAGCAGTCGCGTCAGCGTCCGGATGTCCGACACGTCCCAGTCCGCGAGCCGATCGTGCAGGGCGTGCGGATCGGCACTCCGTGCTGCCGCAAGCCGCTCGATCCCATCCGCCGTCGCGGTCAGGCGGGTCGAGCGGCCGTCGGCCGGATCGGCGGCCCGCTCGATCAGACCGGAACGTTCGAGTTCGCGCACCGTGCGGCTGACCTGGCCCTTGTCGGCGACGAGCGTCTCGGCGAGGGCGGACGGCGTGATCGGTCCGTGCTTGACGATCGTCGTGAACACTTTGTACGCCCCGGGCAGCATGCCGGGCTGCAGGCGGTCGGCGCGCGCGGCCATGACCTGACGCATCCGTGCCGACAGTTCACCGAACTCCGACTCGAGTTCGCGCACCGCATCCTGCCAGTCGGGGTTCGAGGCAGGTTGCGGTTGATCGGTCATCGTTCGCCGGTGCCCTTCGCCTCGGACGGAGCGGTGGTTGGTGCGGTGCCCGTCGACTCCACGATATCGGCCGAGTCGACGGAGGCCTTTCCGGACGCGGGGATCGACTCCATGCCCTCGCTCGCGGTGAACATGGCCAGGTCCGCCTCGCCCGCCGCCAGCCTCTCCGTGGTGGTCATGCGCGTCAGCGGACGGTTGGGCAGGAAGAGGATCGCGATGAGGCTGACGATCGCCAGGGGAACGGCGTACAGGAACGAGTGCGCGATGCCCTGTGCGTAGATGTCCTCGACGATGACGCGAACGCCGTCGGGCAGGGTGTGCACGGCGGGGAGGGTGCCGGACTTCAGTTGGGCGGCGACCGCGAGCCCCTGCTCGCCGAGCGGGGCGAGCGCGGCGCCGATCGCGTCGCGATACCTCACGAATCCGTCGGTCACGCTCGCGGCGAGCGCCGCGCCCATGACGGACACGCCGATCGTGCCGCCGAGGCTGCGGAAGAAGGTGACGCCCGAGCTCGCGGCACCCATCTCTTCGGGGTTGGCGGTGTTCTGCACGACGAGCACCAGGTTCTGCATCGTCGCGCCGACGCCGGCGCCGAGCAGGAACATGTAGAGCGCGACGAGGGGGTACGGCGTGTCGTAGTGGAGCGTCGAGAGCAGCACCGAGCCCGCGATGAGCGACAGGGCACCGCCGATCATGTACGGCTTCCAATGACCGAACCGGCTGATCAGCTGACCGATCAGGATCGAGGTCACGAGCAGTCCGCCCATCATCGGGATGGTCAGGATGCCCGCCTCGGCCGGGGTCGCCCCGCGCGACATCTGCATGTACTGGCCGAGGAATACCGCGGCACCGAACATCGCCAGGCCCGTCGCGATGGACGCGACGACCGAGAGCGTGAACGTGCGGTTGCGGAACAGCGAGAGCGGGATGAGCGGCTCGCGCGAGCGCAGCTCGACCACGATGAACAGGGCGGTGGCGACGACGACCCCGCCGACCATCAGCGCCGTCTCGACACTCCACCAGTCGTAGTTCTTCCCGGCGTTGGTGATCCACACCAGCAGGAGCGATACCGCGGTCGAGAGCAGGACGATGCCGAGGTAGTCGATGCTGACCTTGCCGCGGCGGATGCGGGGGACGTGCAGGGTGCGCTGCAGGATCACGAACGCGGCGATGGCGAAGGGGATCGCGACGAAGAAGTTCCATCGCCATCCGATTCCGTCGGTGATGAACCCACCGAGCAGCGGCCCGCCCACCGTGGCGAGGGCCATCACGGCACCGAACAGGCCCATGTAGCGGCCACGTTCGCGGGGGCTGATGATGTCGGCCATGAGCACCTGGCTGAGCGCGGCGAGGCCGCCGGCACCGAGTCCCTGAACGGCGCGGAACGCGATGAGGGTGCCGGGGTCCTGCGAGAAGCCGGCGGCGGCGGTCGCGAGCACGAAGAGCCCGGGGGCGAGTTGGATCAGCAGCTTGCGATCGAAGAGGTCGGCGAGCTTGCCCCAGATCGGCGTCGAGATCGCCGTCGTCAGCAGCGTGGCCGTGACGACCCACGTGAAGACGGTCTGGTCGCCGTCGAGGTCGTGGACGATGACGGGCAGCGATGTCGAGACGACGGTGGCGGCGAGCATCGACACGAACATGCCGAGCAGCAGCCCGGAGAGCGCTTCGAGTACCTTTCCCCGGGACATGGGAACGGGTGTTGTCGCGTCGGTAGGCGCAGTGACAGAGGAGGCCATCGGGCCCTTTCCTGGTGGAGCGGGAAACGCCGCTGAGCGACGTGAAAGTTGAATAAAGTCAACTATATCCGATGATTGACGAAAGTCAACCAATTTGGTGCAGTGATCGTCATCGCCGCGTGCCTCGGCCGCGCTACCGAGGGGGGCCGCGCTACCGAGGGCGGCCGCGCTAGTCGGCGAGGGCGAGGGCGCGGAACGGCTCGCGTGCGGCGGTGCGAGGCATCCGCTCTTCCACGAACTCGAGCGTCCGCACCGGGCGCGTCGGGGGTTGCGACGTGCGGCGATGCAGTTCGTCGATCAGGGCGTCGGCAAGGCGGACGAGCCGGGCGATCTCGCGGTCGTCGCGGTCGACCCACGCGCACCGAGGCTCGACGCAGATCGGCACGAAACCGTCGTGCTGCTCCCACGCGACGAGGGTGCGTTCGGCGCCGAGCACGTGCTGCTGCCACCACACCTGACGCATGTAGGAGCGGGGGATGGATCGCCAGGACTTGTTCGTGGTCTTGATCTCGGCCAGCGTGATCGATCCGCTCGGTGTCGTCGCCACGCCATCGGGCGTCGCGAGGTGCCGTTTTTCGGCGACCGCGTGGAACAGGGCCGACGAGGGAAGGATGCCGTGGGTTGCGGCCACCCACGCGGCGATCTCGGGTTCGCGTCGACGGCCGTGGTCGGTGTAGGCGTTGCCGCTGAACCGGGTGCCGACGAGCTTGGCATCTGCGGCC
The DNA here is from genome assembly GCA_964477515.1 of uncultured Microbacterium sp. Taxonomy (GTDB): domain Bacteria; phylum Actinomycetota; class Actinomycetes; order Actinomycetales; family Microbacteriaceae; genus Microbacterium. The sequence goes on from CAYZEL010000079.1 coordinate 8,654, forward strand.
TTCGCGATCGCGTTCTCGCTCGTGAGGCTTGCGACGTCCGTTGCGGTGATGCCACGGGATCGGGCCCGCACCCACGCCACCCGGTCGCGGGAGTCCGCGACGATGCGGGCGGCGAGTTCGGGGAGCACCTCTCGACCCTAACCCCGCACCCGTCCGCGCCCGTTCCGGCACGCGGTCGCGGCGGTGCACGGCCGCCCCCTCGTGGTTGCCGAGTGCACGACCTGCGCGCGAGTGCACGCCCTACGCACGGTGCATACGTCGTGGACTCGACGCAAAGTCGTGCAGTCGGGGCGGGAGGATGTTCCCTCCACAGGGTGAGCGCGGGCGATCGGATGCTCAGCATGGGCCACGGTGGCGCTGTGGGCGGCGGTGGCGGCGCAGGGTGGGTCGATGCCTCGTCACGCATCCACCGCAGAGCTCGCCCACATGCTCACATCCCGTGCGCAGCTGCTCGATGCGGGCACATCGGCCCGCGCAATCAGCGCGCGCGTCCGCAGCGGCGAGCTCGGGATCGTGCGTCGAGGATGGTTTGCCGACGCAGCTTCGGTGGGAGATCTCTGGCCCGAGTCCCGCCACCTGCTGCATGTCATGGCGGTCGCGCGGGACGGGCAGGGACATGGGGTCGTTTCCCACCTATCCGCGGCGGCCGTTCATGGGCTTCCGCTCTATCGGCTACGACCCTCGCGTGTGCACCTGACAACGGATGCTCCCACTCGCATCGCGAGCGGTCCGGACGTCTTTCGGCACGTCTCGCCGTTGCCGCCGCCGGATGTTACGACCGTCGATGGAATCATGTGCACAACTCTCGAGCGCACCGTGTTCGACTGTGTCCGCACCCTGCCTCTCGAGGCCGCGGTGTCGATCGCGGATGCCGCAGAACGTTCGTATGCATTCAGGGGGCGGGAGTGGGATCAGGATGCCGCGGATCTGTGGCGTGACGCCATGCAAGGTCGTGTCGGACGAGCGTCCGGAGCGCGCGGCATCCGTGCCGCACGCTTCGTCACGGACTTCGCGGACGGAAAAGCGCAGCTGCCGCTCGAGTCCGTGAGCAGACTCCAACTCCACCGTTTGGGGTTCCGTTCGATGCGACTTCAGGTGCCCGTCCCGGCGCCGGATGGAGGCTGGTACTTCGTCGATCTGGGGCTGAGCGACATCGAAACGTTCGGTGAGTGCGACGGAGAAGCGAAGTATCGGGACGAGGCGATGCGCTCTGGACGATCGTTGGAGCAGGTTCTGCTGGATGAGAAGTCGCGTGAGGACTGGATTCGCGGAACCACGGGGTGGCGGATGATTCGCTGGGGAGACCGCGCAGCGGCCTCCGTGCAGTCTTTCGCCGCACGTCTGCGCAGCTTCGGGATCCGTATCCCGGGCTGACCCGACGTCGAGTGCACGACTTGTGCGCGAACGCACGACTTCGGCGCGGCGTCCACGGGTGCGTCTCATATCGTGGTGTCACTTCCCACCGGCTCTTCGTCGTCGTTGAC
>CAYZEL010000080.1:0-6357 GCA_964477515.1 uncultured Microbacterium sp.
GTAGAACAGCGTCTGCCACTGGCGCACCATGCCGAGCGAGGAGTTGTTGATGATCGCGACCTTGATCGGGATGTTGTTGATCGTGCAGGTCGCGAGCTCCTGATTGGTCATCTGGAAGCAGCCGTCACCGTCGATCGCCCACACGACACGTTCGGGTTCGGCGACCTTGGCGCCCATCGCGGCGGGAATCGAGTAGCCCATCGTGCCGGCGCCGCCGGAGTTGAGCCACGCGTTGGGACGCTCGTACTTGATGAACTGCGCCGACCACATCTGGTGCTGTCCCACACCCGAGGCGTAGATGCCCTCGGGGCCGGTCAGCTCGCCGATGCGCTTGATGACGTATTGCGGCGCGATCAGGCCATCGGTCGTCGGCGCGTAGCCGAGCGGGAACTCCTCACGCAGACCGTCGAGGTACGACCACCACTCCGAGATGTCGGGCGCCGCCTCGGCCGCCGCGGCGGCGTAGGCGCCTTCGAGGTCGACGAGCACGTCGCGCAGGTCACCCACGATGGGAACGTCGGCGGCGCGGATCTTGCCGATCTCGGCCGGATCGATGTCGACGTGCACGACCTTGGCGTGCGGGGCGAAGAGCGCGGCCTTGCCGGTCACGCGGTCATCGAACCGCCCCCCGAGCGAGACGAGCCGGTCGGCCCCCTGCAGGCCCAGCACCGCGGGCCCCGTGCCGGGCAAACCGGGCCTTCCCGGCCCCCTCCCGTGCCGGTCCGGGCAACCCCCGCGCGCCATCAGGGTCGTGACGACCGGCGCACCCGTCGCCTCGGCCAGTCGCAGCAGCTCGGCCGACGCCTTCGAGCGGATCACGCCGCCGCCGACGTAGAGCACGGGCTTCTTCGCCGCGGCCAGGAGCTGCGCGGCGGCCTGGATCTGCTTGCCGTGCGCCTTGGTCACCGGGCGGTAACCGGGAAGGTCGATCTTCGGCGGCCAGATGAACGGCGCCTCGTTCTGCTGGGCGTCCTTCGTGATGTCGACGAGCACCGGACCGGGACGACCGGTTCCCGCGATCTCGAACGCCGCGGCGATGGCGGCCGGGATCTCTTCCGCGCGCTTGACCAGGATCGAGTGCTTCGTGATCGGCATCGTGATGCCCACGATGTCGGCCTCTTGGAAAGCATCCGTTCCCATCAGCGTGCTGAAGACCTGACCGGTGATGCAGACGATCGGCACCGAGTCCATGTAGGCGTCGGCGATGGCCGTGACGAGGTTGGTCGCGCCCGGGCCCGACGTCGCGATGGCGACGCCGATGCGTCCGGATGCCGAGGCGTAACCCTCGGCCGCGTGACCGGCACCCTGTTCGTGGCGCACGAGGATGTGCCGCAGGGCGGTCGAGTCCATGAGCGGGTCGTAGACGGGCAGGATCGCTCCACCCGGCAGCCCGAAGACGTCGGTGACGCCGAGCAACTCGAGAGAGCGGACGACCGCTTCCGCACCCGTGAGCACGGGCGCGGACGCGGTGCGAGCGGGCGGCCGAGGAATGGCCGTGGCAGATTCGGCGGGCATGGTGAGAATCCTTGCGATCGGAATGACTGTGATGATTCGCCGGCAGAGGACCGACGAAACGCCGCATCCTTCGGACGCGGGCTATCCCGTGACCGCGCCCTCCGCGGCGGAGTGCACGAGCTTGGAATACTTGGCCAGAACGCCTCGGGTGTAGCGCGGGGGCAGCGGTTCCCAACCAGAGCGGCGGGAGCTGAGCTCAGCCTCATCGACGAGTAGGTCGAGAGTGCGAGCTGCGATATCGACCCGTATCAGATCACCATCGCGCACGAAGGCGATGGGACCTGCGTCCACCGCTTCGGGTGCTATATGGCCGATGCAGAGGCCGGTTGTGCCGCCCGAGAATCGTCCGTCCGTCAAGAGTAGTACATCTTTCCCGAGGCCGGCTCCCTTGATGGCGGCGGTGATCGCGAGCATTTCGCGCATTCCGGGGCCACCCTTCGGGCCCTCGTAGCGGATCACCAGGACGCTGCCCGGGGCGATCGATCCCTCTTCCAACGCGTCCATCGCGGCGCGCTCACGCTCGAACACGCGCGCGGGGCCCTCGAACACGGTCGCGTCGAAGCCGGCCGTCTTCACGACCGCACCCTCGGGAGCGAGGCTGCCGTGCAGGATCGTGATGCCGCCGGTCGCGTGGATCGGGTTGTCGAAGGTGTGGATGACCTTGCCGTCGACCGGGTCGGGGTCGAGGTCGGCGAGGTTCTCAGCGAGCGTCTTGCCCGTGACGGTGAGGGCGTCGCCGTGCAGCAGACCCTCGTCGAGCATGGCCTTCATGACGACGGGGATGCCGCCGTGTCGGTCGACGTCGTTCATGACGTACTGGCCGAATGGCTTCATGTCGGCGACGTGCGGGACCTTGTCGCCGATGCGGTTGAAGTCGTGCAGCGTCAGGTCGACGTCGGCCTCGCGCGCGATCGCGAGCAGGTGCAGCACGACGTTGGTCGAGCCGCCGAGGGCCATCGCAAGAGCGATCGCGTTCTCGAACGCCTCCTTGGTGAGGATGTCGCGGGTCGTGATGCCGAGGCGCAGCAGGTTGACGACGGCCTCGCCCGAGCGGTGCGCGAACGCGTCGCGGCGACGGTCGGCCGACGGCGGCGCGGCCGAACCCGGCAGGCTCAGGCCGAGGGCCTCGGCGACGGACGCCATGGTGTTGGCCGTGTACATTCCGCCGCAGGCACCTTCACCCGGCGCGAAGGCGCACTCGATGCGCTTGAGGTCGGCCTCGCTCATCTTGCCGGCCAGGCATGCGCCGACCGCCTCGAACGAGTCGATGATCGTGATGTCCTTCTCCGTGCCGTCGCTGAGCTTGACCCAGCCCGGCGCGATCGACCCGGCGTAGAGGAAGACGCTCGAGAGGTCGAGGCGGGCGCTGGCCATCAGCATCCCGGGGATCGACTTGTCGCAGCCCGCGAGCAGCACGCTGCCGTCGAGGCGCTCGGCCATCATGACCGTCTCGACCGAGTCGGCGATGACCTCGCGCGACACGAGCGAGAAGTGCATGCCCTCGTGGCCCATCGAGATGCCGTCCGAGACCGAGATGGTGCCGAACTGCAGCGGGTAGCCGCCGCCGGCGTGCACGCCCTCCTTCGCGCCCTGGGCCAGGCGATCCAGGCTCAGGTTGCAGGGGGTGATCTCGTTCCAGCTCGACGCGATACCGATCTGGGGCTTCTCCCAGTCGGCGTCGCCCATACCCACGCCGCGGAGCATTCCGCGTGAGGTGGTCGCTTCGATGCCGTCGGTGACGACCCGGGAGCGGGGCTTGATATCGACGGGGGAACTGTCGAAAGGGTCGTACGGAGCCATCCCCCGAGTCTATTCCTGCTGTGCGGCCCGCATCCGCGCGAGGGTCCACAACACTCCGGCGAGTTCTTGGGCGTCTGCGACACGCAGACGAGCGGATGTCTCCCCCGGCCCGACACGCACGCCCAGGTCTCCTTCGGTCAGGTGCGCGATCGCATCCTCGTCCGTCACGTCATCCCCGGCGAAGAACACGGCCGTGGCACCCGTCTGCTCGCGCAGAGCGGCGATGGCGGCGTCCTTCCCGGCGTGGCTCGTCGAGAACTCGAGGATGTCCTGGCCCGTGCGCCGACGCCATCCCGGCGCCCTTTCCCCCACGAGCGCGTCGATCTCCTGCGTCGCCCGCGCGGCATCTTCGGACGTGCTCAAGCGCGTGTGGAGAGCGAACCCCAGGGCCTTGTGCTCGATCCAGGCACCCTCGATGTCGGCGACGACCTCGTCCGCGGCGGCGCGGACCGCGTCCGCGTCCACACCGTCGGCGTCGTCCTGGCCCTGCTCGGCGCGAGGTGTTCGGCCCGGGGAGAGGACTCCCTCGGCCGCAGAGTCCTCCGCCTCCGCCGAAGTCCTCCCCTCACGCTGGGGGGTGGACGTGGAGGCGGGGAACCAGAACTCGGCGCCGTGCGAACCCGCGAGGTAGACCGGCGAATCGTCGTCGTGCTCGCCGATCACCCGCAGGTCGGCGAGCATCCGTCCCGAGACGAAGGCGACGACCGTGTCGGGGAGCGCCGCGAGTTCGGCGATCGCGTCCTTGGACGCCGGCAACGCCCGAGCCTTCATCGGCTCGTCGATCAGCGGCGCGAGCGTCCCGTCGAAGTCGAGAGCGACGAGCAGCGTCTCGGCGGCGGCGAGCGGCTCGATCAGCGCCTTCAGTTCGCGTTCGCTCATGCGGGTGCCACCTCTCTCGGGGCGGGACCCCGGTCGCGTCGACGCGCGGCGTCCAGCGCCGCGACGAAGCTCTGCGACCAGGCCTCGACGTCGTGCTCGAACACGCGACGCCGCAGCGACCGCATCCGGCGTCCCTGCTCGGCGCCGGGCATCTCGACGGCGCGCATGATCGACTCCTTGAGTCCCTCGATGTCGTGCGGGTTGATCTGCAGCGCGCTGCCCAGCTCATCCGCAGCCCCGGCGAACTCGCTCAGCACGAGCACTCCTCGGTTGTCGATGCGCGAGGCGACATATTCCTTGGCGACGAGGTTCATGCCGTCGCGGAGCGCTGTCACGAGCATGACGTCGGCGGCCAGGAACAGGGCGACCATCTCTTCGCGGGGATAGCCGTGGTGCAGATATCGGATGGCCGTGTGACCCATCGTGTCGAATGTGCCGTTGATGCGACCGACGGTCAGCTCGATCTCGTCGCGCAACTGCGCGTATGCGACGACACGCTCGCGACTCGGGCTCGCGACCTGCACGAGGGTGACGTCCGAGGTGTCGAGCTTGCCGTCGGTCAGGAGCTCGCCGAACGCCTTCATCCTGTGCCGGATGCCCTTGGTGTAGTCGAGCCGGTCGACGCCGAGCAGGATCTTGCGCGGGTTGCCGAGGCCCTCGCGGATCTCGGCCGCCCGAGCCTGAACCTCGGGCGAGCGGGCCAGTTCGGCGTAGGACTCGGCATCGATCGAGATCGGGAAGGCCTTCGCCAGGGCGATCCGGGTGCGGCCGTCGCCCATGGGCACCGAGATTCCCGAGGCCTTGGTGTCGTACCGCAGCTGACGGCGCACGGCGCGGGCGAAGTTGCCGGCATCCGCGACGCGCTGGAACCCGATGACATCCGCTCCGAGCAGCCCCTCGAGCACCTGCTTGCGCCACGGCAGCTGCGAGTACAGCCCGTATGCCGGGAACGGGATGTGATGGAAATAGCCGATCGTCAGGTCGGGACGAAGCTCGCGCAGCATCTTGGGTACGAGCTGGAGTTGGTAGTCCTGCACCCAGACGGTCGCGCCCTCGGCAGAAACGGCGGCGGTCGCCTCGGCGAAGCGCCGGTTGACACGGACGTAGGACTCCCACCAGAGGCGGCTGTACCGGGGCGCGGCGATCACGTCGTGGTAGAGCGGCCAGATCGTGTCGTTCGAGAAGCCCTCGTAGTAGAGCTCGACGTCCTCGGCACTGAGCGAGATCGGCACGAGGTGCGTGCCCTCGAACTCGAAGGGCTCAAGTTCGAGGTCCGCCTGCCCCGGCCAGCCCACCCACGCGCCGTCCGCGCGCCGCATCATCGGCTCGAGGGCCGTCACCAGGCCACCCGGCGAGCGCCGCCACTCACCGTCCTCGGCGCGGTCGACGGGCAGTCGATTTGCGACGACGACGAAGTCGGCGCGGTCGGGCAGGTCGGTCGTCACGGGGGCCTCTCACGAGCATCGGGACGGGCATGCGTGCTTCCTCCAGGTTATCTGGCGTGTCGTGATACCCGCGCCGGACGCATCTGTCCGTCCGCTCCCCCGTCGAGGCACCCACGGAGCGACGAACCCCCCTCCGAGCGGGGTGTTTCGCCGCGTCAGGGGTGTTTCGGCGTCCATCGGCCCCGGACGTGTGCGCGCTGCGCAGCGCGGGAACGGATGCGGCGGGCACCGGCGGCGAATTGTCAACCGTGAGCGCGGCCCGGGTGACGTTCGGTAGCGTGGGTCCATGCGCAAGTACCTGTTCGGAACGGGCATCATCTCGGCCATCACCGGCGGCATCGCGCTGCTGCGCGGAGCCCGCGACAGTGAGTTCACGTGGCGCGAGGCTCTCGCCTGGATCAGCTGGGGCATCACGGCAGCGCTCGCCATCGGCGCGATCGTCGACACGCGCCGTGCGTCGCGCGGCCACCTGATCGCGGATGACTCCCCGGTCCACGGCAAGGAGCAGAAGCTGCTGAAGAAGCGCCTGCACAAGTAGCCCCGTGCCCGCCCCCTTCCCCGCGACTGGCATCGATCGCGCCGAGTACGCCGGTTATCTGCGAGGAGCACGGAGCGGAGTCGGCGAGAGGCGGCGATCTCGGCGACGCCGAGACTCAGCGCGTAAGGATCAGCGCCTCGCCCTGACCCCCGCCGCCGCACAGCGCGACAGCCGCGGTGC
>CAYZEL010000080.1:6457-10109 GCA_964477515.1 uncultured Microbacterium sp.
AGGATCAGCGCCTCGCCCTGACCCCCGCCGCCGCACAGCGCGACAGCCGCGGTGCCACCGCCCCGGCGCCCGAGCTCATGCACCGCGTGCACGACGAGTCGCGCCCCGGATGCTCCGATCGGGTGTCCGACCGCGATGCCCCCGCCATGGACGTTGACGACGTCGTCACCCAACCCCAGTTCGGCCTGGGAACGCACGACCACGGCGGCGAACGCCTCGTTGATCTCGACGATGTCGAGGTCCGCCGCCGTCAGCCCCTGCTTCTCGAGCGCCTGCGCGATGGCCCGGGCCGGCTGCGCGTGCAGCGAGTTGTCCGGCCCGGCGACCTGACCGTTCGCCCCGATGACGGCGAGCACGGGCCACCCCTCCGCCTCCGCATGCGCACGGTGCGTCAGGACAACGGCGGCCGCGCCATCCGAAATCTGCGACGAATTGCCCGCGGTGATCGATCCGCCCTCCGCGAAGGCGGGCCGCAGGCGCCCGAGCGTCTCGACCGTCGTCTCGGGACGGATGCCCTCGTCAGCCGTCACACGGACGGCGTCGCCCCGCCGCTGCGGCACGTCGATCGCCACGATCTCGTCCGCGAAGACGCCCGCCTCGGTCGCCGCCGCGGCGCGCTGGTGCGATCGAGCCGAAACGGCGTCCTGCTGCTCGCGCGTCACCTCGAATTGCTCGTTGCGGCGCTCCGTGGAGGCGCCCATGCTCTCGTTGTCGTACGCATCGGTGAGCCCGTCGAGGGCCATGTGGTCGAGCACCTCGACGCTGCCGTACTGCCAGCCGTCGCGCGATCCCATCAGCAGGTGCGGGGCGCGGGTCATCGATTCCATGCCCCCCGCGACCACGACGTCGGCGTCGCCGACCCGGATCATGCGCGCGGCGTCGATGATCGCGGTGAGCCCCGACAGGCAGACCTTGTTGACGGATGACGCGGGCACGTCCCATCCGATACCCGCGGCGAGCGCCGCCTGGCGGGCGGGGTTCTGACCCGACCCGGCGGGCAGCACCTGCCCGAGCACGACGGCGTCGACGGCATCCGGTGCGATCCCGGCCTTCTCGAGCGCGCCGCGGATGGCGAAACCACCGAGCTGCGGCGCCGTGAACGACGCGAGCTGGCCCTTGAGCCGGCCCTGAGGCGTGCGGGCGGCGGCCACGATGACGATGTCGTCGGGCCGGGTGTCTTCGGGTGATAGGTCGTGCGATAGGGCGCTCATGCGTTCTCCTCCAGTGCGGGCGAAACGGTCAGGGGCGGTTCGGTCGCCGCGACGACCTCTGCCACGGTCACACCCGGTGCCACCTCGACCAGTACGAGGCCGTCGGGTGTCACGTCGATCACCGCCAGGTCCGTGATGATGCGGTCGACGACCCTCCGCCCGGTGAGGGGCAGCGAGCACTCCTCGACGATCTTCGCCGAACCGTCCTTCGCGACGTGCTCCATGAGCACAATGACCTGGGCCGCACCGTGCACGAGATCCATGGCGCCCCCCGGGCCCTTGACCATCTTGCCCGGGATCATCCAGTTGGCCAGGTCACCGACGCGCGAGACCTGCATCGCACCGAGCACAGCGACATCGATCTTGCCACCGCGGATCATCCCGAAGCTCGTGGCCGAGTCGAAGAACGAGGACCCGGCCAGGGTCGTCACCGTTTCTTTTCCGGCGTTGATCAGATCCGGATCCACATCCGCATCGTCCGGGTACGGCCCGACGCCGAGGATGCCGTTCTCGGACTGCAGCACGACGGTCACGCCGTCCGGCACGTAGTTGGGCACCAGCGTCGGCAGCCCGATCCCGAGGTTGACGTACGAGCCGTCCGTCAGCTCGGCGGCGGCGCGTGCGGCCATCTGCAGGCGATCCCGTGGCATGTCAGTTCCCTTCCGAGCCGGCGGCCCGCACCGTGCGACGCTCGATGCGCTTTTCGATGTCGGTGCCGACCTCGACGATGCGATGGACATAGACGCCCGGAAGATGCACCTGATCGGGGTCGATCTCACCGGGCTCGACGAGCTCTTCGACCTGGGCGATGCACACGCGTCCGGCCATCGCGGCGAGCGGGTTGAAGTTGCGCGCGGCCTTGTTGAACACGAGGTTGCCGTGGCGGTCGCCCCGCAGGGCGTGCACGAGGGCGAAGTCCGTCACGATGGCCTCTTCGAGCACGTGCTCGCGCGGCTCGCCCGCGACGTCGAAGACGCGAACGTCCTTCGCCGGTGATGCCACAGCAACCCCGCCCGACCCGTCGTACCGGCGCGGCAGACCGCCCTCGGCGACCTGCGTGCCGACGCCCGTGCGCGTGTAGAACGCCGCGATGCCCGATCCGCCCGCGCGCAGCTTCTCGGCGAGCGTGCCCTGCGGCGTGAGTTCGAGCTCCAGCTCGCCGGAGAGGAACTGCCGCTCGAATTCCTTGTTCTCGCCCACGTACGACGACGTCATCTTGCGGATGCGGTGGGCGTTCAACAGCACGCCGAGGCCCCAGTCATCCACGCCGCAGTTGTTGCTGACGATGCTGAGATCCGTCGTGCCCTGTGCGAGGAGCGCCTCGATCAGGGCGATCGGATTGCCCGAGAGCCCGAACCCTCCGACGGCGAGCGAAGCGCCGTCCGGGATGTCCGCCACGGCCTCGGCCGCCGTCGCCACCTGTTTGTCGATCACGCGTCACTCCCTTGTCGCACGTTTCGCTCGTCGCACGTTCGCTCGTCGCACGTTTCGCTCGTCGCTCGTTCGCTCGTCGCGCGTTCGCGGACCCGACCCGATCGGGCCCGGACGTCCACGATCCGGTCACGGCGCGTCGAATTCACCCGCCGCCACATCCTTGTCTCAGCTTGCCTCGCGGCCACCCGGGCGGCAAAGTGCGGCTTGCGATGTGGATGCCTCGAGGGCTAGCGTCCACATGATGAGCACTCGCACGGTTCCCGGCGCCCAGGCCATCGGCCGTGCGGCGCACCTTCTGCGCCTCGTGACCGCTGCCGGCGCCGAGGGAGCGCCGACCGCCGACCTCGCACGTCGCGCCGACCTGTCGCGCTCGACGGCGCACAGGTTGCTGTCGGCACTCCGGGCCGAGGGCCTCGTCGATCAGGACGCCACGACGGCGAGGTGGATGCCGGGACCCGAGCTGTACCTGATGGGCACCGTCGCCGCGGCCCGATACGACATCACGACGCTGGCCCGCGACATCGTCCGCTCGCTCGCGGTCAAGACGGAAGAGAGCGCATTCCTGTCGGTGCGCCGAGCCGACGAGACCGTGTGCCTGCTGCGCGAAGAAGGGGCCTTTCCCATCCGCTCGTTCGTGCTCAGCGAGGGCGTCCGTTTTCCGCTCGGGGTGGCCTCGGCGGGCCTGGCGATCCTGGCATTTCTCCCCGAGGCCGAGGTCGACGCCTACCTCGAGCGACACCCCGACCTCGACGAATCATGGGGCCCGAGTCACCGCCTCGCACCGCTCCGCACGCGACTCGGCGAGACGCGCGACCGCGGCTACGCGGTCAACCCCGGCCTGATCGTCGAGGGCAGCTGGGGTGTCGGAGCGGCCGTGTTCAACCGCGCCGGGCACCCCGAGTGGGCGCTGAGTCTGACGGGTGTCGAGTTCCGCTTCGGCCCGGATCGTCTGTCGAGCCTCGGCCGCACGCTGCTCGCGCACGCGCACCAGCTCTCGACGCGCATCG
>CAYZEL010000081.1:0-9893 GCA_964477515.1 uncultured Microbacterium sp.
CGCGAACCAACACCAGTGGTGGGGGAACCGGTCCGGGGCCCGCAACGGAGAAACGGGGATGTGGGGTCCGTGGGTCAACAGCTCGAACGGCTTCATCTCGGCGATCGCCGACGACAGGTGCACGGCGACATCCTGGGACGACTGCTGCATTTCGGTGTAGCCCGCGTAGCCGAGGCGCAGGAACAGGTAGTACTGCAGCAGCACCTGGGCACCGGGACGCGAGAAGTTGAGCGCGAAGGTCGGCATGTGGCCGCCGAGGTACGAGACGTCGAGCACCAGGTCGTCGGGCAGCCACTGCCGCTCGCGCCACACGACCCAGCCGAGCCCCGGGTAGACACCGCCGTACTTGTGGCCCGACGTGTTGATCGAGTGCACGCGCTCGAGTCGGAAGTCCCACTCCAGGTCCGGCTGCAGGAACGGGGCGACCATGGCACCGGATGCCCCGTCCACATGGATCGGGATGTCGAGACCGGTCTTGCGCTGGATCGCGTCGAGCGCCGCCGCGATCTCGCGCACGGGCTCGTACATGCCCGTGTACGTCACGCCCATGATGGCGACGACGCCGATCGTGTTCTCGTCGACGTACTTCTCGAGGTCGTGACCGTCGAAGATCTTGTGCGCCTCGGTCATCGGCACGAAGCGCGGCTCGACCTCGAAGTAGTTGCAGAACTTCTCCCAGCACACCTGCACCGCGCTCGACATCACGAGGTTCGGCTTCTCGGTCGACTTGCCCTCGGCGCGACGGCGCTGCTGCCAGCGGCGCTTGAACGCCAGTCCCCCGAGCATGCAGGCCTCGGACGATCCCGTCGTGGAGGTGCCGATCGCATCCGGCACCGAGGGCGCGTGCCACAGGTCGGCGAGGATCCTCCAGCAGTGACTCTCGACGGCCGCGGTCGAGGGGTACTCGTCCTTGTCGATCATGTTCTTGTCGAACGTCTCGGCGTAGAGCCGGTCGGCCTGGTCGTCCATCCACGTGGTCACGAAGGTCGCGAGGTTGAGCCGCGCGTTGCCGTCGAGGAGTGCCTCGTCGTGCACGATCTGGTACGCCGTATCGGGAAGCAGCTCTTCGGCACCGAGGCGATCACGAGCGACCGACGAACCGCGCGTCGTGCGTGAGAAGACAGGGGTCAGTTCAGAATCGGTCACGTGCACTCCTGGTTCGGGGCGGAGGAGAGGAGGATATCCGGTCAGCGTGAAGCGAAGCGGTCCGTCGCGGCAACGAGCGCGGACTGGATGGCGGGCTCGGTCGCCGAGTGACCGGCGTCGGCGACGAGCACGAAGTGCGCCTCGGGCCAGGCACGACGCAGATCCCATGCCGTCATGGCCGGTGTGCAGATGTCGTAGCGCCCCTGCACGATCACGGCGGGAATGTTGCGGAGGATCCCGACGTCCTCGATCAGCTGTCCCTCGCGGAACCAGCCGCCGTGCACGAAATAGTGGTTCTCGATGCGCGCGAACGCCGTCGCGGCGGCGGGTTCGGTCATCTGCGCGACGAGCGCGGCGTCGGGCCGGAGGGTGAGGGTGGATGCCTCCCAGCGGCTCCACGCGACGGCAGCGGGCACGTGCACATTCGGGTCGGGGTCGGTCAGCCGCCGGTGGTACGCGTCGATCATGTGCGAGCGCTCCAGCACGGGGATCGGGGCGATGAACTCCTCCCACAGGTCCGGGAAGATCGCCGAGGCCCCGCCCTCGTAGAACCACTCCAGCTCGTGCCGGCGCAGGGTGAAGACCCCGCGCAGGATGATCTCGGTCACGACATCCGGATGCGTCTGCGCGTACGCGAGCGCTAGGGCACTCCCCCACGAGCCCCCGAAGACCTGCCAGCGCCCGATGCCGAGGTTCTTGCGCAGCAGCTCGATGTCGGCGACCAGATGCCAGGTGGTGTTGTAGCGCAGGTCCTCGCCGGGGTCGCTCGCGTGCGGGGTGCTACGTCCGCATCCGCGCTGGTCGAAGAGCACGATGCGGTACTTCTCGGGGTCGAACAGGCGGCGGTGCCACGGCGATGTTCCCGCGCCCGGTCCGCCGTGCAGGAACACGACGGGCTTGCCGTCCGGATTGCCGCTGCACTCCCAGTAGATCCGCTGGCCGTCCCCCACCAGCAGCTCGCCGGACTCGAACGGTTCGATCGGCGGATACAGGGGCGACGAGACGGGATGCGACGAGACGTGCGCCGCGGAGCTCTCGTCGGGGGTGGACACCATCCGGCCACGCTATCGCGTCCCCCGCCGATCACCGGGATGCCCTCCCGTGGTCGATCGACACCGACCTCTAGGCTCTATCGCATGGATCACGCGACGACCGTCACGATCACCGGCGCGGGCGGGCAGATCGGCTACGCCCTGCTGTTCCGCATCGCCGCCGGCGACATGCTGGGTACGGACAGACCCGTGCGGTTGCGTCTGCTCGAGATCCCGGCCGGTGTTCGGTCGGCCGAGGGGGCGGCCCTCGAGTTGCAGGACTGCGCGTTCCCGTTGCTGCGCGACGTGGAGGTGACGGATGACCCGGCTCGGGCGTTCGACGGCTGCAACATCGCGATGCTGGTCGGGGCGCGCCCCCGCGGCCCCGGTATGGAACGCGGCGACCTGCTGGCCGCGAACGCGGGCATCTTCGGTCCCCAGGGCGCGGCGATCGGCGAGGGCGCGGCGGATGATGTGCGCGTCGTCGTGGTCGGCAACCCCGCGAACACCAACGCCCTGATCGCGGCCTCGTCGGGCGGCGACATCCCGCCCGACCGATTCACCGCGCTGACCCGCCTCGACCACGACCGTGCGCTCGGGCAGCTCGCGGCCGCGTTGGAGGTTCCCGTTTCGGCACTGCGCGACGTCACCATCTGGGGCAACCATTCGGCGACGCAGTTCCCGGATGTCTCGCACGCCACCGTCTCCGGACGCCCGGTCATCGACGCCCTCGCAGACCGCCTGGGCGATGCCGAGGCGGCGCAGGCCTGGCTCGACGACGTCTTCATCCCCCGGGTCGCGCGGCGCGGGGCCGAGATCATCGAGGTACGCGGCTCGTCGTCGGTCGCGAGCGCGGCCAACGCGGCCATCCGGCACGTCGGCGACTGGGTCAACGGGACGACCGAGGGCTGGACATCCGCCGCCCTCGTCTCGCGCGGCGAGTATGGCGTGCCCGAGGGTCTCGTCTGCTCGTTCCCCGTGACGGCCGCGGAGGGTTCGTGGCACGTCGTGGAGGGCCTCGCGCTCGACGAGCGTGCGCGCACCCGCCTGTTCCATTCGGTGGCGGAACTCGAGGCCGAACGCGACGCGGTCCGCAGCCTCGGGGCCCTGTAGAGCACCGTGGATCTGATCCTGCTGGCCGCCGGCGGCATCGTCGCGATCGCGCTCGTGACGGCCCTCGCCCCGCGCGTCGGCGTCGCGGGCCCCCTCGCGCTGGTCGCGCTGGGCATCGTCGTCAGCTTTCTGCCCTTCGTTCCCGAGTTCGAGGTGAAGCCCGAGTGGATCCTGGCGGGCATCCTGCCCCCGCTGCTCTATTCGGCCGCGGTGTCGCTGCCCGCGGTGGAGTTCCGGCGAGATTTCGGGCTGATCGGCGGGCTCTCGGTCGGACTCGTTCTGATCTCGTCGCTCGTGCTGGGCGGTATCTTCGCCCTCCTCGTTCCGGGTCTCGGGTTCGCACTCGCCGTGGCCCTCGGGGCCATCCTCAGCCCCACGGACGCGGTAGCGACCTCGATCGTGCGCAAGCTCGGGATTTCGCCTCGCATCGTGACGGTGCTCGAGGGCGAGAGCCTGCTCAACGATGCGACGGCGTTGGTGCTGCTCAGTTCGGCCCTCGCCGCCGTCACCGGCTCCTTTTCCGTCTTCGACAGCGTGCTGGACTTCGGGTGGGCCGTGTTCTGGGCCGTGCTGGTGGGCGCCGTCGTCGGATTCGTCAACCTGCGCGTGCGCGCCTGGATCGCCAGCCCCACCGCGAACACCGCACTGAGCTTCACCATCCCCTTCCTCGCCTACGTCCCGGCCGAGCACTTCGGCGGCTCAGGACTCGTCGCGGCGGTCGTGGCGGGGATCGTGACCGGCCAAGGATCCGCGCGCTGGTTCTCGGCCGAACAGCGCATGTCGGACACCCTCAACTGGCGGACGATCGAACTCGTGCTCGAGGGCGCCGTCTTCCTCATCATGGGGCTCGAGTTGTACGGGCTCGTCGTCGAGAGCGAGCAGAAGCACGAGGGTGTCTGGCACGCGATGACCCTCGCATCGGTGGCGATCCTGGTGGTGCTCGCCGTCCGCATCGTCTATGTCGCGCCGCTCGTCTGGGCGCAGAGCCGGCGGGCACGCAGGATCTCGTCGGTACGCGGCCGCTTCGACGATTGGGACAAGAAGGTCACGGATGCCGCGGCATCCGATACCCCGGCACCCGATGCCCCGCCGCGTCGGGGACCGCGCGGCATCAACGCTCGGGACGTGAACAACCCGCGCCGGATGAGCCTCTTCCGCACGCGAATCACGCGGGCGCGCGCGGACCTCGACTACTACGAGGCGTCACCCCTGGGCTGGCGCCATGGCTCCCTGATCGTCTGGGCCGGCATGCGCGGAGCCGTGACCGTCGCCGCGGCGCAGACCCTGCCGCGCGACACCGAGAGCCGCGCGACCCTCCTGCTCGTGGCGTTCTTCGTCGCCGCGGGGACCCTGCTGATCCAGGGCTCGACGCTGGGGTGGCTCGCACGTCGGCTCGGGCTGGCGGGCACCGGCGGAGGACCCTCGGACGAGGAACGCGACGGCCTCGAGGACGAACTGCGCACCGCCGCCGCGCAGGCGCTGGCATCGGCGGACCTGCGACGCGCGAGCGGCACTCCCTTCGACACCGACGTCGTCTCGCGCGTGAGGGCACGCATCCTGCAACCGATCGAGGACGAGTCCAGCATGCATGCGGCGGAGATGAGCGAGCTCAGACTCGAGATCATCCGCGCCATGCGTGAGCGCCTGCTGGAACTCCGGCGCGACGGAACGTACAGCACCGCCGCGTTGCGCCGGTCGTTGGAGTCTCTCGACGCCGACGAACTGAGCATCCGCATGCGACTCGATGATGGTGATGAATAGCGCGCTCGCGCTCGTGCACAATTGATCATGCGGGGACGGTAGGCAGGGAGCACCCATGGGCGAAACGATCGACGGCTTCGGCGACGGTCACTCACACGCGCCCTCGACCGGCGCCTCGGATGCCACGGCGCCCCTGCATCTGCCGCATCTCGCCGCGGAATGCCCGAAGTGCTTCACCGAGCTGCAGCGCGACCGCGATTGGTGGCTCGCTCGCCCCGCCGGCGCCCGGCTCGTCGGGCTCGTGGTCGCGCGCGAGGGGATGCCCTCGGTGACGGAGCAGCGCGATGAGCTCACCCGGTTCGGCGTTCCGATCGCGGGGTTCCGTCATCCCTCACCCGAGATCCTCGAGGGATGGTCGGATCGACTCGGCCGTTTCTTCGCGACGCTGCAGCACGGCGATGTGCTCGTCGTCGCGAATGTGCACGCCCTCGGCCGAGACATCGACGAAGAGACCCGCGCTGTCGCCGAGCTCCACGCCCGCGGTGTCGTCGTGAAGGTCCTCAGCCACGGCGGCCGACACCTGTTCGACACCGGGCGCTGAGCACGGCCGGCCCCCTCGGCATCAGTCCGCGACGTAGGCCCGCAGGTGCTGCGCGGTCAGTGTGTCGCCGGACTCCACCAGATCGGCCGGTGACCCCTCGAAGACGATCCGCCCGCCGTCGCGTCCCGCGCCCGGGCCCATGTCGATGATCCAGTCCGCATGCGCCATGACGGCCTGGTGATGCTCGATCACGATGACCGAATTGCCGGCGTCGACGAGACGATCGAGCAACCCCAGCAGGTTGTCGACATCGGCCAGGTGCAGCCCGGTCGTCGGCTCGTCGAGCACGTAAACCGCACCCTTCTTGGCCATGCTGATCGCGAGCTTGAGGCGCTGCCGCTCGCCGCCCGAGAGGGTGTTCAGGCGCTGCCCGAGCGTGATGTACGCCAGCCCCACATCGACCATCCTTGCGAGCGTCGTGTGCGCGGGACCGGTCGGGAAGAACTCGGATGCCTCGGCCGCCGACATCGACATGACCTCGTGGATGTTCTTGTCGTTCAGGCGGTACTGGAGCACCTCGTCCGAGAAGCCCTTGCCCGCACACACCTCGCAGACGGTCTCGACCGTCGAGGCGAATCCGAGCTCGGTGATGATGATGCCGAGGCCTTTGCAGACGGGGCAGGCACCGGCCGAGTTCGCACTGAAGAGTGCGGGCTTGACGCCGTTCGCCTTCGCGAAGGCCGAGCGGATGCCGTCGAGCACGCCGGTGTACGTGGCCGGATTGCTCCGGCGCGAGCCGCGGATCGGGGCCTGATCGACGACGACCACATCGTCGAAGGAGGGCAGGTGCCCATGGATCAGCGACGACTTGCCCGAGCCCGCGACCCCCGTCACGACGGTCAGGATGCCGAGCGGGATGTCGACATCGACGTTCTGCAGGTTGTGCTGACTCGCCCCGCGGATCTGCAGAGCGCTCTTCGATGCGCGCACGGACGACTTGAGGCGGGCGCGGTGATCCAGGTGACGACCCGTCAGCGTATCCGAGGCGCGCAGGCCCGAGACATCCCCGGTGAAGGTTATCTGCCCCCCGTTCCGCCCCGCTCCCGGACCGAGGTCCACGACGTGGTCGGCGATCGAGATGACCTCGGGCTTGTGCTCGACCACGAGCACCGTGTTGCCCTTGTCGCGCAGGCGCCGGAGCAGGTCGTTCATGCGCTCGATGTCGTGCGGGTGCAGTCCCGCGGTCGGCTCGTCGAACACGTAGGTGATGTCGGTCAGGCTCGAACCGAGGTGGCGGATCATCTTGGTGCGCTGCGCCTCGCCGCCCGAGAGCGTCCCGCTCGATCGTTCGAGCGAGAGATATCCGAGTCCGATCTCGACGAAGGAGTCGACCAGGCTCCGCAGCCCCGTGAGAAGCGGCGCGACCTCGGGGTCATCGACCGTGCGCAGCCAGGCAGCGAGGTCCGTGATCTGCATGGCCGCGGCATCCGCGATGCTCACACCGCCGATCTTCGACGACCGCGCCGCCTCGCTCAGGCGCGTCCCGCCACACTCCGGACAGGCGGTGAACTTGACCGCACGATCGACGAACGCACGGATGTGCGGCTGCAGGGCGTCGCGATCCTTCTGCAGGAAGCTCTTGGTGATCTTCGGGATGAGTCCCTCGTAGGTCATGTTGAAGTCCCGCATCTTGACCTTCACCGGTTCCTTGTACAGGAAGTCCTGGCGCTCCTGCGCGGTGAAGTCGCGGATCTTCCTGTCGGGATCGAGAAAACCCGACTCCGTGAACCCGCGGACCATCCATCCGTCGACGTTGTAGCCGGGGATCGTGATCGCACCCTCGGCGAGCGACTTGGCGCTGTCGAAGAGTTCGTCGAGGTCGATGTCGCTCGCCTCGCCGAGTCCTTCGCAGCGCGGGCACATCCCGCCCGTGACGGAGAACGACCGCGCCTCGCGCGTGCCGTCGTCCTTCTTGATCACACCCGAGCCGCTGACGGAGGGGACGTTGAACGAGAACGCCTGCGGCGAGCCGATGTGGGGTGTGCCCAGACGGCTGAAGAGCATCCGCAGCATCGCGTGCGCGTCCGTCGCCGTTCCCACCGTCGAGCGCGCGTTCGCGCCCATCCGCTCCTGGTCGACGAGGATCGCGGGCGAGAGGTTCTCGAGCGCATCGACATCCGGGCGGTCCGGAGCCGCCATGAACTGCTGGATGAATGTCGAGTAGGTCTCGTTGATCAGCCGCTGGGATTCGGCGGCGATCGTGCCGAAGACGAGCGAGGACTTGCCCGACCCGCTCACACCCGTGAACACCGTGAGTCGGCGCTTCGGGATCTCGAGCGAGACGTTCCTCAGATTGTTCTCGCGCGCGCCGATCACCCGAATGACCTCGTGCGCGTCCGCGATGTGCCCTACCGGACGATCAGCCATCTGTGCCCCCTTGTTCGGGGTCCAGTGTGCCGCACACCGCGGTCGCTATGTGTCCGCGGTGTGCGGCAGGCTGGCGTGCTCCGCTAGACGCGGGGGTCTTCGGGGGCGCTGGTCTCGCTGCGCGTGACGCGCTCACCCGAGACGGGGTCGACTCCGCTGCGCGTCGTCGAGGCGACGCTGCGGCGGCGTGCGAGCAGCGCGATGCCGATGATCGTGATGATCACGCCCGCGCCCATCAGGATGTAGCCCACGGTCTTGATGTCGATCCAGCCCAGGTCGACGTTGAGCGCGAAGGCGCAGATCGCGCCGACCGCGAAAAGGAAGATGCCGAATCCGATGCTCATTGAGGTTCCTGCTTCCGATGATCTTCTGCACCGCCGAATGGCGTGCCGCGCACGACCATACGCATGCCGAAGACCGGGCGCGATGGGTTGCGCCCGGTCTTCGGCATGCGATAAAGACTCAGGCGCGCGCGGCAGCCGTCGCCTTCTTCTCGGGCACGGGAGCCGATCCGGATGCCTCGAGGTGCGCGTAGTACGCCCGCGCCTCGTCCTGGCGGATCTTCTCGGCACCCGTCGCGATCGGCGCGCGCACGTGCTCGGGAGCGAACCCGAAGGCCTCGACGAGATCGAGCGCGTGCGGCCGCAACCGCGTGCACAGGCGGTCGATATAGCTCGAAACCGCGCCGGCACGCTGAGCCGAGAGACGTCCGTTGATCAGGTACCAGGCCAGGTGCTTCTCGATCACGCTGAGCCCGAAGAGGTCGCGCAGCCACGTCAGCACCTGCCGGCTTCCGTCGTCCGTCACGCGTGCCAAGGCGTCCGTGAACGCTTCCCACTGCAGCAGTTCGCCGTGAGCGCGGGCCGCCTCGATCAACTCGGACTGGTTGGCGTTGAAAAGTGCCGCGGCCTCGTCGCGCGGCAGCTTCGCGGCGGGACGCAGTCGCCCGGCGATGTCGGCGACCATCTGCTGCACGCGTCCGGCTAGCAGCTCGTGCTGCTGGTCGGCGCGCAGTCCTCGCTCGACAGCTCGTGCCGTCGAGCCGAAGTCGGTCACAGTTTGACCGAGCTGACGAAGCCCCGCACCGTGGAAGACCTTGCCCGCGGTCTGACCGACGGCGAAGGCCGCGAGGGCACGAGCATCCTTGTCCTTGAACTGACGCCCGTAGTCGGTCAGCAGGCGCTTGCCGACGAGCTGCAGCAAGACGTTGTTGTCACCCTCGAACGTGGCGAAGATGTCGAGGTCGGCGCGGAGGCCCACGAGGCGGTTCTCGAACAGGAAGCCGTTGCCGCCGCACGCTTCGCGCGACTCCTGCAGCGTGTCGAGGGCGTGCCACGTCGACAGCGGCTTGAGAGCCGCCGCGAGGGTCTCGAGGTCTTCGCGGTCGGCGTCCGTGTCCGCCGCGCCGCTGAAGACGGCGTCGAACTTCTGCAGGAACTCGTCGTGCGCAAAGAGACCCGCGTACGTGGTCGCGAGGCGCGGGAGCAGGCGCCGCTGGTGGCGACCGTAATCCAGCAGGACCACCTCGTCTGAACCCGCGCCGGAGTCGAACTGGCGGCGCTGCGTCGCATAGGTGATGGCGATGTTGAGACCGAGGGCCGAGGCCCACATCGCCGAGCCGTCGAGTGAGACGCGCCCCTGGACGAGGGTGCCGAGCATCGTGAAGAAGCGGCGCCCGGGGCTCGAGATGTCGCTCGAGTACGTGCCGTCGGGAGCGACGTCTCCGTACTTGTTGAGCAGGTTGGTGCGTGGGATGCGCACGCCGTCGAAGTGGAGCCGGCCGTTGTCGATGCCGTTGAGGCCGCCCTTGGGTCCGTCGTCCTCGCCCCCGATGCCGGGCAGGAACTCGCAGTTCTCGTTGCCGAGCTGCACGTAGAAACAGTTGACGCCGTGGTTGGCGCAGCAGAACCTGGCCCTGTACTCGCAGGCCGATG
>CAYZEL010000082.1:0-1257 GCA_964477515.1 uncultured Microbacterium sp.
TAGCGCGCTTCCTTCACACGGAAGAGGTCGTCGGTTCGAGTCCGGCATCGCCCACGTCAAGCCCCCGATGAACTCGGGGGCTCTTTGGTTTCACGGCACGCCCAGGCCCAACGACCTACTGCGGCACCGTCCAGCCGTAGCGCACGCGCAATGCGCCCGCCACCTTCGCGAAGCGCGCACGATCGAGCGCCGCGGCCTCGCGCCGCATCCCATTCGCGTGTACCGCGTACACCTTGCCCAGATCGAGCCACGAAGGTCGTCCGCGCACATCCCACGGTCCCGATCCCAGGGCCAGATAGCTCGCGTCACCGTCGCGCGGTGTGCCCGTCAGTCGGAGAGCGTAGGACCAGTCCCCCGATGCCCGCGCGATGACGAGCACGGGCCGATCCTTGCCCCGCCCGTCGTTCTCGACGTACGGCACCCAGGTCCAGACGATCTCGCCCGCGTCGGGCGCACCATCCGAATCCGGCGCATATTCCAGCACGAGCTTGCGGGGCGGTCCCACTGCCCTCGTCGCGAACGCGCCTGCACTCCCGGGGCTCGCGTCGGGCGCCGCCGAGCGATCCGACCCACTCCGCCCCGCCGGACGATGAAAGAAACGCTTCAGCGCGCCCAGGATGCCTCTGCGCTCCGCCATCCGGGAACTCTACCGGCGACAGGCACGCCGGAGGGGCGCCGCGATTGCTCGCGACGCCCCTCCGGGTCGTGCTGTGTCAAACCAGGATGTCAGGCCCTGGTGTCCGCGAGGACGTAGCCCTCTTCGCCGTGAACGATCGTGTCGACGCCCGCGATCTCGTCTTCGTTCTTGATCCGGAAGCCCATGGTCTTCTGGATCGCGAAACCGATGATGTACGCGAGAACGAACGAGTAGATCATGACCGAGAACGCTGCGATCGCCTGAACCAGCAGCTGCGTCGCGTCGCCCGTGAAGAACAGGCCCGTGCTGGCGGCGAAGAAGCCGATGTACAGCGTGCCGATGACACCGCCGACGAGGTGGATGCCCACGACGTCGAGCGAGTCGTCGAAGCCGAGCTTGTACTTCAGCTCGATCGCGAGCGCACAGACGGCACCGGCGATCACACCGAGCAGGATGGCCCAGATCGGGTCGATCGCGGCACAGGCCGGGGTGATCGCGACGAGACCCGCGACGGCACCAGATGCGGCACCGACCGACGTGGGCTTGCCGTCCTTGATCTTCTCGACGATGAGCCACGCGAGCAGAGCAGCAGCGGGAGCGGCGATCGTGTTCACGAACGC
>CAYZEL010000082.1:1357-3112 GCA_964477515.1 uncultured Microbacterium sp.
TCGGCCAGGCCGAAGTTGAAGACCCAGCTCGCGACCGGGAAGTAGACGACCGTCGCCCAGACTGCGGCGAAGACCATCCATGCTCCGAACTTCGCGCGATCCGCGATGGCTCCGGAGACGAGCGCGACCGTGATGATGGCGAACGTTGCCTGGAAGGCGACGAATGCCAGCGGCGGGTACGCGGCGCCCTCAGGCGTCTCGAGGAGGCTGTCGAGGCCGATAGCCGACCAGTCGATGGCCCACGGGGCCACGATGCCCTCTGCACCGGGGAATGCCACGGCGTAGCCGTAGACGACCCACAGCACGCCAATAAGTCCCATAGCGCCGAAGCTGAGCATCATCATGCTGATGACGCTCTTGGCCTTGACCAGACCGCCATAGAAGAATGCAAGTCCGGGCGTCATCAGCAGGACGAGTGCCGCTGCTATGAGGATGAATGCGGTGTTGCCTTGATCCATCTCGAAGTGAACCTCTCTGCAGGGACGCAGTTGTAGCGTCGGGTGTCCCCAGTCTGGACAGAGATGGTTACGGCCGCGGTGGGATCGATGTTTCGCGCAGGTTACGCAACGCGCCCCCCGGTAAACATCGCGTTTCGCAGATCTTCCAGAAAACGGTGAATCGGCCTCCAGGGCCCCGTGTTTATGCCGCTGTGGAGGCAATCAGGCGCGAAACCGCCCTCAAGTACTTCTTGCGGTACCCACCGGCGAGCATCTCTTCCGGGAAAACCGTGTCGAGAGCGACGCCCGTCGCCCGGATCGGCACCTGCGCGTCGTACACCCGGTCGATGAAGGCGACGAAGCGCAGCGCGGCCGACTGATCGGTGAGCGGCGCGACGTTTCGCAGACCGACGACCTCGACATTCTCGATCAGTCGGATGTACCGCGACGGGTGCACCCGGGCGAGGTGCGCGACCAGCGCCTCGAAGTCGTCGTCCGACGCCACACCGGTGCGCGCAGCATCCGCGATCGCCGATTCGTATGCACCGTCGGTCAGCACCTCGGCGTGGCCGTCGAGTTTGCGCTGACGGTAGTCGACGCCGTCGATGCGGATGGTCTGGAAGCTCGCGGCCATCGCGTGGATCTCGCGCAGGAAGTCCTGCGCAGCGAACCGACCCTCACCGAGCGCGTTCGGAGGCGTGTTGCTCGTTGCGGCGAGTTTGGTGCCGGACGCCACGAGCTCACCGAGCAACCGCGTCATGACCATGGTGTCGCCCGGGTCGTCCAGTTCGAATTCGTCGATGCAGAGCAGGTCGGCGCCCCGGAACAGCTCGACGGTGTTCTTGTAGCCCATGGCTCCGACGAGGGCGGTGTACTCGATGAACGATCCGAAGTACTTCCGCCGGGCACGCATGCCGTGATAGATCGCCGCGAGAAGGTGCGTCTTTCCCACACCGAAACCGCCGTCGAGATAGACGCCGGGCTTGACCTCGGGCAGCTTCTTCGCCCGCGAGAACAGGCCACCGCGCTTCGGCGCCTCGGACAGGCCAGCGAACGCGATGAGCGTCTCTTTGGCTTCTTGCTGCGACGGATAGTCCGGATCGACGCGATACGTCTCGAACGTCGCCTGATCGAATTGGGGCGGCGGGACGAGATGCGAGACCATTTCGGCGCCGGTCAGCGCGGGTTCGCGGTAGGCCAGGTGAACGATGCCCGTGGCGGTCGAAGCAGACATCCGGTCCTTGGTGTATGTCAGAAGCGGCACGGCTGCATCCGTCTTGTCATAAAACGACCACGGGCGTCCACGCCCCCCCCCGCC
>CAYZEL010000082.1:3122-9844 GCA_964477515.1 uncultured Microbacterium sp.
CCTGGTGCGGGGGGAGAGGGGGAACGTGTGCATCGTCTTTGTCGTGTATCGGCCCCGGGGGTTGAGGCCCCGGCCGGCCGTTGTCGGGTTCTGGGGGACGGTTTCCACCCTATCCCCGCTGGGGTGCCGACCCGCTCCGCGACGATAGTGGGTGCCCGTCCCCGAGACAGAGGAGACATGAGATGACTGCCGAGACCGACACGTCGAACCCGAAGTTCCAGGAGTACGCCAACCCCGGACGCCTCGTGACCGGCGACTGGCTCGAGCAGCGCCTCGGACAACCGGGACTGGTCGTGGTGGAGTCGGACGAAGACGTGCTGCTTTACGAAACGGGCCACATCCCCGGGGCGGTCAAGGTCGACTGGCACACCGAGCTGAACGACCCTGTTGTTCGCGACTACCTCGATGGTGCCGGCTTCGCCGAGCTGCTCAGCCGCAAGGGCATCGGCCGAGACGACACGATCGTCATCTACGGCGACAAGAACAACTGGTGGGCGGCCTACGCGCTCTGGGTGTTCTCGCTGTTCGGCCACGAAGACGTTCGTCTGCTCGACGGTGGTCGCGATCGATGGATCGCAGAGGGCCGACCCATGACGACGGATGCCCCGGCTATCACGCCGACGGACTACCCGGTCGTGGAGCGCGACGACTCGACGCTGCGCGCCTACAAAGACGACGTCCTGGCACACCTCGGCAACCCACTCATCGACGTCCGCTCGCCGGAGGAGTACTCGGGCGAGCGCACCTCGGCCCCCGCCTACCCCGAAGAGGGCGCGCTGCGGGCCGGGCACATCCCGTCGGCGCAGAGCGTTCCGTGGGCGAAGGCCGTGGCAGACGATGGCACGTTCCGCTCCCGCGCCGAACTTGAAGAGGTGTATCTCGCGGGCGCCGGTCTCACGCCGGGCGACGAGGTCGTCGCGTACTGCCGCATCGGCGAGCGGTCGAGTCACACGTGGTTCGTGCTGAAGCACCTGCTCGGCTTCGAGAACGTCCGCAACTACGACGGCTCGTGGACCGAGTGGGGCAGTGCCGTCCGCGTTCCGATCGTCACGGGCGCCGAGCCCGGAGAGGTTCCCGCGCGGCGCTGACCGGCCGCCACGGCGCCCACCGTGGCAGACTTTCGGGGTGAGCGACGACAACCTTCCCGAGACCCTCGCCGAGATCCGCGAGGACTTTCTCGGGCTGCCCGAACCCGAGCGGCTCCAGCTGCTGCTGGAGTTCTCGAACGAGCTCCCGGCGGTGCCCGAGAAGTACGACGGGCACCCCGAGCTCGCCGAACGGGTCGCGGAGTGCCAATCGCCGGTCTACATCATTCTCGACATCGAGGACGACGGACGCGTGGCCATGCACGCGACCGCACCGCGCGAGTCTCCGACGACGCGCGGCTTCGCGAGCATCCTGGTGCAGGGCATCTCAGGCCTCACTCCCGATGAGGTGCTGGCGATCCCGGACGACTATCCCCAGAGCATCGGTCTGACCCGGGCGGTCTCGCCGATGCGCATCGCGGGGATGACGGGCATGCTGATGCGCGCCAAGCGTCAGGTACGCGCGAAGCTCGCGGCATGAACATGCCCGGGAACGCGCCCACGACCGAGGCCGCACGGGTGACCGAGCTTCTCCCACGGACGCTCGCGGAAGCCGATGTCTCGACCGCCGAGGGTCGCGCGTGGCTCGAGGCCGTCTACTCCCCCGCTCCCCCCAACCGCGTGCGCCTCAACATGATCACGAGCCTGACGGGGTCGGCCGTCGGCTCCGACGGGACGAGTGAGACGCTCACCAGCCCCGTCGACCGCGCGATCCTCGGGATCATCCGGGGTGCCGCCGACGTCGTCCTGGTCGGCGCGTCCACCGTACGCGCCGAGGGATACCTCGCGCCCGGCACCGCCGCGCTCGCCATCGTGACGACGACGGGACGCCTCGACGGGCACCGTCTCGGTGCCGAAGCCGGCCGCGCGGGGCGCATTCTGCTCGTCTGCCCCGCGGGCAGGGAGTCGGCGGTCGTGGCCGAACGCGACGCGCAGGGCATCGACGCCGAGGTGATCGCCGTACCGGGCGAAGCCGACCTCGAACCGCACGCGATCCTCGACGCCCTGGGCGCGCACGGCCTCGAACGGGTCGTCTGCGAGGGTGGGCCGACGCTCGCCTCGCGCTTCGTCGAGGCGCGAGCGATCGATGAACTGTGCGTGACCGTGGCGCCCGTCATCGGCCCCGCACCGAGCCCGTTCATCCGCATCCAGAACGGTGCTCAGGCATCCGTGCACGGCATGCTCGTGGACGGTGCCGGCTTCAGCTATCTGCGCCTGCGGCGGACCTGACGGCCAGGGACTCGACCCACTCGGTGATTGCGCGCGACCACCGATCCTGGTCGTAGTTCCAGAGCTTCGTGTGTCGGGCCGTGTCGAACACCTCGAGGGTGACCAGGTCCGGCCGCGCGAGCGCGAGCGCGTGTGACCCGCCCGACGGCACGAAGCCGTCCTGATCGCTGTGCAGGACGAGGATCGGATGCCTCAGCTCGTCCGCCCTGCTGACGATGTCGAGCCGATCCAGCGGAATCCGCTCGCTCGGTCCGCGAACCGGCCCACCCCAGTCGGAGGAGAGCGCGCTGATCGCGAAACTGATCACGGGCCTCGGCACGTGCAGCAGACCTGCCTGGTAGCGCAACACCTCCGACCAGTCGATCGCGGGCGATTCGAGGATGAGCCCCACGATCTTCTCGCGGTGGGCCGAGTTCAGATCGAGTTGCAGCGCGATCTGGCCGCCCATCGACCATCCCATCAGGATGATCTCGCGCGCGCCGCGCCGGATGGCGAAGGCTACCGCGGCGTCGACGTCCCGCCACTCGGTCGCCCCGAGCGTGTAGGTGCCCTGCTTGCTTCGGGGCGCTTCCCCGTCGTTGCGGTATGACACCGCGAGTGAGGTGTAGCCGAGATCACGGAAGAGCGGCACCGCACGGAGCGCCTCGGACCGGGCCGAACCGCGCCCGTGGATCTGGATGACCCAGCGGTCGGTGTCCTCCGGCGCGGGGAAGAGCCAGGCCGGACACGGTCCGATGGACGTACCGATGACCTCGTTCGTGAACGGGACCTGGAGTTGCTCGGGACGGTCGAAATACCACCCGCTGAAGGCCGCCTCGGCATCCAGTTTCGCGTCGACGTCGATGTGGGTGAGCAGCTTGCGGGTGACCGCCGTGTCGGACTGTGCCAGAACCGTGCCCAGCTTGAGGTAGCTCTCGGTTCCCGAGGTGAACAGCCCGTACCGCCCGGGCAGCGAGGTGTCGTCCGTTCGCGAGAGGGTGATCGTCTGCGCCGCCGTGTCGAGCGAGAGGATTCGCGTGTCCGCGACTCGTGCCGCGGGCGTCACGACCCGACGAGCCAGGCGGCCGGCGACGAAGGCGGATGCGACGCCCAGCGTGACGAGTGAGCCCGTGAGAATCGCCGATACGATCCGCAGGGCCACTGCTAGGCGTCCGTTCGCGCGCGCGGCGCGCCTGGGGGTGATCATCGAGGCCCCACTCTAGTCTGTCGACGTGATCGCCGATCCCCCCGACCCCGGCGTTCCGCCCCTATCGCCGCTCTTCGAACGTGCTGTGGCAGATGTGCGTGGAACGCTGTTCCGTGACGACCTGACGGTGCGTGAGATCCCGGCACCGCAGGGACTCGCGCCCGAGGCGATCGCCCTCTCCGGAGACGTTCGTCAGCAGCATCACGACGCGGACTCGCCCTACGGCACGGGTCGTCTCATCCTGCTGCACGATCCCACCGAGCCGCCCGCCTGGCAGGGACCGCTGCGCATCGTCTGCTTCGCGCAGGCTCCCCTCGAGACGGACATCGGCGTGGATCCGATGCTCGCGGACGTCACCTGGTCATGGCTGGTGGATGCCCTCGATTCGCGCGACGCGCACTACACCGCCGCATCAGGCACCGCGACGAAGATCCTCTCCAAGGGGTTCGGCGGACTCGAGGACGAGGGAGACGGCGCTCAGATCGAGCTGCGCGCATCCTGGTCACCCGAACCCGGCGACCTCACCGCCCACATCGAGGCCTGGGCTGAGCTACTCTGCATGCTGGCGGGGCTGCCTCCGGGCTCGGAAAACATCGAACTTCTCGCGGCGCACCGATTTCTCGCGAACGACAGGGGGTCACGTGACTGAACACGAGAGTGCCAGCACCTCGACCGCCTCCGTTCATCGCGTGATCGACACACCCCAGGGCCTTGCCGAAGCATCCGCGATGCTCGCGCAGGGTCACGGTCCCGTCGCTGTAGACGTCGAACGAGCCTCGGGCTTCCGCTACTCGCAACGCGCGTACCTGATCCAGGTGTTCCGCCGGGACGGCGGTCTGCACCTGATCGATCCCCCGGCCGTCGGCGATCTCTCACCCCTGCAGGATGCGATCGGTTCCGAGGAGTGGGTCCTGCACGCCGCGAGCCAGGACCTGCCGTCGCTGCGCGAAGCAGAGCTCGTCCCGCCGCGCATCTTCGACACGGAGCTCGCGTCACGCCTGCTCGGTCGTGAGCGAGTCGGACTCGGCGCCGTCGTCGAGGACGTGCTCGGCATCACCCTCGCCAAGGCTCACTCTGCCGCCGACTGGTCGACCCGCCCCCTACCGGACTCGTGGCTCGAGTACGCGGCCCTCGATGTGCTCCACCTGATCGATGTCCGGGACGCGCTCGTCGGCGAGCTCGCGGAGCAGGGCAAGACGCGGATAGCCGAGGAAGAATTCCAGGCCGTTCTGGATCGCCCCGCCCGGCCTCCACGCGAGGACCCGTGGCGTCGGCTCAGCGGACTGCACACGGTTCGCGGTCGCCGTTCGCTCGCCGTGGCACGCGAACTCTGGCAGGCCAGGGAGGATTACGCGCAAGAGGTCGACACGTCGCCCGGGCGCCTGCTGCCCGATCGGGCAATCGTCGCCGCGGTGATCGCGGATCCGGCCAGCAAGTCCGAATTGGCAGCGCTGAAGGAGTTCACCGGCCGCGCGAGCCGCAGCCAGTTGGACCGGTGGTGGGCGGCGTTCGAACGCGGTCGCGCCGAGACCGTGCTGCCCGTCGAACGCGTGCCTGGCGAGGGGCCGCCTCCCCCGCGCGCCTGGGCGGATCGCAACCCCGAGGCCGATGCGCGTCTCAAGGCCGCCCGAGCCGCGGTCGACGCGATCGCGACCGACCTCGGCATGCCCGTCGAGAACCTGCTGACACCCGATCTCTTGCGCCGTGTCGCGTGGACTCCGCCCGAGGTCGTCGACGCCGAGAACATCGGATCGGCACTGCGCGCGCTCGGAGCGCGCGCCTGGCAGGTTGGAGAGACCGCACATGCTATTGCCGATGCCTTTGTTGCTGCGGCACAACCACCCGTCGAGGCGCCGGAAGCCGCTTCGTAGACTCGGGCCAACCGATTCGGCCCGCCCGAGGCACATTCGTAGGCTGAGGAAAACCCCAAATCTGGAGGCAGTGTGGCCGTGAATTCGGACGTCTATTTCGTCGATGGTGTACGTACCCCGTTCGGGCGTGCCGGCGAAAAGGGCATGTACTGGAATACCCGCGCCGACGACCTCATCGTGAAGGCGATGATCGGTCTGATGGAGCGCAACCCCGGGGTGCCGGGAGAGCGAATCGATGACGTCGCGATCGCGGCGACGACTCAGCAGGGCGATCAGGGCCTCACCCTCGGGCGTTCGGCGGCAATCCTCGCCGGCCTTCCGCTGTCGGTACCCGGTTTCGCGATCGACCGCATGTGCGCGGGCGCGATGACGAGCGTGACCACCCTCGCAGGCTCGATCGGCATCGGGATGTACGACCTCGCGATAGCGGGAGGCGTCGAACACATGGGTCGGCACCCCCTCGGCATCGGCGCCGACCCGAACCCGCGTTTCCTCACCGAGCGCCTCGTCTCCGCGGACGCCCTCAACATGGGCATCACCGCCGAGCGGATCCACGACCGGTTCCCGCATCTGACCAAGGAGCGCGCGGACCGTTTCGGCATGCTGAGCCAGCACAAGGTGCAGGCGGCGTACGACGCCGGCCTGATCCAGCCCGACCTCGTCCCCGTCGCCGTCAAGAGCGCCGACGGCGCCTGGGGACTCGCCACGGAAGACGAGGGACGTCGTCCCGAGACCACGATGGAAGGTCTGGCCGCCCTCAAGACGCCGTTCCGCCCGCACGGACGCGTGACGGCGGGAACGTCGTCACCGCTGACGGATGGCGCCACGGTCAGCCTGCTCGCCGGCGGTGCCGCGACGAAAGAGCTCGGACTCGAACCGAAGATGAAGCTGGTGTCGTTCGCCTTCGCCGGTGTGCAGCCCGAGATCATGGGCATCGGACCGGTCCCCTCGACCGAGAAGGCACTCAAGAAGGCCGGGCTGACGATCGATGACATCGGTCTCTTCGAGCTCAACGAGGCATTCGCCATTCAGGTGCTGTCGCTGCTCGATCACTTCGGCGTCGCCGACGACGACCCCCGGGTCAACCCTTGGGGCGGTGCGATCGCGGGGGGACATCCGCTCGCCGCCTCCGGCGATTCTCGTCCGGCCGGAAGACGCACTTGATTCGCTGCGCACCGCGATGCTGCTCGGCGCCGTCGTGCCGGCTCGGAAAGTGGACGCCGACGCGCTTACCCTCGACCTTGCCTCGCTCCTGGCGGTACGGGCCCGACTTGCCCGCGAGTTCGAGCCGGAAAAGGCCGAAACCCGTCCGCTCGCGGACGATCGGAGGCGCAACGAACTGCTGAACGG
>CAYZEL010000083.1:0-9808 GCA_964477515.1 uncultured Microbacterium sp.
GCCGGTCTCGACGAGCGCGGTCGCGAGGATCGTGAGCGATCCGCCGTTCTCAATGTTGCGCGCGGCGCCGAAGAAGCGCTTGGGCGGGTACAGGGCCGAGGCATCCACGCCACCGCTGAGCACGCGACCCGAGGTGGGCGCCGAGATGTTGTACGCACGGCCGAGGCGCGTGATCGAGTCGAGCAGCACGACGACGTCGTGACCGAGCTCGACCAGGCGCTTGGCACGCTCGATGGCGAGTTCCGCGACCGTCGTGTGGTCTTCGGCGGGGCGGTCGAACGTCGAGGCGATGACCTCGCCGCGAACCGTCCGCTGCATGTCGGTGACCTCTTCGGGCCGCTCGTCGACGAGCACGACCATGAGGTGGACCTCGGGGTTGTTCGTCGCGATCGCGTTCGCGATCTGCTGGAGCACAATCGTCTTGCCCGCCTTGGGCGGCGCGACGATCAGTCCGCGCTGGCCCTTGCCGATGGGCGCGACGAGATCGATGATGCGCTGCGTCAGCTTCTCGGGCGCCGTCTCGAGCCGCAGGCGGTCTTGCGGGTAGAGGGGCGTCAGCTTGCCGAACTCGACACGGGTCGCTGCGTCCTCGACGGAGAGACCGTTGATCGCGTCGACCTTGACCAGGGCGTTGTACTTCTGGCGTCCCTGGTGCTCGCCCTCGCGGGGCTGCTTGATCGCGCCGACGACCGCGTCGCCCTTGCGCAGGTTGTACTTCTTCACCTGGCCGAGCGAAACGTAGACGTCGCTCGGGCCGGGCAGGTAGCCGGAGGTGCGCACGAACGCGTAGTTGTCGAGGACGTCGAGGATGCCGGCGATCGGGATGAGAACGTCGTCGTCGCCGATCTCGGTCTCGAACTCGTCCATCGGCGTGCCGGGCGAGCGCTTGGTGCGTCCACGGCCTCGACCGCGGCCGCCCTGCGTGTTGTCGTCGTCGTCCACGGGGCCGTTGTTCTGGGCCTGCGGGTTCTGACCGCGCTGCGGGTTCTGGCCACGCTGGTTCTGGTTGCCCTGGTTCTGACCACCCTGGGCGTTCTGACCGCCCTGGGCGTTCTGGTCGCCCTTGGCCTGACGACCCTGGTTCTGGCCGCCCTGGTTCTGATTGCCCTGGGCGCCCTGGTCCGTCTGCGCGGGCTGGCCGTCCTGGCCATCCTGCGCATCACGACCCCCGCGGCTGCGGTTGCGGTTGCGGTTGCGGCTGCGACGGCTTCCCGTCTGCTCGCCACCCTCACCGTCGTTCTGGGCGCCGTCGTTCTGGGCGCCGTCGTTCTGGGCGCCGTCGTTCTGGGCGTTCTCGGCGGACGACGCGGATGCCTCGGCACCCTCGGCGTCGGATCCCGCTGCTGCGGAATCGGACTGCGGCGCGATCGCCGGTGCCTCGTCGGGCGACGGGCTCGCGGCACCTTCGGCCGTCTCGGCACTCGGCGCTGTGGCGGCGGGCGAGTCGGAGGCCGAGGCATCCGTCGTCGTCAGCGCCGCGGCCGTCAGGGCCGCGGAAACCTGGGCATCGACGTCGGCGTCCAGCGCGGACTGCGACGTCTTGAGCGTGTGACCGAGCTCTGCGGCCACGGCGATGACGCGCTTGGCGTCCACGCCGAAGTCGGCAGCGAGCTCGCGCACGCGACGGCGGTTCGAGGTACGCGCGGTCTTCGCGGCGCGCGCACGCTTGGCCGGCGCCTCGTCCGCAGCGGAGGCCTCTGCCGGCGTCGAAGGCTCGTCCGAACCCTGCTCGGGTGCCGAATCAACAGCCGCGTCCTGGGGCGCTGCGTCGACCGCTACGTCCTGAGGCGCTACCTCGGTGGTCTGTGCGCCCTCGGGCGCGATGTCACCGGTCTGCTCACCCTGAATGGGGGTGGCGCCGGTCTGGATCTCGGAGATTGACTCCACGAGTACTCCCTTGCACGTGTGAATGAACACGACTGCATGCGATGTCGCCGCGGCGGACACCCGCCCACGCCGAAAGAATGAAGAAAGATCCGGGGGGCATGCAGTGCTTCGCAGATTGCGATCGGAGGCCAGATTCACCCAGCCGAAAATGGCTGTGTGGCACCCTCCGTGTGTTCCCTCACTGTAGCACCTTTGAAGTCGACGGCCAGCATGAGGGCCTCCCACGCGGTGTCGGCCTCGCGCGCGACGACGTCGGCTGCTTCGAGGCGTCGCCCCGGGCCGTCCGCGAGGACGAGAATGCTCGGACCCGCGCCCGACACGACTGCGGCGAACCCGGCCAGGCGCAGGGCCCGCACGATGCGGAGCGTCTCGGGCATGGCCTCGGCGCGGTACTCCTGGTGCAGTCGGTCCTCGGTCGCGGCGAGCAACAGCTCGGGGCTCTGGGTCAGTGCGGCGATCAGCAGGGCCGATCGAGAGACGTTGAACACGGCGTCCTCGCGCGGCACGCTCAGCGGCTGCAGGCTGCGGGCGAGGGACGTCGACATCGTGAAGCCCGGAACGAACACCAGCGGCGCGACACCGCGGTGGACGAGCAGCTTCTTGTGCTGCGGGCCCTCGGGGGTGATCCACGCGATCGTCAGGCCGCCGAAGAGAGCGGGCGCGACGTTGTCGGGATGCCCCTCGAGCTCGGTCGCCAGACGCAGCAGGTCGTCGTCCGTGACATCGACCGTGCCTTCGAGGAGCGAGCGGGCGATGACGAGCCCCGACACGACGGCCGCGCCGGAAGAACCCATGCCGCGTCCGTGCGGGATCGTGTTGTGCGCCTCGAGCCGCAGCCCGGGCATCTCCTGCCCGAACGCCGCGAACGCGTACGCGATGGCGCGGACGACCAGGTTCGACGCATCCCGCGCGACGTCTTCCGCCCCCTCACCCTCGACGAGCACCTCGAGACCGGGTTCGGGCAACTCGGTGAACGTGATCTCGTCATAGACGCTCAGCGCGAGGCCCAGGGTGTCGAAGCCGGGGCCGAGGTTCGCACTCGTCGCGGGAACACGAACCACGAGGGTC
Organism: uncultured Microbacterium sp.; assembly: GCA_964477515.1. Classification (GTDB taxonomy): domain Bacteria; phylum Actinomycetota; class Actinomycetes; order Actinomycetales; family Microbacteriaceae; genus Microbacterium. The sequence goes on from CAYZEL010000083.1 coordinate 2,956, forward strand.
CGCGGGCGTGCCTCTTCTGGCCGCGGGGCGGGGTCGGTAGCCCGAGGGGCTGTGTTCACGCGGTCGCTCCACTCACGAGATCGGCTCGGGTGCGAGATCGAGCACGGACGCGACTTCGGATGTCTCGGCGTCGACGACGATCGGTTCGACCTGCGAGCCGTCCTCACGACGCAGGGCCCACTGCGGGTCCTTCAACCCGTGGCCCGTGACCGTGAGGACGACGCGCGCTCCCTTCGGGATCACGCCCGCGTCCACCCGGTCGAGCAGCCCCGCGACGCTGATCGCCGAGGCGGGCTCGACGAAGATGCCGACCTCGCCCGACAGCAGCTTCTGGGCCGCGAGGATGCGGTCGTCGTCGATCGCGCCGAACCATCCGTCGGTCGCGTCGCGCGCCTCGAGGGCCAGCTCCCACGAGGCGGGGTTGCCGATGCGGATCGCGCTGGCGATCGTCTCGGGGTGACGGACGATCTCGCCGCGGACGAGCGGGGCGCTTCCCGCGGCCTGGAATCCGAACATGCGGGGCAGGCGAGTGGAGACACCGCGGTCGAGCTCTTCGCGGTAGCCGCGCGAGTAGGCGGTGTAGTTGCCCGCGTTGCCTACCGGGATGAGGTGGAAGTCGGGGGCGTCGCCGAGCTGCTCGACGACCTCGTAGGCAGCCGTCTTCTGGCCCTCGATGCGGTCGGGGTTGACCGAGTTGACGAGGTGCACGGGGTAGTTGTCCGCCAGCTCACGGGCGATCTCGAGGCAGTCGTCGAAGTTGCCGCGGATCTGGATGAGCTTGCCGTTGTGAGCCACGGCCTGGCTGAGCTTGCCCATCGCGATCTTGCCCTCGGGCACGAGCACGGCCGCGGTGATGCCGGCGTGGGCGGCGTACGCCGCCGCGGAGGCCGAGGTGTTGCCCGTCGACGCGCAGATGACGGCCTGGGCGCCGTGCTCGACGGCGCGTGAGAGGGCGACGGTCATGCCGCGGTCCTTGAAGGATCCGGTCGGGTTCATGCCCTCGAACTTGACCCAGACATCCGTGCCCGTCAGCCGGGATAGCGCCGGGGCGGGCAGCAGCGGCGTGCCGCCCTCGCCCAGCGTGACGACGGTCGACGCGTCGGTGACGCCCAGACGATCGGCGTATTCGCGGAGGACTCCGCGCCAGAGGTGTGCCATGTCAGTCTCCTTCTACCCGCAGAACCGAAACCACGCGCTCGACCACGCCGCTGGCGGCGAGTCGGGCGACGGTGTCGCTGAGGTCCTGCTCGAGTGCCTTGTGTGTGCCGATCACGATGCGTGCGATGCCGGGGCCGCCGTTCGGGTCCACGACGACCGTCTGCTCGACGGTCGCGATGGACACCCGTCCCTCGCTGAGGATCCCGGCGACGGTGGCGAGCACGCCCGTCTCGTCGCTGACCTCGAGCGTGATCTGGTACCGCGTCGTGACGCGGCCGATCGGCAGGATCGGCAGGTTGGCGCGAGTGGACTCCCCCACTCCGACGCCGCCGGCGATGTGGTGCCGCGCTGCAGAGACGACATCGCCGAGCACGGCGGAGGCGGTCTGCACTCCCCCGGCGCCCGCGCCGTAGAACATGAGGCTTCCGGCGGCTTCCGCCTCGACGAACACCGCATTGTTGGCGCCGTGGACGCTCGCGAGCGGATGCGTGCGGGGCACGAGTGCCGGGTAGACGCGCACCGAGATCGCATCGCGGGTGGCGGTGCCGGGTCCGGTGCCCGAGGCATCCTCGATCCGTTCGCAGACCGCGAGCAGTTTGACGACGTACCCGGCGTGACGCGCCGATTCGATCAGCGACGCGTCGACCGACGTGATGCCCTCGCGGTGCACGGTGTCGAGCGGAACGCTCGTGTGGAAAGCGAGACTCGCGAGGATCGCGGCCTTCTGCGCGGCGTCGTAGCCCTCGACGTCCGCCGTCGGATCGGCCTCGGCGTAACCCAGGCGCTGGGCGTCGGCGAGGACATCCGCGAACTCGGCACCCTCGGTGTCCATGCGATCGAGGATGTAATTGGTCGTGCCGTTCACGATGCCCATGATGCGGCGCACGCGGTCGCCCGCGAGCGAGTCGCGGAGCGGCCGGATGATCGGGATCGCGCCGGCGGCGGCCGCCTCGTAGTAGACGGATGCACCGACCTGGTCGGCCGCGTCGAAGATCTCGGTGCCGTGGGTCGCGAGCAGTGCCTTGTTTGCCGTGACGACGTCCGCACCGGACGAGATCGCGTGCAGGATCGACGTGCGCGCGGGCTCGATTCCGCCCATGAGCTCGATGACGATGTCGGAGCCGACGATGAGCGAGTCGGCGTCCGTCGTGAAAAGCTCGCGCGGCAGGTCGACGTCGCGCGGTGCGTCGACATCGCGCACGGCGATGCCGGCGAGCTCGAGTCGCGCACCGGCACGGTCGGCCAGTTCGTCGCCGTGACGCAGCAGCAGCCCGGCGACCTGCGAGCCCACGGCTCCGGCGCCGAGCAGCGCGACGCGCAGGGTGCGGTAGTCGGTCATCGGTCTCCCCTCCGGCCCGCAAGCCCGGCGTCGCGGGCGAGTAGGTCGTCGATCGTCTCGCCGCGCACGATCACGCGCGACACTCCGTCCCGGACGGCCACGATCGGCGGCCTCGGAACATGGTTGTAGTTGCTCGCGAGGGCGTAGCAGTACGCCCCCGTCGCGGGCACGGCGAGCAGGTCACCGGGCGCGACATCGGCGGGCAGGTATTCGGCGTCGACCACGATGTCGCCCGATTCGCAGTGCTTGCCGACCACGCGGACCAGCGCGGGCGCGGCCGTGCTGGTGCGGTCGGCGATGCGGGCGGAGAACTGCGCGTCGTAGAGCGCGGGACGCGGGTTGTCGCTCATCCCGCCGTCGACACTCACATAGCGACGCGTCGCTGCGACACCGGATCCTGCGCCGTCGGATGATTCGACCGAGACATCCTTCGTCGTCCCGACCTCGTACAGCGTGACCCCCGCCGTACCGACGACGCTGCGGCCGGGCTCGAAAGCGAGAAAGGGCACCGGGATGCCGAGCAGCTGCGCCTCGCTCGCGACGACCGAGACGATGCCCTCGGCGAGTTCGTCGATCGGGGTCGGCTCGTCGGCCGAGGTATACGCGATGCCGAATCCCCCGCCGAGGTTCAGGACCGGGAGCGGTCCGCCGGGAAGGTCTGCGAGCACTCCCAGCAGGCGTGCGGCGGACGCGCGGAAGCCGTCGGTGCCGAAGATCTGCGATCCGATGTGGCAGTGCAGCCCGACCAGGTTCAGGCCCGGCGTCGCGCGCACGCGGGCGACGAGATCCGGGGCTGCCTCGAGACCGAAGCCGAACTTCTGGTCCTCGTGCGAGGTCGCGAGGAAGTGGTGGGTCTCGGCGTGCACACCGGTGTTGACGCGCAGCAGGACATCCTGTGCGCTGCTGTCGTCTCGGCCGAGGCGGGCGACGATCGCCGCGAGGCGGTCGAGCTCCCACACGCTGTCGATCACGATCGAACCGATACCGACCTCGACCGCGCGCTCGAGCTCGACGACGGATTTGTTGTTGCCGTGGAAGCCGAGGTGATCCGCGGGCACGCCGGCGGCAAGGGCGACCTCGAGTTCGCCGCGCGTACAGACGTCGACGCGCAGCCCCTCTTCCGTCACCCAGCGCGCGACCTCGGTGGAGAGGAACGCCTTGCCGGCGTAATACACGCGGGCCCGGGTGCCGTGGCGGGCCGCGGCATCCTGGAACGCGTCGCGCGTGCGGCGCGCCCGGTCACGGACCTCGCCCTCGTCGAGGACGAGCAGGGGTGTGCCGTACTGCGCCACGAGGTCGCGGACGGCGACGCCACCCAGTTCGAGTTGGCCGTCGTCACGTCGGCGCGCAGCCGCCGGCCAGACCTGCTCGGCCAGGGCGTTCGCGTCGGCGGGCGGCACGAGCCATCCGGGGGCAAGCGGCGAAGCGACGGACACGGCAGACCAATCGGTGGATTCGGGACGTTCATCGACGCGTGGGCCGACGCAAATCCGCGGGCGGCGGTTCACACACACCACCCCGGCGGTTGCTGAAAGTCTAGGGCACGGGTCGGGTGCGGCCGGATCGGGCTCAGCCGCAGACGCCGGGATCGCGCAGTGCCGAATCGATGAGGATCCCGCTGGCGATGTCGAACTGCGCGACGACCTGCTGGTCGACCACCGCGACGTCGGTGAGCGTCAGTCCCGCGGGGAGCGAGGAGGCGATGCAGACCTGCCACGGCTGCAGTGCGATGTCGGCGACCGCGCCGAACCGATCGCGCAGCCCCTGCGCGTCGGCTGTTGCGCCGGCCAGGGTGAACGACGCGGGCGTGAGCACCAGGGCCCCGCCCGCCGCCGACGGGGTCAGCCCCACGCCGATCGGTATCGCGACGCCGAAGACGTCGAGCGGGACCGTGATCGTGACGTCCGAACCCGACAATCCGAGGGACTCCTCCGGAAACCCCTCGACCCCGGCGAGCAGCGAGCGGAGCTGTTCCTGGTCGAGAGTGACGGATGCATCGGCCGAATCGAGCGGGCCGTCGGCCGTGAGCGGCACGCCGCGCGCGGTCACCTCGACGTCACCCGTGAAGCCCGGGAGCGAGACATCCTGAGCTTCGATCCGCACCTCGTCGAATCGGCCCGAGATCAACTGCGGGATGACGAGCCCCCCGATCTGAACGTCGGCCTGGTCGGCCGCGACCCCGAGCTCGCTCGCGAGGGCGCCGCGCACACCGCGCTCGACCACGTCGCGCGCGAGCCATTCCCCCGCGAACGCCGCGCCGCCCAGCAGGACGACCACCACGACGAGCGAGACGACCCAGGGCCACGCGCGGCGCTTCCGCCGTGGCGGCGGCCCGTCGTCCCAGTAGAGGGTCGGCACGGGCGGTGTCGGTGCGGCGGGCGGCGGTGTGGTCATCGCTACATCCGTTCGGGCGCCGAGACCCCGAGCAGGTCGAGGCCGTTGCGCAAGACCTGCCCGGTCGCATCGTTCAGCCACAGCCGGGTGCGGTGGACGGGTTCGATCGGGGCGTCGCCGAGCGGGATGACCCGGCAGTTGTCGTACCACCGGTGGTACAGGCCCGCGAGCTCCTCGAGGTACCGGGCGACCCGGTGGGGTTCGCGCACCTCGGCCGCGAAGCCGACGATGCGCGGGAACTCCTGCAGCGCGCCGAGCAGCGCCGACTCGGTCTCGTGCGTGAGCAGCTCGGGCACGAACTCGCTCCGGTCGACACCCGAGTCCTCGGCGTTGCGGGCGACGTTGTGCGTACGGGCGTGCGCGTACTGCACGTAGAAGACGGGGTTGTCGTTCGTGCGCTTCCGCAGGATCTCGGGGTCGAGCGTCAGGGGCGAGTCTGCCGGGTACCGCGCCAACGAGTACCGCAGGGCATCCGTTCCGAGCCAGTCGCGCAGGTCGTCGAGCTCGATGATGTTGCCGGCGCGCTTGCTGAGGCGCGCACCGTTGATGGACACCAACTGGCCGATCAGCACCTCGATGTCCTTTTCGGGGTCATCCCCCGCCGCTCCCGCGAGCGCCTTCAGGCGGTGCACGTAGCCGTGGTGGTCGGCGCCGAGCAGGTAGATCTTGTGCGCGTAGCCGCGGTCGCCTTTGTTGAGGTAGTACGCGGCGTCGGCGGCGAAGTAGGTGTACTCACCGTCGGATTTGCGGATGACCCGGTCCTTGTCGTCGCCGAAGTCGGTCGTGCGCACCCACACCGCACCGTCCGCATCGAAGACGTGACCCTGTGCGCGCAGCCGATCGACGGCCTCGTCTACGAGGCTGGGCCCGCCGTCCGCCGGCTTGGCGTGGAGGGTCCGCTCGCTGAACCACACATCGAAGTGCACGTTGAACTTGACGAGCGAGCTCTGCAGGTCGCCGAGCTGGAGCGCGTAGGCGCGCTCGCGGGCGACGGCGAGCTGCTCATCGGCCGGACGTTCGAGCAATCCGGGCTCGACCGCGAGCACGCGCGTGGCCAGTTCCTCGATGTACGAGCCGGGATAGCCGTCCTCGGGCGTGGGCTCGCCCTTCGCCGCGGCGAGGACGGAGCGACCGAACCTGTCCATCTGCACGCCGGCGTCGTTGATGTAGAACTCGCGCACGATCGTGGCGCCACTGGCCGCGAGCACGCGCCCCATCGCATCGCCGAGCGCCGCCCAGCGGGTGTGCCCGATGTGCATGGGACCCGTGGGGTTGGCGCTGACGAACTCGAGGTTGATCGTGTTGCCGTGCTGCGATTCGTTCGTGCCGTACGCGGCACCGGCCTCGACGATCGTGCGGGCGAGCGATCCGGCCGTGGCGGCGTCCAGCGTGATGTTGATGAATCCCGGGCCCGCGACATCCACGCTCTCGATGCCTTCGGCCTGCGCGAGCGCCTCGGCGATCTCGTTCGCGAGTTCGCGCGGATTCGCCCCGACGAGCTTCGCGAGCTTCAGAGCAGCGTTCGAGGCCCAGTCGCCGTGGTCGCGGTTCTTCGGACGCTCCACCGGCAGGTCCGCCGCGGTGAGCCCGTCGGTCGAACCGGGGCGTCGCGCCTCTGCGAGCGGGCGGACGACGGCGAGCAGGGCAGCGGAGAGATCCTCGGGGTTCATAGCTGGCCCAGTCTAGTTCGGCGGCCGTGTGCGCCCGCGGTCACGGTCGCTATCGAAACGAGCACCGGATCCGAACGGTCGCGACATGCCGTTCCACACGACTCTGGAACGGCGTGTCGCGACCGTTCGCGGAGGTGAGCCGCGTCCACCGCTGGACGGCCGGCGCAGCTAGGGGCACGCGAGCGCGCGGGTCAGGCCAGTTGCACGAACTCGAGGTAGTCGTCGGGGACGGATGCCTCGGCGAACGGGTCGGCAGTCAGGTCATCCGCGTCCGCCGGGCCCGCGACATCCG
>CAYZEL010000084.1:0-9565 GCA_964477515.1 uncultured Microbacterium sp.
GGTCGCTCCGATCGCGCACGGCGTTGTCGAAGATGAAGGTGCGCAGGTCGTCCTTGCTCCATCCCGCGTTCGCGAACAGCTCGGCGTGCTCGGGGACGAGCACGAGCAGCGTCGAGGTGTACTCGTGGATGAGGGCGCCCGTGCGGCAGATGGTGTCGACGAAGTCGAGGGCGAGCTGCTCGGGGATCATCGTGTGGCGCGCCTCGATGTGCACGACCGAGCGGATGACGAACATCGTCGCGACGCTGTCGGTGGGCTCGAAGCCGTGCTCGACCGAGAACGAGGGCCAGGGGCTCTGCTCCTCGTTCTCGGCGATGACCGCCGTCACCTTCGAGGGGTTGCCCTGCGTCGCCTGGTCGAGTCCGTGCGGGTGGAGGCCGAAGACGTTGATCAGGCCGAGGCGGATGGCGCGTCCGATCGTGGCGTTGGAGCGGAAGCCGCCGCCGAAGATGTTGCCCCGGCTGTTGATCTCGAGCTCGGTGCGCGCGGGGCCGTTCACGAGCAGGAACGGCGCGGTGCCGGTGGTCGACTGCCAGATTCCGCGGGCGGGGTGCGGCTCTTTCGCCACCGACTCCCACGCGGCGATCACGGTCGGCAGGTACTCCGGCTTGCAGCCGGCGAGCGCGGCGTTGAGCGCGGCGAGGCGCACCGTGATGCTGCGGTTGAGGTGGGCGACCGTGAAGAGCACCTCGGCGGGATCACGGTCGACCGTGGCCAGGAACTCGGCAAGATACGACTCGGTGACGGGGACGACGGGCAGCCCATCCGTCCACTCGTTCTGGAAGTAGTACTCGACGGCGTCGATGATCTCGTGGGAATCGACTTCGGGCGTGCTGGACACCGTGACAGACATGCGTGGAACTCCTCTGTAACCGCTGATGTGAGCGCTGACCCGCCGCGCCGGGGGCCGCAAGCAATGTCGCATAGGGCCGCTCGCCCTCATCGCGGCGGTTTCACTGTTCGAAAAGCCGCGTCTCGGGGTTGCCGTCACACGGCAGGATGGCGCAAGTACCCGATCAGGCGTACCCGATCAGGCAAGGAAGCCCGTATGACCGAGAACTCACCCGCGTCCGTATCCGACACCACCTCCGCTGACACTGCCGCCGGCACCGAACAGCTGCGCGTGTTCACGACGATCGACGAGGTCGGCGGCATCGAGGGTCGCGCTTTCGGCCCTTCGACCTGGCGAGCGATCCCGCAGGAGGACATCGACCTCTACGCGCAGCTCTCGGGCGACGACAACCCGATCCACGTCGACGCCGAGGCCGCCGCCAAGTCGCCGTTCGGCGGGCGGATCGCACACGGGATGCTGACGCTCAGCATGGTCGTTCCGCACCTGCGCGAGATCTACAAGGTGGCGGGCACGAGCACGGGCATCGTCTACGGCTTCAACAAGATCCGCTTCCCGAACGCCGTCCCGTCGGGTGCCGACATCCGGGTGCGCGGCACGGTCGCCCGGGTGGAGGAGATCCCCGGCGGCTGGCAGGTGACCCTGGCCCTCGTCTTCGAGGTCGAGGGTGCGACCAAACCGGCCGTCGCGGCCGAGCTCGTCCTGAGGCACTACAAGTGAGCGCCGCGGAGGCGACGCCGGGCGCGGCGTCGGACGACATCCGTCTCGACGGTCGCGTCGCCATCGTCACGGGCGCCGGCCGGAGCCTCGGGCGCGCGTATGCGATCGCGCTGGCCGACGCCGGCGCCGCGGTCGTGGTCAACGACGTGGACGCCGGGTCCGCGGCGGACGCCGTGACCGAGATCGAGGGACGCGGCGGCCGGGCCATCGCGTCGGTCGGGCCGGTCGGTTCGGCCGAGACGGCCCAGCAGTTGGTCGATGACGCCGTGGCCGCCTTCGGACGCCTCGACGTTCTCGTCGCGAACGCCGGCGTGCTGCGCGACCGCGTGCTGTGGAAGATGTCCGACGACGACTTCGACGCCGTCGTCGCGACGCACCTGCGCGGAACCTTCACCACGGGGCGGGCAGCGGCGATCCGGATGCGCGAGCAGGGCGAGGGCGGCCGCATCATTGTGATCGGATCGCCCGCGGGTCAGTTCGGGTCGTTCGGTCAGACCAACTACGCCGCGGTCAAGGCGGGTCTCGTGGCGATGGCGCGTACCTGGTCGCTCGAACTCGCCCGGGCCGACATCACGGCCAACGCCGTGATCCCGATCGCGATGTCACCCATGACCGGCACGATCCCCGCGTACGCGGAGCTGTACGAGCGGTACCTCGCCGGCGAACCCATCCCGCGCGAGATCCGCCGCGACAACGGACTGGGCGGACCCGAAGACGTCGCACCCCTCATCGTCTGGCTCGCCTCCGAGAGGTCGCAGTCGGTGACCGGCCAGGCGATCGGCATCGGCGGGGACCGCCTGACCCTCTACGCGCACCCCACCGTGCTCGACGTGGACTACTCCGACGACGGATGGACCGCCGCCGGGATCGACGCGAGCTGGCAGGAGCGGTTCGCCGCGCAGGCGCAGACATCCGGTCCCCCCTCTCGCGCGGAGGGATGACGGACATGATCCGCATCCATTACTCCGACCTCTGGCAGGGCATCGCCCGCGAGGCCCCGGATCGCACGGCGATCATCACGCGTGACGGAGACATGACGTGGGGCCAGTTCGCCGATGAATCCGGGGCGCTCGCCCGCTACCTGGTCGACGAGTGCGGGCTGCAGATCGGGGATGCTGCGGCGACGCTCCTCTACAACCGCCCCGAGTACCTCACGTTCACATGGGCGTGCCTGTCGACCGGTGTCGCCCCGGTCGCGCTGAACTACCGGTACAACGCCAGCGAGGTGCGCGCCCTGCTCGTCGACTCGGACTCGCGCGTGCTCTTCGCCCCGGCCTCGTTCGGCGCGATCGCCGCCGAGGCCGCGGCGGGACTCGACATCCCGATCGTGATCGTCGATGACCTGGCGGGCACGGGCGCCGCATTCGACGTGGAGTCGATCCCGGGCGCGGTGCGCTACGAGGACATCGTGGCGACAGGCGGATCGATGCCGCCGCAAGCCCCCGCGGGTGCCGTGCTGCGCCTCTACACGGGCGGCACGACGGGTGCACCCAAAGCGGTCGAGTGGGATCTCGACACCCTGCTCGAGGCCCGTCGCCAGTCCACCTGGGCCGTGACCGGCATCGAACCGCCGACGACCCTCGCGCGTGCGATCGAGATCGCCATCGACCCGGCGACCCCGCGGGTCGTGACGCTGCCGATGAGCCCGATGCTCCACGGCACAGCCCAGTCGATGACGATGGGCACGCTGTCGCTCGGCGGCACGATCGTGCTGCACGCGTTCGCGAGCATGGATCTCGACGAGGCCTACCGTCTGCTGACCGAACACCGCGCGACGCGGCTGATCGTCGCCGGGGACGCGCTCGCGCTCCCGCTCGCGGAGATGGCCGAGCAGCACCAGGGACTCCCCCACGTGAAATGGATCTTCTCGTCCGGCATGCGGTTCAGCGACGACGTCAAGCGCCGCCTGCACTCGCTGGGCGACCTCGAGATCATCGACCTGCTGGCGTCGAGCGAGGGTGGACCCTACGCGTTCGGCATCACGAAGAGCGTCGACGACCTGCCCGCCCGGCTCGTGCTCACGCCCGGTGCCGTGCTGTTGGACGAGGACTACAACGAGATCTCGCTCGAGGCCGGGGCCCTCGGCATCCTCGGCTACCGCGGCGTGCTTCCCAAGGGCTACTACGGCGATCCCGAGAAGACGGCGAAGACGTTCCTCCAGATCCGCGGGCACCGCTACGTCGTGCCGGGTGACTGGGCGCGTTCGAACGGCGACGGCACGATCGACCTGCTCGGGCGCCTCTCGGCCGTGGTCAACACCGGCGGCGAGAAGGTGTTCCCGTCGGAGGTCGAAGAGGTGCTGCTCGAGCACCCGAGCGTGGGCGATGCGATCGTGTTCGGCCTGCCTCATCCGCGATTCGGCGAGGCCGTCAGCGCCATGGTCGCGCCCGCCGAAGGCGCCGAGATCGACACGGCCGAACTGCTCGAGTTCGTCGCGTCGCGACTGGCCGGATTCAAGAAGCCGCGGCACCTCTTCGTGCGCGACACGCTCGGACGCTCGATCACGGGCAAGGTCGAGCTGGCGCGGGTGAAAGAGGACGCGCTGCGCGAACTGCAGGAGGCGAACGCATGAGCCCGATTCCCGGATTCGATCTCGACGCCCTGAGCGCGATCGACATGCACGTGCACGTCTCGATCGACTCGACCGGGCGGACGGCGTCGCCGCCCGCGCTGACCGAAGCGCTCGCGAAGTACTTCAAGAGCGACGAGAAGCCGCGGGATGTCGACGCCACCGCGGCCTACTATCGCGAGCGGCAGATCGGCGCGGTCGTGTTCACCGTCGACGCGACCACGAACCTGGACCACGCGCCCAACAGCGTCGACGAGATCGTCGAGGGCGCGGCCCGCAACGCGGACGTCCTCATCCCCTTCGGCAGCGTCGACCCGCTGCAGGGCGAGGCGGCCGTCGACGAGGCCCGGCGGCAGGCGTCGATCGGCGTGCGCGGATTCAAGTTCCACCCGACCGTGCAGGCCTTCGATCCGTCCGACCCCGCATACACGCCGCTGTACGGCACGATAGAAGAGCTCGGACTCCCGATCATCGTGCACACCGGTCAGACCGGCGCGGGTGCGCAGTTGCCGGGCGGGTATGGATTCCGGCTCGGCCTCTCGAATCCGATGCTGCTCGACGACGTCGCAGCTCGGCATCCGGATCTGCAGGTCGTGATGGCCCACCCGAGTGTGCCGTGGCAGGACGAACAGTTGTCCGTCGCAACGCACAAGAGCAATGTCTGGGTCGAGCTGTCGGGTTGGTCGGCCAAGTACTTCGCGCCGTCGCTCGTCCGCGCGGCGCGCACGTACCTGAATGCCCGGACCCTCTTCGGGTCGGACCTTCCTGCGCTCACGCCCGACCGCTGGCTGAGGGACTTCGACGCACTCGAGCTCCCGGACGCGGCCCGCCAGGCGATCGTCAAGGACAACGCGGTGCGACTGCTCGGGCTGGGCGGATGAACGCGGCGACCTCACCGGCGGCGCGGGTCGCCGCGAGCGCGCCGGAGCGAGGAGCGCCCCCCACGGACCTGCTGGGCTACGCCGCCGAGCTGCTGAACACGGCCGAACGCGCGAAGCTCCAGTCCCTGCGCGATCTGCTCGAAGCGCGGGCGCGACCGCACCTGGCGGACTGGTGGGAGGCCGGCGAATCCCCCGCTCACCTGCGCGCAGAGCTCGCGGCCCTGCGCCTCGAGGACGACCCGGCGCTGCTCGATGCGGACGGGGCCCCGAACCCGTACTACATCGGCTTCAAGCACTTCGAGTTCCAGCGCTTCGACGCATCCATCGGTACGCTCTACGGCGGCCAGGTCGGCATGTTCCGCACGGTCGTGCGCGAGGGCGGGAGTCCCGAGCAGGTCGCGCGCCTCGATCCGCGCATTCCCTCTTTCGAGCTGACCGGATGCTTCGCCCTCACCGAGCCCGAGCACGGCTCCGACGTCGCGGCGGGCATGCAGACCACCGCGACGCGCCAGGGCGACTCGTGGCGCATCACGGGGCACAAGCGCTGGATCCGCAACGCCGCGCTCTCGGACCTGATCCTGGTCGTCGCGAAGGACGCCGCCGATGGGGCCGCCAAGGCCTTCCTGGTGCCACGCGATGCGCCCGGCGTGGCCGTCACCGACATCCGCGGCAAGATCGCGCTGCGCATGGTGCGAAACGGCGACAGCACCCTCGACGATGGGGTGGTGCCGGAGTCCGAGCGGCCGCAGCGGATCGACCCGTTCCGGGACCGCTCGGCGATCCTCGCCCAACTGCGCTACATCATCGGCTGGAACGCGGCCGGGCTGCAGATCGGCGCGTACGAGGCGGCACTCCGCTACGCCCTCGGCCGCCAGCAGTTCGGGCGCCCGATCGCCGGGTTCCAGCTGATCCAGGAGAAGCTCACGCGCATGCTCGGCAACGCCACCGCGACGCTGTCGTTCGCGGTTCGCCTGACGGACCTGAAGGTGCGGGGCGAACTCACCGAGACCGTCGCCGCGCTCGCGAAGACCTGGGCCGCCGACCGGGTGCGCGAGACCGTCGCCCTCGGTCGCGAGATCGCCGGGGCGGAGGGCATCCGGGTCGACAACGACCTCGCCCGCTACTTCACGGATGCCGAAGCGGTATACACGTACGAGGGCACGCACGAAATGAACTCGCTCATCGTCGGGCGCGCGATCACGGGCCTGTCTGCGTTCACGCGCTGACCGACCCTTCGCCAGCGTTCACCAGAGTTCACCAGCCAGGAGACGACCGTGCAGTACACGAAGCTCGGCACGAGCGGACTGACCATCTCGCGCCTCGTGCTCGGGTGCATGAGCTACGGCGAACCGGGGCGCGGTGGTCACGGATGGTCGCTCGCAGAAGACCGGTCGCGGCCGTTCTTCCGCGCCGCCGTGGAGTCCGGCATCACGACGTTCGACACGGCGAACGTGTACTCGCTCGGGTCGAGCGAAGAGATCACGGGGCGGATGCTGCGCGAGTTCACGACCCGCGACCAGGTCGTGATCGCGACCAAGCTCGCCATGCCGATGGGCACGGGCCCGAATGCCCGAGGCCTGTCGCGTGGCGCGATCATGACGCAGGTCGACGCGTCGCTGAAGCGCCTCGGCACCGACTACATCGACCTGTACCAGATCCACCGCTACGACCCGCGTACGCCCATCGAAGAGACGATGCTGGCGCTGCACGACATCGTGCGGGCGGGCAAGGTCCGCTACATCGGTGCGTCGTCGATGTGGGCGTGGCAGTTCGCGCGGATGCAGCACGTCGCCGAGCGAAATGGCTGGACGCCGTTCGTGTCGATGCAGGACCAGTACAACCCGATCATGCGCGAAGAAGAGCGCGAGATGCATCCGCTCTGCTCCGCGACCGGGGTCGGTGTGCTGAGCTACAGCCCGCTCGCCCGGGGCCGCCTGTCGCGCGCGTACGGCGAGCCGAGCGAGCGGCTCGGGCTCGACGAGACCGGTGCGAAGCTCTACCGCCAGGACGAAGCATCCGATCGCGCGATCTCGGATGCCGTCGGCCAGATCGCCGAAGAGCGCGGCGTCGACAGGGCGCAGGTCGCGCTCGCGTGGCAGTTCACCAAGCCCGCGGTTTCGGCGCCGATCATTGGCGCGACCAAGCCGGATCACCTGTCCGACGCGGTCGCGGCGCTCGGTATCGAACTCACGACCGACGAGGTGGCGCGCATCGAGGCGCCGTACACGCCGCGTCGACCCGAGGGGTTCGTCTGACCGAGTCCGGGCTCTCGGCCCGGCTCAGGTGGCGGCGTCGCCGTATCCAGCGGCGGCGAGGGTGCGCGAGATCGAGGTCGCGGTCAAACGGATGAGGTGCACCATCCCGCGCAGATCGCCCGTGCCGGGCGGGTATGAGAGCGAGACGGAGGCGATGACCGAGCCGTCGAATCCGCGGACCGGAGCCGCGACCGCGACGTTCTCGAGGTCGGTCTGCCGGTCGCTGACGGCGTAGCCGCTGCGCTGGATGTCGACCAGCACCCGTTCGAGCGTTTCACGGTCGGTGTAGGTGTGCGCGGTGAAGGCGGGCAGGTCGCCCGAGAGGACCTCTTCCTGGATGTGGCGCGGCGCGTAGGCGAGCAGCACCTGGCCGATCGCGCTGATGTGCATCTGGTAGCGGTCGCCGATGATCGGGCGGCGCGGGTTCTTGCGCGGGTTGTGGAACCGTTCGATCGAGACGAGTTCGATTCCCTCGCGGATGGCGAGATGGGTCGCGAAACCCGTCGTCTCGTACAGGTCGAGCAGGTAGGGCCGTGCGTAGCGCTGCAGTCCGACAGAGCGCGGTGCGCGGGATGCGACCTCCCAGAGTCGCAGGCCGACGCGGTAGCGGCCGTCCGTGTCCCGTTCGAGGGCGCCCCATTCGGTCAGCCGTTGCACGATGCGGTAGCAGGTAGCGATCGGAAGACCGCTGTTGCGGCAGATGTCGGAGAGCGCTTGACGCGAGCGGGTACCTTGAAAAGTGGCCAGGATCGAGAGTGCGCGATCTACGACCGAGCGGGACCCGGCATCGGGGTCGAGGACCTTCATTGGCGCCATCGTCATGCCTGACAGGTTACTCCCCGATGTACGCTTTGGCACCTAGGAGTACGCTGGGCGTTCACTTTTCCTCGGCATGCGCACTCGTTTTTCCGCTGCTCGGCAGTGCCTTTCCGCCGGTCGAACTGTCACGAACCGCTGCATCCGTTGCCGATATCGAGCGTTTCGTGACGGTTCGGCGCCGGACTACACGTACGCCCGGGGGTGATCGAGCCCGTCCCCACGGCCAGCCCTGGGACGTGCGAAGCTGAGCTCGTGATTCTCGAGCACGCCATCCTGCCGGTCCGTCCGGGTAGCGAAGCCGACTTCGAGGCGGCGTTCGCGCAAGCACGGCCCCTCGTCGCTGGCCAGGTCGGGTGTCGCTCCGTCTCGCTGTCTCGCTCGCTCGAATCACCGAATCTCTATCTGCTACTGATCGAGTGGGACTCGGTCGCGGCGCACACCGAAGGGTTTCGGATGTCCCGCGAGTACGAGTCCTGGAAGACCCTGCTCCATCACTTCTATGACCCGTTCCCGGTGGTCGAGCACTTCGTCTCCGTCATCGCGGACTGATCCGTCGCTCTCCGCGCTCCGCGGTGCTGAACGCCCCTCAAGAGAGTCCGTTCTTCTCATCTTCTTCTCATGTTAAAGCGCTGATCTGGGCTGTTTTCGGGGTGGGAATGTCGGTGGTTGGTCGGATGATGAAGTCATGACCGAATCCGCACTGAATGCCCAACTTCGGGCTGACGCGCGGATGAACGTGGTGCTGCCGAAACTGATCGAGATCCGTGCCGCGAAAGCCCGACTCGACGCGGAAGAAGCCCGCGCGCTGGCTGAGGCGCAGACGATCGCGGCGGACTGGACCGAAGAAGCCTGCAACGGGCGCGCCGGTCCGGATGCGGAGTTTCCGTATCGGTCGATCGCGGCCGAGATCGGGGCGGCGTGGCGGGTCAGCGACCGCACGGTACAACGCCAGATGGGCGAGGCTGCGACCCTCGTCAGCGACTACGCGGGGACACTCGAAGCACTGGATGCCGGAGTCATCTCTGCCGCACATGTGCGGGCGATCGTCACGGCCGGGGCGATCATTGAAACCCCCGCGATGCGGGCCGAGTTCGAACAGGACGTCCTCCAGATCGCGGCCGCAGAGTCCGCAACGCGGCTGACACCGTTGGCCAAGCGGCGGGCGGAGTGGTACGCCGACACGACGTTCGAGCAGCGCCACCGCCGCGCGGTCGAGGACCGGGCGGTGTGGGTGACCGATGTCGAGGACGGCATGGCCGAGCTGCGGGCGCTCCTGCCCGCCGTGGTCGCGCACGGCGTGCACGACCGGCTCAGCGAAATGGCACACTCCGTCATCGACGCGCGGCGGGTTGGGTCAAACACGGATACCGACACCGATCCGACGGGATGCGGGGACGATGGGTCCGCGGACACGCCTGACGTGCGCACGACGGACCAGATCCGCGCCGACATCCTCGGCGACCTGCTCCTC
>CAYZEL010000085.1:0-9472 GCA_964477515.1 uncultured Microbacterium sp.
TCGTCCAGACCCCCGCGCGTGCCTGGCGCCAGGTCGGGTCGCTCTGGGCGCTCGATGACCTCATTGCCGCCGCGGACTACCTGCTCTCGGGCCCGCGGCCGTTGGCCACCTTGGAGCAGCCGCGCGATGAGATCGAGGTGATGGGCGACGTGCGGAGAGGCATCCTTCGTCGCGCACTTGTCGAGGTGCGAAGCGGCGTGCGTTCTCCGCGCGAGACACGGCTGCGCTTGGCGCTGACGCGTGCGGGCCTGCCCGAGCCCGAGATCAATTGGGTTCTGCGTGACGCCGACGGGAAGCCGGTGGCCGAACTCGATCTCGCCTACCCCCGGTGGCGCGTCTGTCCCGAGTACGACGGCCGTGTACACGAGACCGACCGGCGCCAATTCGCGAAGGATGCCGACCGCTGGGACTATATCCGGGAGCAGGGTTGGGAGCACGTGCGCGTCTTGAATGTCCATATGCAGCACGGAGCGCGGCGGGCTGTGGAGCGGGTGCGCGGTGCGCTCATTCGTGCCGGCTGGCGCCACGGGGCGTGTGCCCGCGTCGCTGCCGTCCCGCCAACCCGGTCCCGCGATGAGGGTGTCCCACTTCAACACGGTATCGAGCGCGCTTACCGCACCGAAATGGGACACGGGTCATCAGAAATGGGACACGGGTCTGGGACGGATGGGGTCGCCGCCGGGAGCGCGCCCGGGGTCAGGCGTCGGCCACGCCCAGCACGTCGAAGAGCCAGGCGAGCTCGAACGCCCTCTCGCGCCAGGCGTTGTAGCGCCCCGAGACTCCGCCGTGACCGGCGACCATCTCGCACTTCAGCAGCGCATCCGCGCCCACCTCGCGCAGCCGCGCAACCCATTTCGCCGGTTCGACGTACAGCACTCGCGTGTCGTTCAACGACGTCACGGCCAGGATGCGGGGATAGGCGACGCCGTCGCGCACGTTCTCGTACGGCGAGTACGACTTCATGTAGGCGTACACGTCGGGGTCGTGGAGCGGGTCGCCCCACTCGTCCCACTCGATCACCGTCAGGGGCAGCGAGGGATCCAGGATCGTCGTCAGCGCATCGACGAACGGAACGTCCGCGAGAATCCCCGCGAACAGCTCGGGCGCCAGGTTCGCCACCGCTCCCATGAGCAGGCCGCCGGCGCTGCCTCCCTCGGCGACGAGGCGATCGCGCGAGGTGTATCCCGCGTCGATCAGGTACAGGGCGCAGTCGACGAAGTCGGTGAACGTGTTGCGCTTGCTCGACAGCTTGCCGTCCTCGTACCACTGGCGGCCCATCTCGCCTCCGCCGCGCACGTGCGCCACGGCGAACACGACGCCGCGGTCGAGCTCCGACAGTCGCGCGACCGAGAAGCGCGGCTCGATCGAGTGCTCGTACGAGCCGTAGCCGTAGAGGTGCAGCGGGCGGGGCGCGACACCGGCATCGCCGAACGAACGCTTCCAGACGAGCGACATCGGAATCTCGGTGCCGTCCTGGGCCGTGGCCCACACACGTGCCTGTTCGTAGTCGGATGCCTCGTAGCCGCCGAGCACGGGCTGGCGCTTGCGCAGCAGCAGCTCGCGGTCGGACAGGCGGTAGTCGTAGACCGTGTTGGGCGTGACGAACGAGTCGTAGCCGAGGCGCAACATGGGCGGGGCCCACTCGCGATTGCCGCCGAAGCCCGCCGCGTAGATCGGTTCATCGAACGCGAGCTCGTCCACATCGCCGGTCGCGTAGTCGAGGAGGCCGATGCGCGCGAGGCCCTCGCGTCGGTACTCGATCGTGGCGAAGTCGCGGAAGCAATCCACATCGAGCAGACGGATGCCGCGGGTGTGCGGCCGCACGACGGTGCGATCGCCGCCCGGCTCGGCGGCCGGAACCCGGACCAGTTCGAAGTCCAGGGCGTCCTCGTTGTGCAGGACGTACAGCTGATCCTCGCCGTCGACGATGGCGTGGTCGACCGAGTACTCGACGCCCTCCCGACGGGGCCAGACGACGCGCGGCGGCGTGGTCAGGTCGTCTGCGGGCACGAGCCAGACCTCGGAGGTGATGGATGACCCGAGCCCGATCACGAGGTATTTCTCGCTGCGGGTGAAACCGCCGCCCAGCCAGTAGCGCTCGTCGGGCTCGTGGAAGAGCTTGAGGTCGTCCGCGACGGGCGTGCCGACGACGTGGCGCCAGAGGGTGTCGGGGCGCCAGGCGTCGTCGACGGTCGAGTAGATGATCGAGGCGCCGTCGGGCGAGAACTCCGCGCCGGAGGAGGTGCCGGGGATCTCGTCGCCGAGCTCGGCTCCCGTCTCGAGATCACGGACGCGGATCGTGTACCGCTCGTCGCCCGCGACGTCGACGCCGAAGAGCATGAGGCGTCCGTCGTCCGTCACATCGAAGGATCCGAGCGAGAAGAACTCGTTGCCCTCGGCCTCGACGTTGGCGTCGAGCAGCACCTGCTCGCCGGGCACGGGCTCGCCGGGCGTCAGTTCCGGCGGGGTCCAGTCATCCGGTGATGCCAGGGGAGCGCGGCACTGCACGCCGTACTGCTTGCCCTCGATCGTCCGGCCGTAGTACCACCAGGCGCCACGGCGCGACGGTACCGACAGGTCGGTCTCCAGCGTGCGCTCCTTGATCTCGCCGAAGATGCGTTCGCGCAGCCCCGCGAGGTGCGCCGTGCGCTCGGCCGTATAGGCGTTCTCGGCCTCGAGGTGGGCGATGACGGCCTCGTCGTCCTTCGCGCGCATCCACTCGTACGGATCGTCCACGACGTCGCCGTGGAACGTGCGGCTGTGCGGCACGCGCGGTGCCTCGGGAGCGGATGTCGGGGGTCGGTCGTTCTCGGTGGTCGAGGCGTCGTGGGTCACGGACCCACGTTAGCCGAGGCATCCGGGCAGGGCGTCGACGCCGCTCGCCTGGCAGTCGTACGCGTGGGAGGCGGTCCGAGGCCGCGTTTCGTGCCCGGGGAGCGGTCCGGCATTCGGGTCCGAGCGGGCCCGCGCTACGTCACGGTGACGAGGGTGCGCTGCCATCCGCTCGACCCGTCGGGCGCGATCGCGGCGCGCTCCTGCGTCTGCGTCTCGCCCGCGGCGTTCACGGCGCGCACGGTGACGTAGTGCGTGCCGGGGGTCGCATCCCAGTCGACGTACCACTGGACCCACGTGTCGACGCCGACAGCGGTCGAGAGGGTCGCGGCCTGCCAGTCCCCGTCGTCGATCGACACCTCGACGCGGTCGATCCCGACCGTCTGGGCCCACGCGACACCCGCGATGGGCACGCGTCCCGCGGCGACCGGGCTTCCAGGCCGGGGAGTGTCGATCCGCGACGACAACTTGATCGGCGCCTGGGCGCTGTACCCGCGGGGCGTCCAGTAGGCCTCGTCATCCGCGAAGGTCGTCACCCTGAGCTCGGTCAGCCACTTCGTCGCCGATACGTACCCGTACAGCCCCGGCACCACCATGCGCACCGGAAATCCGTGCTCGAGGGGAAGGGCCTCGCCGTTCATCGCGACCGCGAGGATCGCGTCGAGCCCGTCGTCCGTCAGCGATTCGAGCGGCGTGCTCGCCGTGAACCCGTCGACGCTGCGCGAGAGGACCATGTCCGCACCGGCGGCGGGCCCGGCCGCGCGCAGCACGTCGCGGATCGGCACGCCCCACCACTTCGCGGTACCGACGAGGTCCCCGCCGACCTCGTTCGAGACGCACGTCAGGGTGACGGAATACTCGTCGAGGCCCATCCCGACGAGGTCGTCGAACGTCAGTTCCAGGGGGGTGGCGACCATGCCGACGACGCTCAGGCGCCAGGTCTCGGGGTCGACGCTCGGCAACGTCAGGGCGGTGTCGACGCGATAGAAGTCCGCGTTGGGTGTGTAGAGGGGCGAGATGCCCGGGATGTCGAGTTCGGCACCGGCGGGAACCGTGACCGTCGACTGCGGGGCGGGAAGGTTCAGCCCGCGTCGGATCGCCGCAATCGAGGATGTCGTGGCCCCGGCGACCCGCGAGCCGATCCCCACGACCACCGCGCCGGCCGCCGCGATGCCGCCGATCAGTAGGAATCGGCGTCGAGCGACGCCCGTCCCCGGCCCCGACGTCGGGCCGGACGAGGCGATCACTCCAGAACGCCAGGCGCGGAGCATCCGTCCCAGAACGACGATCAGCGCTGCGCCCGCGACGGCACCGGCGACCGAGGGGATCCACGACAGCGCGGTCGCACCCGCGCGCGTGACGACGGCGGCGACGGACAGGACACCCGCGAGACCCAGGGCGATCGCCCCCAGGGGCGGGCGGACGAGTTCGAGGATGCCCGCGATCGCCGAGGCGATCAGAACCGCGAGGCCGAGGCCCACGAGCAGCGCGATCTTGTCGTACTCGCCGAACGTCGCGATCGCGAACTCCTTGAGCGGCTGCGGAACGATGTCGATCACGAACGATCCGACGGCCAGCAGGGGAGACCCGCCGCGCGCGAACAGCAGGGCGAGAAGCTCGGCGACGGCGAGGAACACCGCCGCGCTGACGATCCCCGACAGGGCCGACCATCCGAGGAACCGTTTCGTTCCGCGTCGTTTTGCCATGTCCGTCTCCGCCCCGCGGCACCGCTCTGGCCCGCACCCTCGTATTCGCCGCGGTCGGGGTATCGGATTGCGCCAGGAGCCTCACCGAACGGACGCGACACGCCGTCGCGGTGAGCGTCGCACGGCGTGTCGCGTCCGTTCGAGGTGTGTCGACGGCGAGCGGATGCGGGAATCACGGCGCGGTCTCCGCCGTGAGTTGACCGCGCCGGACCCGGCTGTCAGGATTCTCCGTGGCCGGTTAACGGAACCTGAACCCACGGTGAACTGTTCGTTCGTCACGCCGCTCACGGCGACACTCCCTCCCAGATCCTCGACGGAAAGCGAACGGTGGACGCCGCAGCCCTGATCATCGTCCTGGTCATCGTTCTCGCCCTGTTCTTCGACTTCACGAACGGGTTCCACGACACCGCGAACGCGATGGCGACGCCGATCGCGACGGGGGCGCTCAAGCCCAAGGTCGCCGTCCTGCTCGCTGCGTCCCTGAACCTGGTCGGCGCGTTCCTCTCGACCGAGGTCGCCAAGACGATCTCGGGCGGGATCATTCGTGAAGATCAGATCTCGTCCGCGGTCTTCCCGGCGCTGATCTTCGCGGGGCTGATCGGGGCGATCACCTGGAACATGATCACGTGGTTGCTCGGACTGCCTTCCAGTTCGTCCCACGCCCTCTTCGGCGGGCTCATCGGTGCCACCCTGGTCGGGGTGGGGGTCATGGCGATCGATTTCGGCGTCGTGCTGTCGAAGGTCATCCTGCCAGCCGTGGTCGCGCCGTTGACCGCCGGGGTCATCGCATTCGCGGTGACCAAGCTCGCCTACGCCCTGACGCGCCGCTACGACGGACGCCCCGATGGTCGCGACGGCTTCCGGTGGGGCCAGATCTTCACCTCGAGCCTGGTCGCGCTCGCGCACGGCACGAATGATGCCCAGAAGACGATGGGTGTCATCACCCTCGCACTCATCACCGTGGGCTGGCAGTCGTCCGCCGCCCCGGATCCGCAGCTCTGGGTCATCGTGGCGTGCGCCCTGACCATCGCGCTCGGGACGTACATGGGCGGATGGCGCATCATCCGGACCCTCGGCAAGGGGCTCACGGACATCAAGCCCGCGCAGGGCTTCGCGGCGGAGGCATCCACGGCTTCCACGATCCTCGCGTCGAGCGCGCTCGGTTTCGCCCTCTCGACCACCCAGGTCGCATCGGGCTCGGTGATCGGTTCGGGACTCGGGCGCCGCGGATCCACCGTTCGCTGGCGCACCGTCGGACGCATCGCGATCGGATGGCTGCTGACGTTGCCCGCCGCCGGTGGTGTGGGCGCCGCGGCGGCCCTGGTGGTCGTGTGGCTCGGTGCGTGGGGCGTCATGATCGACGCGGTGCTCGCGGTGCTGATCGTGCTGGCGCTGTTCATGCGATCGCGCCGCAACTCGGTCAATGCGAGCAACGCGATGAGCGAGGTCGCCGACTCCGGCAAGGCCGTCAAGGTCACGCGCAATCCACCGCCCACCCGCCGCCAGCGGGCGGTCGCGCGCGAGGAGGCCCGTCGGTCCGCTCGTCAGGCGGCATCCGAGCGCCGCGCCGCCGGGAAGGGGGATCAGAAGTGAACGTCACGATCGACTGGGTCGCCTTCGTGCAGGTGTTCGTCGCCGCGCTCACGGGTGCGGTGCTGGTGGTGGGGTTCTATTCGTTGGGCCTGCGGATGCTCGTCCGCGCGGGGCGCTCGCCGGTCGTGGCACCCGCCGACTTCACCGACGCGATCGCGGTCGTCAGCGCGAAAGAGGCTCGTCGCGCAGAGAAGGCCGCGGCGAAGGCCGCCAAGAAGAGTCCGCTGACCGACGGGCAGCGCCTCGTCGCGCTGTGGGCGGCGTACGGATGCTTCGGCCTCGCCGCCGCTGCCGTGCTCGCAGGCCTCGTCCTCATCGTGGTCGGGCACTGAGCGTCGTGCGCCGCACCGCCGGACTGTCCACGGCGCGATGGAGGTTCGTCCGGACCTCCCCATAGGCTGGGCGGGTGACCGAGACATCCGTCGCCTTCGGGCAGCACCCGCCCGCGAAGCGCACGATCATCCACCTGAGCGATACCCATCTGCTCGCCGGGAACGTGCCGCTCGGCGGTCGCTACGACACCGAGACGAACCTTCGCCGAACGATGGAGCGGGTCGTCGAGCTCGGCCTCACGCCCGACGCGCTCGTCTTCACGGGTGACCTGACCGACCTCGGTGAGCCCGAGGCGTACGCGCGGTTGCGCGCCATCGTCGAGCCCGTGGCGCGGGAGTGGGGATGCCCCGTGGCCTGGGTCGCGGGAAACCACGACGAACGCCCGGCGCTCCGCAGCGGGCTGCTCGGACTCGAGCCCACGGAGGAGCCCGTGCTGGGGGAGTGGGACCTCGGCGGGCTGC
This sequence comes from uncultured Microbacterium sp., assembly GCA_964477515.1. GTDB lineage: Bacteria > Actinomycetota > Actinomycetes > Actinomycetales > Microbacteriaceae > Microbacterium. The sequence goes on from CAYZEL010000085.1 coordinate 6,926, forward strand.
GCCTGCTCGCCCTCGACACGAGCGTGCCGGGCTGGCACCACGGCGATCTGGACGACATGCAGCTGGACTGGCTGCGCGCCAGACTCGCCGATCCGGCGCCGCTCGGCACGATCCTCGCGCTGCACCATCCTCCGCTGCCGAGCCATGTGCCGCTCTTCGGCATCCTCGAACTGCAGCGGCAGGAGCGCCTCGCCGAGGTCATCGCGGGAAGCGACGTCCGCGCGATTCTCGCCGGTCACCTGCACTACTCGACGAGCGGAACCTTCGCCGGTGTCCCGGTCAGCGTCGCGGCGGCCACGTGCTACACGATGGACATCGCGCGCCCCGCGCTGTCGGTCAATGGCATGGACGCCGGGCAGTCGTTCCACCTCGTGCACGTCTACGACGACACGATCACGCACTCGGTCGTGCCCCTCGCGGGTTCGACGGACGGCGACTTCTTCGGCCCGGAGTGGTACGAGCGGATGTCCCGACTCACCGCCGCGGAACGTCTCGAGGCCTTCTCGCGCAAACCCGATCGAGGCGTCGCTCCGAACGCTTGACTTCGAGTGCGCTCGAAGTTCTAGCGTGGGGGCATGACCCTCACTCATGACCCGGCACCCAACCGGGACGGCGTCGCGATCTCGGATGCGGCCGCCGCGACGGGACTCTCGACGCACACTCTGCGCTACTACGAACGCGCGGGGCTCATGCTCGATCCGGTCGAGCGTGCCTCGTCGACGCACCGTCGCTACGGCGACGCCGACATCGCCTGGGTGCAATTCCTGACGCGGCTGCGGTCGACCGGCATGCCCATCGCGACGATCCGCGAGTACACCGACCTGCTCCGCCGCGGTGACGAGACCGTCGACGCGCGCCGCGAACTGCTCGTCCGGCACCGCGTCAAGGTGCTGAACCAGCTCGACGACATCTCGGCGAGTCTCGCCGCCATCGACATCAAGATCGCCATCTACGAAGAAATGAGAGCGAACGCATGAAGAAGATCACGCTGGGAACGGACGGACCGGTCATCGGCCGTATCGGGCTGGGCCTCATGGGCATGAGCGCGTTCTACACGGGTGCCGCCCGTGACGACGAAGGTGCGATCCGCACCATCCATCGCGCGCTGGAACTCGGGGTCACCTTCCTCGACACGGCCGAGATCTACGGACCGTACCTGAACGAAGAGCTGCTGGCGCGGGCGATCGCGGGACGACGCGACGACGTCGTGATCGCGACCAAGTTCGGCACGATCCGGCACACGGTAGACGACACCGGCGGGCTCGACGGGAGCGCCGCCAACGTCCGCCTCTCGGTCGAGGGGTCGCTGCGCCGTCTCGGCACGGACCACATCGACCTCTACTACCAGCACCGCATGGACCCCGCGACCCCCATAGAGGAGACGGTCGGCGCACTCGCGGAGCTGATCGCCGAGGGCAAGATCCTGCATTACGGACTGTCCGAAGCCGCGCCCGCCACCATCCGCCGGGCGCACGCCGTGCACCCCGTCACGGCCCTCCAGACCGAGTACTCGCTCTGGACGCGCGACCCCGAGGCCGAGATCCTGCCCACGGTCCGCGAACTCGGCATCGGTTTCGTGCCCTATTCGCCCCTCGGGCGAGGTTTCCTGACCGGAGCCATCCGCTCGCTCGACCAGCTCGACGAGAGCGACTTCCGCCGCTCCAACCCGCGTTTCGCCGGTGACGCCCTCGAGGCCAACCTCGCGATCGTGGAGAGGGTCGAGGCCGTCGCGGGGGAGGTGGGCGCGACCCCCGCGCAGGTGGCACTGGCCTGGCTGCTCGCGCAGGGCGACGACATCGCACCCATCCCGGGCACGCGCCGCATCGCCGCGCTGGAAGAGAACGTCGCGGCGGATGCGGTTGAGCTCTCGGACGCGCAGATCGCGGCGCTCGGCGAGGTGGGCACGCCGGTCGGGGACCGCTACGCCGACATGTCGCCGCTGAACCGCTGATCCCGGGGGTGCGCAGGATGCCGGACTCGACGCGTATCGCGCCGGGCCCGGCATCCGTCGCGGGTAGGCTCGGGGCATCCAGCTATCCGCCGTGATCGACCCACAAGGACAACACATGGCCACCCACATGGACGTGGACGCAGAGCCCCGTACTCGCACCGAGACCGATTCGCTCGGAAGCCTCGAGATCCCCATCGACGCGTATTGGGGCATCCATACCGCACGCGCGCTCGAGAACTTCCCGATCGCCAAGCGGCCCATCTCGGTCTATCCCGAGTTGGTGCGTGCTCTGGCGATGGTCAAGCAGGCATCCGCACGCGCCAATCGCGACATCGGCGTGCTCGACGCCGAGAAGGCCGAGTTGATCGACCGCGCCGCCCAGCGCATCATCGACGGCGAGTTCCATGACCAGTTCGTGGTCGGCGTCATCCAGGGCGGAGCGGGCACGTCGACCAACATGAACGCGAACGAGGTCATCACGAACGTCGCGCTCGGGCTGGCGGGCCGCCCGAAGGGTGAGTACGGGTTCCTGGCGCCGATCGACCACACCAACCGTAGCCAATTCATCATCTGCCTCCCTCGTTACCGTGCTGAAC
>CAYZEL010000086.1:0-2455 GCA_964477515.1 uncultured Microbacterium sp.
CGCACGGCCCGTTCGCGAGCGGTCTGAGCGGTGAGGACGCCGGACTCTTCGGCGGACGTCGCCGCGGTGTGACGATCGAGGGCGTCGAGCACGATCTCGGAAACGTCGGCGATGTCGTCGAGGTCGATCCGACCGCGATCCACGACCACCTCGAGGCGGGGCGCATCCCCGTCGTCTCGAGCATCGCCCCCGACCTCGACCGCCCCGGCCAGTCGCTGAACGTGAACGCGGATGCCGCGGCCTCCGCCCTCGCCGTGGCTCTCGGCGCGGCCAAGCTCATCGTCCTGACGGACGTGCCCGGGCTCTACGCCGACTGGCCGAACCGCGATTCGCTCGTCTCGCACCTCACGTCGTCTCGACTGCGTGACATGATGCCCAGCCTCGAGTCGGGGATGATCCCCAAGATGCAGGCGTGTCTCGACGCGGTCGAGGGCGGCGTCAGGACGGCGGCGATCATCGACGGTCGCGTGCCGCACTCGGTGCTGGTCGAGGTCTTCACACACAAAGGAATCGGAACAGAGGTGGTGGCGGGATGAGTTGGCAGGATGACGCGGGCAAGGACCTGGTGCGCAGCTTCGGCGATCGGCTCGCGCTGTTCGTCCGCGGCGAGGGGTGTTCGCTGTGGGATGACTCGGGTCGCCGCTACCTCGATTTCCTGGCCGGTATCGCGGTCAATTCGCTCGGGCACGCGCATCCGGTCTTCGTCGAGGCGATCAGCACGCAGGCGGCGACGCTCGCGCACGTGTCGAACTACTTCGCGACGCCCCCGCAACTCGAACTCGCCGCGCGCCTGAAGCGGCTCGCGGGAACGGGTGAGGCGGGACGCGTGTATTTCGGCAACTCCGGCGCCGAGGCCAACGAGGCGGCCTTCAAGCTCGCCCGCCTGCACGGCAAGAAGACCGGGCTGACGCGCATTCTGACGCTCGAGAACGCGTTCCACGGGCGCACGATGGGCACGCTCGCCATGACGGGTAAGCCCGCGATGCAGGCCGACTTCCTGCCCATGGTTCCGGGTGTCGAACACCTCCCGGTGGCGATCGAGGCGCTCACGGATGCCTTCGCCGTGGGCGATGTCGCGGCCCTGGTCGTCGAGCCCATCCAGGGCGAGGCCGGCGTCGTCGAACTGCCCGAGGGATACCTGCGCGCGGCCCGAGACCTGACCGAGAAGCACGGCGCGCTGCTGATCATCGACGAGATCCAGACGGGCGCGGGACGCACGGGGCGCTGGTTCGGCTTTCAGCACGCGGGCATCACGCCCGACGCCATCACGGTCGCCAAGGGCATCGGCGGGGGCTTCCCGATCGGGGCGCTCATCACGTACGGCGCGGCGAGCGACCTGTTCTACCCCGGCACGCACGGTTCGACCTTCGGCGGCAATGCCCTCGGCACGGCCGTCGCCGGAGCCGTGCTCGGCGAGATCGAGCGGGCGGGACTCGTCGAGAACGCGGCGTCGCGCGGTGCGGAGCTGCGGGCCGGCATCGAAAGCCTGGGGTCTCCGCTCATTGCGGGGACGCGCGGCCAGGGCCTGCTGATCGGCGTCGCGCTGGCGCATCCGGTCGCGAAGGCCGTCGTCGCCGCGGCACAGGAGCACGGCCTGATCGTCAACGCCGCGAACGACGAGACCATCCGCCTCGCGCCGCCCCTGACGATCGGCGACGCCGAGGTGGCCGAGTTCTTCGAGCTCTTCACCGCGTCCCTGGCGACCGTGGCCGACGCCCTCCTGATCGACGATTCCGAGGATGCCGCATCCGCATCCGAGCCCACCCCCACGGAGGTTCCCGCATGACCCGCCACTTCCTGCGCGACGACGACATCACGGCGGCCGAACAGGCCGAGATCCTCGACCTCGCGATCGAGCTGAAGAAGGATCGCTGGGCGCAGAAGCCGCTCGCCGGACCCCAGACCGTCGCGGTGATCTTCGACAAGTCCTCGACCCGCACGCGCGTCTCGTTTGCCGTCGGCATCGCCGATCTCGGCGGAACGCCGCTGATCATCTCGACCGCGAACAGCCAGCTCGGCGGCAAGGAGACCCCCGCCGACACGGCGCGCGTGCTCGAGCGCCAGGTCGCGGCGATCGTCTGGCGCACCTACGCGCAGGCGGGGCTCGAAGAGATGGCCAAGGACACGCGGGTGCCGGTCGTCAACGCGCTGTCGGACGACTTCCACCCGTGCCAGCTGCTCGCCGACCTGCTCACGATCCGCGAGCACAAGGGGGAGTTGAAGGGTCTGACGCTGACGTTCTTCGGCGATGGCAAGAGCACTTGGACGAATGATCAAACCAATTCATACTGGCCGGACATGGTAGCTGCGGAAGCCGCTTTCGGCGCTCCGGACGTGTTCGTTCACAGTTTCTCCAGCCCCTACCTCGGCAATGCCTTTCCAATCGACGAACTCGTTGAGCAAACACGGTTGGTGATGGAGTCCAACCAGGTGTTTAAGACCCATCCACGGGTTT
>CAYZEL010000086.1:2465-9328 GCA_964477515.1 uncultured Microbacterium sp.
GCATTCCTATGTGCTGGCGTGTGCGACCGCCGGGATGCACGTGCGTGTGGCATCGCCGGAGGAATACTCGCCTCGCGAGGACGTCGTCGCCGACGCCGACCGCATCGCCGCCCGGACGGGCGGCTCGGTCGAGATCCACACCGATCCGCTCGAGGCGGCAGCGGGGGCCGACATCATCGTCACGGACACCTGGGTGTCGATGGGCAAGGAGGAGGAGAAGATCGCGCGCCTGCGTGATCTGGGTGCCTACAAGGTGACGGAAGAGACGATGTCGCTCGCGCGTCCCGACGCGATCTTCATCCACTGCCTGCCCGCCGACCGTGGGTACGAGGTCGACGCGAACGTGATCGATGGCCCGCAGTCCGTCGTCTGGGACGAGGCCGAGAACAGGCTTCACGCGCAGAAGGCCCTGCTGGTGTGGTTGCTGCGGCAGGCCTGAGCGAGGTCGCGCGTTGATCGAGGTCGCCCGTTGAGCGAGCGCAGCGCGCCGAAACGCTCCCTGCTCTCCGAGAACTGGCGCCGGTTGAACGGCCCGCGCCGAATAGCCGGACTCGATCTCGCGCGCGGTCTGGCCGTGATCGGGATGTTCGCAGCGCACCTGCTGTGGATCGATCCGTTCGACATCGCGGATCCCTCGACCTGGACGGACGTGGTCAACGGGCGTTCGTCGATCCTGTTCGCGACCCTCGCGGGGATCTCCATCGCGCTCCTCACCGGGGGGCGGGCGCCGGTGAGCGGCGCGGCGCGGGAGCGGGCGTCTGCTCGGCTCGCGCTGCGCGCTCTCTGCATCTGGGTGATCGGCGTGCTGCTGATCCTGACGCAGGTGCCGGTCTTCGTCATCCTGCCGGCGTACGCCATCCTGTTCCTGCTGGTGCTGCCGTTGCTGGGTGTGCGACCCGTACTCCTGTTTGCGCTCGCCGCAGTGCTCGGGCTCGTGATGCCCTGGGTGCAGGCCCTCATCTATCAGATGCCGTTCTGGGACACCCCGCTCGGGGCTGATCTCGGTCTGCTGATCGGCTTCAACTATCCGTTCACGGTATGGATCGCCTTCGTCGTCGCCGGCCTCGGTGTCGGTCGCCTCGATGTGCGGGCGCTCCGGACGCAGGTCGCCCTCGTGGTCGTGGGAGCGGCTCTCGCGATCGTCGCGTACACCCTGGCCGCCGCCGTGCCCGCAACGCCCGACACTTATCTCGCGCTGGTCTGGACCGCCGATCCGCACTCCGACGGGGTGTTCGAGGTGTTCGGCTCGGGCGGATTCGCGGTCGCCGTGGTGGGCCTCTGCCTGCTCCTCACGAGGCCGTGGTGGCGCACGCCGGATGACGACGAGGGATCGATCGGTCCGATCGGTTGGCTCGCCCTGCCCCTGCGGGCGGTCGGTTCGATGCCGCTCACCGCATACGCCGGTCAGATCGTCGTCTGGTGGGTGCTGCAGCCGACACCCGAAGCCGGCGAGTCAACGCTCGGGGCCTTCCGCGACACCGATCCGTTCGTGCCGTTCGTCGTCTGGACCGTGGTCGCCTGCACACTGTGGGCACTGCTCGTGGGGCGCGGACCCCTCGAATGGGTGCTCGACCGCGTGTCACGCCTGGTGGGCCCCCGCGGGCGGGCCGCGCAACATGCCGTCGATAGGGTGGACTCGTGAGCAACGACAAGGCGCAGGGCACGAACGAGGGCGCGCTCTGGGGCGCACGATTCGCGGGCGGTCCGTCGCCCGAACTGGCCGCGCTGAGTCGCTCGACGCACTTCGACTGGGTGCTCGCGCCCTACGACATCGCCGGCTCGAAGGCGCACGCCGCGGCGCTCGCCGCGGCGGGGTATCTCGAGTCGGATGAGCTCGCCGCGATGTACGCCGCCCTCGATGCCCTGGCCGCAGACGTCGCCTCGGGCGCTTTCGTCGCCGCGGAGGCCGATGAGGACGTGCACGGTGCCCTCGAGCGGGGCTTGATCGAGCGGGCGGGTGCCGAACTCGGCGGGCGTCTACGCGCCGGACGCAGCCGCAACGACCAGATCGCGACGCTCGTGCGGATGTATCTGCTCGATCATGCGACGGTCATCGCCCGAGACATCCTGCGCGTCATCGATGCCCTCGTCTCGCAGGCCGAGGCCGCGGGATCCGCAATCATGCCGGGTCGGACGCATCTGCAGCACGCCCAGCCGATCCTGCTCGCCCATCACCTGCAGGCCCACGCGTGGCCGCTCGTGCGCGACCTCGAACGCCTGCGCGACTGGCGCGCCCGCGCCGCCGTGTCGCCGTACGGCGGGGGAGCGCTCGCGGGGTCGAGCCTGGGCCTCGATCCCGCGCTTGTGGCCCGCGAACTCGGCCTCGATCGTCCCTCCGAGAACTCGCTCGACGGCACCGCCGCACGCGATGTGGTCGCGGAGTTCTCGTTCATCGCGGCCATGATCGGCATCGACCTGTCGCGCTTCGCCGAAGAGATCATCCTGTGGAACACGCGCGAGTTCGGCTTCGTCACGCTCGACGATGCGTATTCGACGGGCTCGAGCATCATGCCGCAGAAGAAGAATCCGGACATCGCCGAGCTGACGCGCGGCAAGGCGGGGCGCCTGATCGGCGACCTGACCGGGCTGCTCGCGACGCTCAAGGGCCTGCCGATGGCGTACAACCGCGACCTGCAAGAGGACAAGGAGCCCGTGTTCGACGCGGTCGCGACGCTCGAAGTGCTGCTTCCCGCGATCGCCGGGATGATCGCGACGCTGCGGTTCGACACCGAACGGATGGCTCGGCTCGCTCCCGAGGGGTTCTCGCTCGCGACCGATGTGGCCGACTGGCTCGTACGTCGGCGCGTGCCGTTCCGCGATGCGCACGAGATCTCGGGCGCGCTCGTGCGCGCGTGCGAGCAGCGGGGCATCGGGCTCGATGATGCCTCGGACGAGCTCTTCGCCGAGGTTTCGCCGTTGCTCACGCCCGACGTGCGCGAGGTCCTCACGATCGAGGGTTCGGTCGCGAGCCGGTCCGGAGTCGGTGGCACGGCGCCCGTGCGGGTGACCGAGCAGCGAGCCGAGCTCGTTGCGCGGGCACAGGCCGCGAGCCACGCGCTCGGCCTCTGAGCCGCTCGGCCTCCGCCTGTCGGTCCGGACGGACGAACCCGCACTGATATTCCTTGCAAATAAGTATTTAGCTTATATTCTCAGATAATAAGCGATATGGTTATGCCATGCCCATAGCCGTGATCGCTGACATCATCGGATCTCGCCGTCTTGACGACCGCGAATCCGCCCAGCGTACGCTCGACGACGCCATCGCCGCGACGGAGCACGACTTCCCCCTCGCCCGGCAACCCTTCCGTGCGACGGCGGGTGACGAACAACAGGCCGTCTACGACACGCTCGACGCTGCCCTGGCCTCGACGCTGCTGCTGCAGTTGACGCTTCCGGATGGTGTGGCGTTCCGGTTCGGCATCGGGATCGGACCGCTCGCGCCCATCCGTACCGCCGCCGGCGAGATCCCCGAGGGGCCCGCGTGGTGGGCAGCGCGCGAGGCCATCGATACGGTCCATGCGAAGCAGCGCCGCGCCGCGCCGAGCGCACGCGCCTGGGTTGTCGGTGGTGCCGACGAGACTGACGGTATGTCGATGTCCGTGCCGCTCGCCAACGCCTACCTGCTGGCGCGCGACCAGATCGTCACGTCGATGTCGGAACGCACACGCCGCCTCACTCTCGGGCGCTGCCTGGATCGTTCGCAGAAGGACCTTGCCCGGAGCGAGGGCATCACGCAGTCCGCCGTTTCTCAGGCTCTCACCGGGGCCGGGGCCTCCGCGATCGTCGAAGGTTTCCACGCGTTGACTCATCGGGCGGGATCGTGACCCTCACCGGCCTCGTACTGCTCGCGATCGGTGCGGCAGACCTGGTGCGCGCCTTCGTGCGCGTGTCCGCGCCCGCCCGTCGCTGGATCGGGTTCGCCGTCGTGGGACTCGTCGTCATCACGATCGGTGTCTGCGCGGCGGCGCCGCTCGCTATCGTCGTCGCTCTGGTGTCCGCCGGAGTGTGGGTGTGGCTCGTCCCGCACACGGGCGGTGGTCGGGCCGGCGCCTGGCCCATGATGGGGCTGCTGGTCGTGTGTTTCGGCGGCATTCTGGTCGGCGACGGCGCACTGCTCAGCGGTTCGCCGGATGGTGCGGGCGGGGGAGTGCTCGCCGATCTGCCGCCCATCTCGTCGCCCCTCGGTCCGCTGTCCGCCGCCGACATGCTCCTCCTCGGCGGAACCATCGTGTTCTTGCTCGAGTCGGGCAACGTCATCGTGCGCGCTGCTCTCGCGCTCGAGCGCGTCATACGTCCGCCCGAAGAAGGCGCGATGAGGGATGTCCCGGGCGCACCGCTCCTTCCGCCACCGCCGCCGGCGGCGCGGGCATCGGCGCTCAAGGGTGGCCGACTGATCGGGCCCCTCGAGCGCCTGCTCGTCTTCGCGCTCACCCTCACCGGCGCCTACACGCTGCTCGCGGCCGTCATCGCCGCGAAAGGCATCGTCCGATTCCCCGAGATCTCGCGGGACGGCGAAAACGGCGACCGTGCCGAGTACTTCCTCGTGGGCAGCATGGTCAGCTGGGTCACGGCCCTCGCGGCGGCCTTCCTCGTGTGGTGGGTGCTCGGGTCCGTCGGCGCGTGAACATCGCCGATCACGCCCGTCCGGGCGTCCGGTGGGCCGCTGATAACCTCGAAGACGTGCCATCCGATGCCCTCACCGCGACCGCTCCCGTGCGCGATCCCGCCTTCGACAACGTCTGGGACGACCTCGTCTGGCGCGGGCTCGTCCACGTTTCGACCGATGCCGAGACCCTCCGCGAGATGCTCGGCGGCGATCCGATCGTGTACTACTGCGGCTTCGACCCGACGGCGCCGAGCCTGCACCTCGGTAACCTCGTGCAACTCCTCACGATGCGTCGGCTGCAACTCGCGGGGCATCGTCCGCTGGGGCTGGTCGGCGGATCGACGGGTCTGATCGGCGACCCGCGGCCGACGGCCGAGCGCACCCTCAACACTCGCGAGACCGTCAGCGAATGGGTCGAGCGCTTGCGGGCGCAGGTCGAGCGGTTCCTGAGCTTCGACGGCGACAACGCCGCGCGCATGGTGAACAACCTGGACTGGACCGCGCCGCTCACCGCGATCGACTTCCTGCGTGAGATCGGCAAGCACTACCGCGTCGGAACGATGATCAAGAAGGATGCCGTGAGCGCCCGGCTGAATTCCGAGGCCGGCATCAGCTACACCGAGTTCAGCTACCAGATCCTGCAGGGACTGGACTACCTCGAGCTCTACCGCGAGTACGGCTGCGTCCTGCAGACCGGCGGCAGCGACCAGTGGGGCAACCTCACGAGCGGCGTGGATCTGATCCACCGTGTCGAGGGCGTCTCGGTGCACGCGCTCGGTACGCCCTTGATCACGAACAGCGACGGCACCAAGTTCGGCAAGAGCGAGGGCAACGCGATCTGGCTGGATGCCGAGATGTGCAGCCCGTACGCGTTCTACCAGTTCTGGCTCAACACGCTCGATGCCGACGTGATCGCGCGGCTGAAGATCTTCACCTTCCTCGGCCGGGATGAGATCGAGCGGTACGAGAAGCTCGTCGAGACCGAGCCGTTCCGCCGCGAGGCGCAGAAGCGGCTGGCACTCGAGGTCACCGCTCTCGTGCACGGAACGGATGCGACGGCCGCCGTGATCGCGGCATCCGAGGCGCTCTTCCAGGGCGGCGACCTGATGGCCCTCGACGCGGCGACGCTCGAATCCGCCCTGCGCGAGCTGCCGCACGCCGAGCTGCCGCCCGGCACGGACATCGTTCGCGCGCTCGTCGAAACCGGTCTGGTGGCGAGTCTGTCCGAAGCGCGTCGAGCGATCACGCAGGGCGGCGTCAGTCTCGACGGCGAGCGGGTGGCCGACGAATCCGCCGTCGTCTCGGGCGCCCTTCCGGGCGGGGTTTCCGTGCTCCGTCGGGGCAAGAAGACCCTGGCGGGCGTCTTCGTCCGATGATCGCCCTCCGAACGGTGACCGAGGGCTGACGGTCGGATGCCGTTCACCCCGAGTCACGCGGTCATCGCGCTGCCGTTCGTGCGGACTCCGCTCGTGCCCGCGGCGATCGCGATCGGTGCGATGACGCCGGACCTGCCGATCTTCCTGCGCGGTTTCGGACTGCGGTATTCGGTCGCGCACACCTGGTCTTGGCTTCCTGTCACGGTGGTCGTCGCGCTCGTGCTGCTGCTCGTCTGGCGGTGTGTGCTGCGGCCCGCCGCGCGAGACCTCGTGCCGAGGGCGCTGGCCGAACGGCTTCCGGCCGGGTGGGATGCCGGGGCCCGCGCCTCCGCGCGCGAGACCTTCGCGCGCCACCGCGCCGGCGCCGCATCGGGGGAGATCTCGCCGGCGGGCATCCTGCTCCTCGCTCTCTCACTCGGCGTGGGAGTCGCGAGCCACATCGCGTGGGACCTGTTCACGCACCTCGACAGGTGGGGCCTGCTCGCATTCCCGGCGCTGGCCGAGAAGTGGGGCCCGCTCGCGGGTTACAAGTGGCTGCAGTACGGGTCGTCTGCGCTCGGATTGCTGATCATCGGCGTGTGGGCCGTGTGGTGGCTCGCGCGTCGTCGGCCCGAACCCGTGCCGGATCGGGTCGCGGGCTTCGTGCGCGTCGCGTGGTGGTTGTCGCTGCCGGCGTTCCTCGCGATCGCGTGGATCGGTGGCCTCGCGCTCTTCGGTCCTTTGCGGCCGGCTTTCGGAGTGGAGCATCTGGCGTAACTGGTGCTGCCGCCGGCGGTCGGGCTCTGGGGCGGGCTGACGCTGGTGCTCGCGGTCGGTCTGCCGGTGTGGCCACGGACGGCCATTCCCCGGCGCATCCTAAACCACCCTCAGGCGTATTTCCC
>CAYZEL010000087.1:0-9254 GCA_964477515.1 uncultured Microbacterium sp.
GGATCACCGCGACGTCGCCCTCCCGCAGGCGGCCGCTCGAGATGGCCGCGATGGCCTCTTCGCGCGTGCCGAAGATGCGCGCGGGACCGCGGAAGGTGTGCGGACCGGGGTCGGGCACGGGTCGTTTGGCGACGGCGCCGCCGGGAGCGAGGGTGCCCTTGAGGACGCTGATCGCCGGGTCGGTTCCGAACGGATCGTCGATCGATCGGATGACGTCTCCGTCGGCGGGCTTCGCGAGCGCCGCGTTCTCGGCGATCGTCGCGCCGGTCACCGTGAGCTGATCGCCGTCGAGGAGGGGGAGGAGTTCGCGGATGATCGTCGCGCCGCCCCCGGCATCCTCGAACTCCTCCGTGATGCGCGGCCCGTTGGGACGCACCGAGCAGAGCAGCGGGGTCTCGCGTCCGAGCTGGCGGAACATCTCCCAGACGTCGACGTCGAGTCCCGACTCGATGGCGATCGCCTGCAGGTGCTTGATCGTGTTCATCGAACCGCCGATGGCGAGCATCGTGCGCACCGCGTTGCGCACCGAGCCTTCGGTGATGATCTGGCGCGGGCGGACGTCGTTCTCGATGAGGGCCGCGAGGGCGTGGGCCGAGCGGCGAACCGTCTCCCACATCGGCTCGCTCAGGGCGCGGACGGGTGCCGATCCGGGCATCGCCATTCCCAGCGCCTCCGCGAGGATGTGCATCGAGTTCGCGGTAGCGAGGCCCGCACACACGCCCGGGCTGAGGATGGCGTCCTCGGCGAGCAGCTCGAGGTCATCCGTCGGCTCGCCGGTCACGGCGGCCTTGGACGCGTGCAGGAAGATCTCTTCGATGTCGGCCGTGCGACCCTCCGCGAGGCCGGAGTGCTGGTATCCGCAGGGGATGATGATCGTCGGGATGTCGAGTCGTCCGGCCGCCATGAGGTGCCCCGGGGTCGTCTTGTCGCACGACGAGAGGCAGATCATCGCGTCGAGCTTCGCACCCTCGACGGCGGCCTCGATGTCGTCGACGATCAGGTCGCGGCTCGGCAGGATGTAGCGTCCCGCCCGCCCCGCGCTCGTGACGAAGTCGCTCGGCGCGGTCGTGCGGATCTCGAACGGGAGCAGGCCCGCATCACGGAGGTCGTGCTTGAGCCGCGCGGCGACCTCGTCCAGGTGCGAGAAGCACGCGGCGAGGTCGGAGGAGGTGTTGACGATCGCGACCTTCGGCTTCTCCCAGTCGGCTTTGGGGATTCCGAGGGCCGTGTAGTGCGCGCGGCGAGCGATCGCGAGCGCTGACGTCGGTGGCAGGTTGCTGCGTAGTGCGGGCATCGTTGTCCTCTCGTCGCGGTGGGGCATCCGGACATGGCCGGACGGATGCGACGCCTTCGAGTGTACGCATTGCGGACGATAGGTCGCAATGCGTAAATTGATGGCGCGACGAGGAGGTGCGCGGATGGGCTCGACCGACCGACTCGGCGGAGGCGACGGCGATGGCGACGGCGACGGCGATGGCGACGTGAGCGGCGGGGGACCACGACTCACTCCCGGGCTGCTCGTCGTCCTCTGCGTGCTGATGACGCTGAACCCGATCGTCGCGAACATGTACCTGCCGGCGCTCGGCGTCATGGCCGACGATCTCGGCACGAACATCGTCGGCATCCAGCTCGCGCTCACGGCATTCTTCCTGGGCGTCGCGGTCGGCCAGCTCGTGGTCGGAGCGCTTTCGGACAGCCTCGGCCGGAGACGTGTGCTCGTCCTCTCGTTCGTCGTGCTCACGGCCGCGAGCGCGTTCGTCGCGGCGGCGCCCACGCTCGAGGTGATGATCGTCGCACGCGTGCTGCAGGGTCTCGGCGCGGCGGCGAGCGTCGTCATCGTCCGCGCCATCGTCTCGGACGTCGGCGTGGGCACGCAGGTCACGCGCGCCTACAGCATCCTGATCGGCACTCTGGCGGTCGGTCCGTTGCTCGCCTCGCTCTCGGGCACCGGCCTGCTGGAGTTCTCCGGCTGGCACGCGATCCTCGTGGGCACGGTGGTCGCGAGCGTGGGCTACCTCGTCCTCGCGGTCGCCTGCATCCCCGAGAGCCTGCCTGCGGCGCGACGGGCCCCGTTCCGGATCGGGTCGATGGTCGGCGCGTACGGGCGGTTGCTTCGAGATCCCGCGTACGTGGGTTTCGCGCTCACCATGGCCTTCGTCTTCGCGGGGCTCACCGTGTACGTCAACGCGACATCCTTCGTCGCGCAGGACGTGCTGGGCCTGAGTCCCTGGGGCTTCTGGCTCATCTTCACCGCCTACGGCCTGTCGGTCTTCGCGGGCGGATGGGCGAACGCACCCCTGTCGGCCCGCTACGGCCCGCGCCGGATGCTCGCGATCGACCTCGCGATTGCGATCGCCACGGCCGCGGCGCTCGTCGTCATCACCGCGCTGGACGCGCTTTCCGTCCCGCTCTACGCCGTGCTGATCGTGGTCAGCTGTGCGGCGGTCGCGGGGGTCATGGCCAACGCCACGACGCTGACCCTCGGTCGCGTGTCGTTCGCGGCGGCGTCCGGCGCCGCGCTCATGGGCTGTGTGCAGTTCGCGCTCGGTGCCCTGGCGGCTCCCATCGGCGGGCTCGCGGGACCCGACACGGCACTGCCGATGACGCTCGGGATGCTCGGATGCTTCACGCTGAGCCTGGCCGCGAGCGTGTTCGGCCGGTACAACGAGGGCCGCGCCCCGCGTGCCTTTCCGGCAGGTGAAAATCCGCCTGCGCTGCCGGGAGGCGGCGCGGCACCGTAGAACGCGGCGACCCACGGCGGATCGCCGAGACCTACGGAGGAACCGGATGACCACCTCGACCCGCGAAGCGCTCCTCGACCCGACCGGCGCAGCCGAGGGTGCCAGTGACGGCACCCTGTCGCCGCGCCCCGTGACCCTGAAGGGGTTGACGGTCGGACTGCTCGACAACACCAAGCCGAACTCGACGCTGCTGCTCGACGAGATCGCCGCCGATCTCAAGCGCGACTACGGGATCGGCGAGATCAAGCACTACGTCAAGGACTACTTCGGCACGCCCGTCAAGGACGAGCTCTTCCAGCAGATCGTCTCCGAGGTCGACATCGTCATCACGGCTGTCGGCGACTGCGGGTCCTGCAGCGCGGCGACCGTGGCCGACGGCATCATGTTCGAACGCGCGGGCATCCCGACCGTGAGCATCACCTCCGACTCGTTCGCGATGTCGGGTCGCGCGATGGCCGAGGTGCAGGGCTTTCCGGGATTCCAGTTCGTCATGGTGCAGCACCCCGTGGCGAGCCTCGATACCGAGCACATCCGCGGGCGCGCCGACCAGGCGGTGCCCGACGCGCTGCGCATCCTCGGCGTCACCGAGATGGCCTGACGCCGTCACGGTGTTCCGATCCCGAAGAATCGCGCCACCTCGTGCGCGACGGAGATGTCGTTGCTCGTCCGCCCGATGATCACGGGCGCCTTCTTCGGTCCGGGGATCGTGTGACCTCCGCCGTGCACCATGAAGAGTTCGACGGGGGGCCGAGCGTTCTCTCGGTACTCGGTTCGTGAGACCCACAGTCGCGACCCCGTGTCCTCCGGGGACACGCGACGCGTCCGAGGGGCGGCCGTCAGACCGTTCCTCTCGGCGAAATACTCCGCGGTGCGTGGTACCGACCAGCTCGTGCCGCCGACCTTGAAGACGAGCCGTGCCCACCCGCGCATCCTGCCTCCGCCGTAGGGGACGATGGGGTCGGCGGTGCCGTGGACGAGCAGCACGGGGGTCGGCCTGGGCGACGAACCGGGCGACGGATCCACGAAGCTCTCGGGCGCGGGCATCGTGGCCGCGATCACGGCGGCGCCGGCGATGACGGTCGGCGACTCGTGCAGGAGTCGCATGACCATCTGGCCGCCATTGGAGTACCCGATGGCGAACACGCGGTCCGGATCGCCGCCATGGGTTTCGGCAAGCCACGCGATGACGGCGCGTGTGAAGGCTACGTCGTCGATGTCCTCGATCCGCGCCGGGAATCGGCTCTCTCTTCGGGCATCGTTCCAGTTGCCTTTGTATCCGTCCAGGTACGCCACGACGGCGCCCGCTTCCGTGGCGAGCGCATCGAATGCGCCGCCGGTGAAGCGGCGATGGATGTCCGCGGACTGTCGCGAGCCGTGGAAGATCAGGACGATGTCTCGCGGATGCTGCGCCGATCCCCGATCGAGGACCGTGAAGCTCCGGGGTATCCCGTCGACATCGAGCGTGTGTCGCATGGAGAGTGCCTTCTGTAGCGTGCCGGTGTTGTTCATCGTCGATGACGCTAAACTGTGACATCGTGTCAAGGTCAAGAGGGGCGCATGAACATCGGTGAGCTCAGTCGACGAAGCGGAGTGAGTCCTCGTTCGTTGCGCTACTACGAGAAGCACGGACTCATCCACGCGGAGCGGAGGGGGAACGGCTACCGCGAGTACGACGACAGCGCGGTCGAGCGCGCGAGCGTCATCCACACCATGTTCGGCCTGGGTTTCGCTCGTCCCGTCGTCGAATCGGTACTCACCTGCACCGGCGAAGCGCCCGCGTCGGTGCATCGGGAAGTCGCGCAGCAGCTGATTGCGGTGCGGAACGACATGGCCGACCGTATCGTGCAGTTGTCGCACACGCACCGCCTGCTCAGCGAATTCATCGACGCGTCCGTCTGACGGGCCCGTTGTCGCGCGCGAGGCCGTCCCGAAGCACACGGCGACTTCACAGGCATCCGCGTATCGAAACGACCCTCAGCGACATATCGTTGACTATCGTTGGATAGGCGGCAATCGACACCGCGTGGAGGTCATCATGAGCGATTCATTCGGAACGAACGGCTTCGGATTCGGCGGCGGCTCGGGTCTGGGATCCGGCTTCGGCAAGGCCGGCGCGGGAATCTGGGACGCGATGGAGCAGTTGCGCGAAGAGTTCGAGCGGCGCGTCATGCCCAAGGGCGGCGCCCGCATGGGACGCGGGGACGTGCGAGCAGCCGTTCTTGCCCTGCTCGCCGAGAGCCCCATGCACGGTTACCAGATCATCCACGAGATCGAAGAGCGCAGCGGCGGCAGCTGGAAGCCGAGCCCGGGCTCGGTCTACCCGACCCTGCAGCTCCTGACCGACGAGGGACTCGTCACCGCGGAAGAGGCCAACGGCCGCAAGACCTACGCGCTCACCGAGGCGGGTCGCGCCGAGGCGGATGCCGCGGGCGAGCGTCCGGCGCCGTGGCAGGCATCCGGGCCCGGAGCCGGCGGCCGCGAGAGCAGCGGACGCGCGACGGCCCTCCCCAAGGCCGGTGTCGAGCTGGCACAGGCGGCCGCGCAGGTCGCTCGCACCGGAACGACCGAGCAGGTGCAGCAGGCCGTCGCCGTGCTCGAAGACGCGCGTCGTAAGCTCTACTCGATCCTCGCCCAGGACTGAACGGAGTGCCCTCGGCGCGACGGCGTCACGGAGGGGCACAGTGAACAGCACGGTCGTCCCAGAGACCGACGCGTACGACGCGGGTGCCATGCGCGCCCGGTATCGGCGCATCCTGCGGTTCGCTGCGCGCTTCCTCGCGCAGACGTGGTGGTTCGAACTCGTCCTGCCTCGCATCGGCCTCGCCCGCATAGCGGTGCGCACGCGCAACGCGCGCATGAAGCGATTCGCGCGCGCGTTCCACGGGCTGGCCGTCGACCTCGGCGGCCTCATGATCAAGGTCGGACAGTTCATGTCGTCGCGCCTGGACGTTCTGCCACCCGAGATCACGAAAGAGCTCGAAGGGCTGCAGGACGAGGTGCCCCCGGTGCCGTTCGCCCACATCCGCTCTGCGGCGGAGGCCGAACTCGGTATGCCGCTCGACCGGGCGTTCTCGTGGTTCGACGAAACACCGGTGGCCGCGGCGTCCCTCGGGCAGGCGCACCGCGCTCGACTGTCGGCCGTCGACGCCTCCGAGACCGGGCTCGACGCCGTCGTGGTCAAGGTCCAGCGGCCCGGCATCCAGCAGATCGTCGACGTCGATCTCGCCGCGCTCCGCAAGGTCGGCGGATGGCTCAGCCGCATCCGTCTCGTCTACACCCGCGTGAACGCCCCGGCGCTCGTCGAAGAGTTCGCCGTGACGAGCCTGGAAGAGATCGACTACGTCCACGAGGCGGGCAACGCCGAGCGCTTCGCGCACGACTTCGAGAGCGACCCCCGCGTGGCCGTGCCCGAGGTCGTGTGGGAGCGCTCGACCCGTCGGGTGCTGACCCTGCAGGACGTCACCGCGATCAAGATCAACGACTACGACGGGCTCCGCGCCGCGGGCATCGACCCCGACGAGGTGGCTCGCGAGTTCGCGTCCGTCATGTTCGACCAGCTCTTCGACCACGGTTTCTTCCATGCCGACCCGCACCCGGGCAACGTCTTCGTGACGCTGATGCCGGATGCCTCGGGCGCCGGTGCCGGAGGATCGGGCGCCATCGCGGGCTCGGATGCAGGGGCCGACGCATCCGTCTCGGTTCCCTCGTCGCCCGCGTGGCGTTTCACCTTCATCGACTTCGGAATGATGGGCGAGGTGCCCCCGGGCCTGCGGCGCGGGATGCGTCAGCTGCTGATCGCCGTCGCTTCGCGGGACGGACGCGGGCTGGTCGACGCCATCCGCGAGGTCGGGGTGCTGCTGCCCTCGGCCGACACGGGAGAGCTCGAGCGGGCCATGACGGCGCTGTTCGCGCGGTTCGGCGGCATGGGCTTCGCCGAACTGCAAGAGGTCGACCCGCGCGAGTTCCGCGATTTCGCGATCCAGTTCGGCGATGTGGTGCGGTCGCTGCCGTTCCAGCTTCCCGAGAACTTCCTGCTGATCATCCGCGCTTCGTCCCTCACCTCGGGCGTCTGCAGCGGGCTCAACCCGGCGTTCAACCTGTGGGATTCGGTCGAACCGTATGCGGCTCAGCTGTTGCGCGACGAGCGTGGCAACATCGCGCAGGCGGTGGGCAAGGAGGCGCTGTCGATCGCGGGACTCGCGGTGCGCCTGCCCCGGCGCCTGGACGACCTCGTGACACGCGTCCAGGACGGCGAGATCGCGGTGGACACCCCGCGGCTCGATCGGCGCGTCGCGCGGCTCGAACGGATGGTGCGCCGGGTCGTGTCGGCCGTGCTGTTCGCCGGGTTGTTCATCGGCGGGGCCGTGCTGCGGCCCGAGGATCCGGTGTTCGGCACCGTCCTGATGTTCGTGTCGGCGCTGCCGCTGCTGCATGCCCTGTTCGCCGGGATGCGGCGTGGCCCCGGCGCCGGCTAGGGCTTCCTGACCTCGCGAACGGACGCGACACGCCGTCGGATCGCGCGCGCAACGGCGAGTCGCGACCGTCCGAGGGGTAACCGGGCGGTTCGGGATGGGTGTCCGGGGGCCGTGGCGCCCGGCACCGCGCGGGTCCGAGTCGGCCGGCGCAGAGGCGATCGTCACCATCCGCCGCGGGTGGGCGTGTGGCCCTCGCGGGCGTCGTCCGGCAGCGCCATCTCGGCGCGGATTCCGAGCAGCCGCACGGGCCTGTCGGGCTCGATCTTCGCGACGAGTGCCATCGCCTCCGTCGTCACGAGCGAGGCATCCGCCGTGGGCGCGACCTTGCGCGTGAAGGTCTTCGTCACGAACGGCGCGTACCGGACCGTGAGACCCAGCCCGGTGACGGGCCGCGCGTCCGCCGCGACGTCCGCGAGCACCTGGGCGAGCAGCATCCGGGCCGCGTCCTCGATCTCGTCCCGCGTCTCGAGGTCCTGCTGAAACGTCGTCTCGCGCGAGTGCCCGCGCGGCACGTACGGGGTGTCGTCGACCTCGTTCGCGCCCTCGCCGCGACCCAGCTGCGCGTACCACGGGCCCATGCGCGGGCCGAACTCGGCGGCAAGCAGGTCATCGTCGGCGGTCGCGAGTTCGGCGACGGTGCGGATGCCGAGGGTCGCGAGGCGCTTCGAGATCTTCGATCCGACACCCCAGAGTTCGATCGTCGGACGGTGGCCCATGACATCGAGCCAATTCGTCGCGGTCAGGCGGAACACGCCGCGCGGTTTGCCGAACCCGGTCGCGACCTTCGCGCGGACGAGGGTGTCGCCGATGCCCACGCTGCAGTGCAGCGCGGTGCGTGCGAGGACGGCGGACTGGATGCCTCGCGCATAGCCTTCGGGATCGTCCGTCGTGACCCCGACGAACGCCTCGTCCCACCCCAGCACCTGCACGGTCGCTCCGGGCTGGGCACGCAGTTCCGCCATGACCTCCGCCGACACGGCGTCGTAGGGTTCGCGATCCACGGGCAGGATGATGGCATCAGGAGCCTTGCGAGCGGCGATGCGCAAGGGCATCCCGGATCCGACACCCCGTTCACGTGCCTCGTACGACGCGGTGGACACGACGGCCCGCTCGGTCGGGTCGCCGCGACCGCCGACGATGACCTGCTTGCCGGCCAGTTCGGGATGACGCAGCACCTCGACAGCGGCGATGAACTGGTCGAGATCGACGTGGAGAACCCACGAGGTGACGGACATGATGCCAGTGTGCGCCGTGTCGGCGGTGCGTGGCTAGGATCACGGCATGCATCGGATCTTCACGACCGCGGTCTCGGCGGTGTATCCCCACTACCTCGCGAAGGTCGAGCGGAAAGGGCACACGCGGGCCGAACTCGATGAGGTCATCGAGTGGTTGACCGGATACGACCGCGCCGAGCTGGACCGGCGCCTGGTCGACGGGACGACGTTCGAGGAGTTCTTCGCGGGAGCGACGCTCAACCCCAACGCCGCCCTGATCACGGGGACCATCTGCGGGGTACGGGTGCAGGAGGTGGAGGACCCCCTGATGCAGAAGATCCGCTACCTCGACCTGCTCGTCGACGAGGTCGCGCGCGGCAAGAAGATGGAGAAGATCCTGCGGCAGGGTTGACCCGCAGTGCGCGTGGCGCAGTGCGTCGGATGATCAACGCGTGATCAGTACCAACCGACGGACTGCGAGTGCGACCAGGCGCCACACGGGGTGCCGTAGCGACCCGAGATGTAGCCGAGGCCCCACGAGATCTGCGTCGCGGGGTTGGTCTGCCAGTCGGCACCGGCCGAAGCCATCTTGCTTCCGGGAAGCGCCTGCGGAATGCCGGTCGCGCCGCTCGAGCGGTTGTACGCCTGGTAGTTCCAGCCCGACTCCTTGTTCCAGAGCGAGACGAGGCATCCGAACTGGTCATCGCCCCACCCGTATCCGGCGGGCATTCCGCGAGCCGTCGCCTGCGCCTCGGCGGCACTCGTGCCGCTCGCGGCCAGCGCGGGTGCGCCACCGGACGAGGCGCGGGGCGCGGCCTTCGCCG
>CAYZEL010000088.1:0-9202 GCA_964477515.1 uncultured Microbacterium sp.
GCCACGCGGCCATCATCGTCTCAGCCATCAGATCCGAGGCCTCGTCAGCCCCGACACGGCGGGCGAAGTACCGGAGCAGGTCGACGGAATTGTCGGCGATCGCCGCCGTCATCCGCTGCTCGTGCGCCGCGCGGGCGTTCACCGCTCGCCCGGAATGCACTTAGTCTCACCCTCGAAAGCGAGTCCCGCCCAGCGTTCGGGAGCCGCGTCCCCGAGCCCCATCTCGGCCAGTTCGCTCATCACTTCCGACAACACGGCCCGGGTGACGGCGAACTCGTACTCTTCGTCGGGCGTCATGTAGCCGGGCGTTCCGTAACTCACATCGACTTGCGTGCCATCCGCCAGAGTCTCGGTCGAGTCTGTTTCTGCGCGGATGTCGTGAATCGCAGCATCGATGTCGAGGTTCTCGAAGACGCCCGGGGACGTCAGGATCCCCTCGATGGCGGCCGTCAACTCGGCATCTTCGCCGGCGATGGCGCCCATGCGCCTCTCGCACACATCACCATCGGGAAGCGTGTACGTGATGGTCGCCACCGGGTCGTCCGCCCAGTCCGAGATCCACGGGCCGAAGGTGACCGCGGCCGCGGCAGCGCCTGCTGTCGCGAGCACGATAACCGTTGAGATTCCGATGGTCGCGGCTCGCGACAAGTGACGACGAGCACCGCTCGTTCGGCCGCGGTCCGTCCGAGACACCACCGTCATTCGAGCGAGCTCGTCCTCGACCGCCGAGGTCACGACGACGTCTCGCGGCGCCGCTTGGGCCAACCGTTCGTCGAGGTCGTCCTGCGCGTCATTCACGGTCGTCTCCTCTGCCCGAAACTGTGCCTCTTCTCTGGAGACATGTCCGGACCGCCGTCAAACGACGACGACGGATAGACGACTTACGACAGGCCGCTGTACGCGTGCAGGCCCTTGAAGAACATGTTCACGACCGTGAAGTTGAACATGACCGCGGCGAAACCGATGATCGCGAGCCACGCCGACCGCGTGCCACGCCAGCCGCGGGTCGCACGAGCATGGATGTATCCGGCGTAGAGCACCCAGATCACGAAGGTCCAGACCTCTTTGGTGTCGAAGCCCCAGTACCGACCCCAGGCATCCTGCGCCCAGATCGACCCGGCGATCAGGGTGAACGTCCAGAAGATGAAGCCGACGATGGCGAAGCGGTAGGCCAGGCTCTCGAGTGCGTCGGCGGTCGGCAGGGTGCGGAGGAAGCGCGGGGAGCGCGCGCGCGAATCGATCGTTCCGTCGGCGGCGGCTTCGGATGCCTCGACCGCACGCCGCTCGCGACGCGCCTGCATGAGCTGCACGACCGACAGGGCGAACGCGAGCGCGAAGAACGCGGTGCCCAGGGAGGCGACGAAGACGTGGATGACGAGCCACACGCTCTTCAGCGGGTCCATCAACGGCACGACCTCGGTGTACAGGCCACCGAGCAGAACGCCCGCGAGCAGGATGACGATCAGGCCCGTGATGAAGGTGCCGAGGAAGCGCAGGTCGTAGCGGATCAGCACGACCAGGTACACGGCGACGATCAGCAGGGTCCCCGTCATCGAGAACTCGTACATGTTCGACCACGGCACACGCTCGGCCGCGATGCCGCGCGTGATGGTGGCGCCGAGGTGGAAGAGGAACGCCAGCACCGTCAGGGCCGTACCGACCCGGGCCCACATCTGGCGGGGCTTCCGCGGGGGCGCGGTCACGGATCCGGTCGGGGTCGAGCCCGCTGATCGGGCCGGCGCACCGGATCCGAGCCGGGTACCCACTCCGACCAGTTCGGGCTTCGTCGCGTATTCGGGCACCCCCTGAGCATCGACCGCTGCCGCCGAGCGGCGGGCCAGGTCGAGGGCATAGGCGATGAACGCGAGAGCGTAGATCGCGATGGCCGTCCAGATCAGGAGCACCGAGACGGCGTCCAGCGAGAGCGTTTCGTCTGCGGGCATGGGCTCAGTTTACGTCCGGGGTGTGCGCACCGAGCGCGGCACCGACAGCAGCAATGTGCCGATCGGCGACCTGCGTCACGGCAGCCCGTAGGGCGGGATCTTCACCGCGCGCGAGGCCCGCGTATTCGAGATCGATGAGCGGACCGTCCGCGCTCTCACGCACGGCCGCTTTCACCCACACGCGTCGACGCGGCACGAACAGCGCCGTGAGCAGACCCAGCAGGGCCAGCACGGCGAACACCAGGACCCACGCGGCCGACGGATCGCGGTGCACCTGCAGCGACGCGAAGCGCTTGACGGGGGCGTCCGACGCGCTCGTCACGGACTCGTCCTCGAACGTGACCGTACCGAGCCCGTCCGGCAGGTCGGCCGTCTCGCCCGGGCGCAGCTCGATCGAGTCGACACCGGATGCTCCGCCGGTCAGCTGCGTCATGTCGCCCACGTCGAGCGTGTAGACCGAGCGCGGCGTGCCGTCGTCGATACCGAGGTCCCCCGAGAAGACGTTGAGCGTGAGCACCGGGTTGATCAGATCGGGGAAGGTCGAGGTGTACGCGCCCGACTGCAGCACGTCCTGCGTCGGATAGAAGAATCCGATCATGCCGAGCTGTTCGGGAAACCCGTCGGCCACCTTCACGACCCCGAGCGACGTCATGTTCGTGTCCTGGGGCAGGAAGGGCTGCGAGTCGCGGTAGCGTACGACGCCCTCGGCGTCTCGCACGGTGATCGTCGGAGCGTAGCCGTTGCCCAGCAGGTACAGCTTGTCTCCCGCCAGGTCGACGGGGTGGTTGACGCGGATCGCGTCCTCGCTCGTCTCGCCGTCGGGCTCGCGCGTCGTGATGACCGCCGCGAAGTTGCCGGCCTGGCCCACGGCGTTCGTGCCGAAGCCCTGGTACGAGACCTGGAACTCGTCGAGCGTGACCGCGTAGGGCGCGAGTCCGGTGCCGTCGACGAACCGGCCGGGGTTGAATGACGAGTAGTCGGTCAACGTGTTCACGAAAGTCGTCCCCTCGACGACCACGCGCTGCGCCGTGTAGGCGAAGCCTCCGCCGAAGCCGACCGCGATCAGCACACCGACGAGCGCGATGTGGAAGACGAGGTTGCCCGTCTCGCGCAGATAGCCGCGCTCGGCGGAGACCGACCAGGTGCGGCCCGTATCGTCTCGCTCGACGCGGTAGCCGCCGCGGCGCAGCTGGCTGGCGGCGAGCGCGATCGCGTCGGATGCCTGGGCCGAGGCATCCGCTCCGTCCGCGACCTCGACCGTGCGCATCTCGTAGTCGGCGAGGCGCGAGAGTCGCACGGGCGTGCGCGGCGGGCGCGACAGGAGCGCCTTCGCGTGATGCTTGGCGCGCGGGATGACGCAGCCGATCAGCGACAGGAAGAGCAGCAGGTAGATCGCCGAGAACCAGGGCGACGTGTACACGTCGAAGAGGCTGAGCCCATCGAGGATGGGCGCGAGGTCGGGCTGGTCGGTGTAGTACTGCGTCACACCGTTCGGGTCGGCGCTGCGCTGTGGCACGAGCGATCCGGGGATCGCCGCGACCGCGAGCAGCAGCAGCAGCACCAGCGCCGTGCGCATGCTCGTCACCTGGCGCCATGCCCACCGCAACCATTCGATCGGACCGAGGCGCGGGGCCGAGACATCCGCCGTACCGTCGGCGTGATCGCTCGGGCGGAGCGGATCGGATGCCGTCGCTTCCGTTTCAGAGAGGGAGTTCGACACCGCTGATCACCGCCCCGAGTCGCGACATGATCTGACCCCACAGGCCGGTCACCATGAGTACTCCGAGCGCAATGAGCATGATGCCCCCGATGATGTTGACGGCCCGGATGTGGCGGCGCAGGAAGTCGACCGACCGCGTCGCCCATCCCAGGCCGAGCGCGATCAGGATGAACGGGATGCCGAGCCCGGCCGAGTACGCCAGGCCGAGCAGGGCGGCGCGCCACGGGTCGCCGAGGTTCCACGAGACCGAGACGATGGCCGTGAGGGTCGGGCCGATGCACGGCGTCCAGCCGATGCCCATCGCGAGGCCGAGCAGCGGCGCTCCGATCAGTCCGGCGTTTCCGCGCAGCTGGGGACGCAGCGTTCGCTGTGCGACGCCGAACATGCCGATGAACACCAGGCCGAGCAGGATGATGACGACACCCATGATGCGGGTGATGAGGTCGCCGTACTGGATGAAGAAGCGGCCGGCCGCGCCGCCGAGGATGGTGACGGTCATGAAGACGACCGTGAAGCCCGCGATGAAGAGCAGGACCCCGCCGAGCAATCGGCCCCGGCCCGCGCCCGCGCCGCTCGAGCCCGCGCGCCGAGGTGCGACCGACCCGCCGATGAAGCCGAGATAGCCCGGCACCAGGGGCAGCACGCACGGCGAGAGGAACGAGACCAGCCCGGCCACCAGGGCGACGGGGATCGCGAGCCACAGGGCGCCATCGACGATCGTGGCCCCGGGATTCACGGGGTCTCCGCGTTCATGACGACTCCGCGAGCAGGTCCCGCACGAGCGTCGACAGGATCGATTCGCTCTCCAGCTGACCGATGATGCGTGCCGCGACGCGGCCCTCGCGGTCGAGCACGAGCGTCGTCGGGGTCGCCTGGATCGGGGTCGCATCGGCGAACGCGAGCCCGACGTTCTTGTCGTTGATGTCGATCACGCTCGGATACGTGACGCCGTAGTTGTCGGCGAACGCCAGGGCCGTATCGGCCTGGTCATAGGTGTTGACGCCGAGGAACGAGACGTCCTGGCCCTGGTATTCCTGCCAGACCTTCTCGAGCAGGGGCGCTTCGACACGGCACGGTCCGCACGCGGCGTACCAGAAGTTGACGACCAGCACCTCGCCCGCGGAGTCCTCGTTCGAGACCGGATCGCCCAGCTCGGTCACGCCCGCGAACGCGACCGGCTCGCCGCGCTCGGCGGCGGGGATCTCGACGACGTCGTAGTCTCCGGCGATGTAGCCCTTGCCGCTGCCCTCGCGATACTCGTCGGCGAGGGTGTCGCCGCCACCCGTGCACGCCGCCAGCGTCACCGCGAGCGCGAGCGCCGCAGCGCCGCCCAGCATCCGTCGCACGTTCATACCGCCCCCACGTCCACGGCGCCGGCGGTGTTGGCCGGTTCGGCGTAGTCCACCTCGCGCCACACATCGCCCACGCGTTCGAAGCTCGTCACGCTCGACAGCGCGCAGCGCCGCCGTCGCGGGTCGTGGCGCAGCGGCAGTCCCGCGACCGAGAGGTGCGTGACCCAGATCGGGAGTTGGTGCGACACGATCACGACGTCGCCCCCCTCCGCGGCATCCCACGTCTCGTCCATAGCCGAACGCATCCGCTCGACGACCTGGACGTAGGGCTCGCCCCAGCTGGGAATCTCGGGCCGACGCAGGTACCGCCAGTTCGCCGGGTTGGCGAGCGCCTGCTTCATGCGGCGCCCCTCGAAGACGTTGGTGGGCTCGATCACCCGCTCATCGACGAGAGGTTCGAAGCCGAACAGCTCGGTGAACGGAATCGACGACTCACGCGCACGCTGCAGCGGCGAGCAGACGAGGGATGCCAGGGGTCGGTCGA
The DNA here is from genome assembly GCA_964477515.1 of uncultured Microbacterium sp. Lineage (GTDB taxonomy): Bacteria > Actinomycetota > Actinomycetes > Actinomycetales > Microbacteriaceae > Microbacterium. The sequence goes on from CAYZEL010000088.1 coordinate 5,500, forward strand.
GATCCTCGACGTAGCGCGCCGCGTCCGCGGCCATCCGGCGCCCGTCGGCGCTCAGCCCGAACCCGGGAAGGCGGCCGTACAGCACACGCGTCGGGTTGTGCACCTCGCCGTGACGCACGAGGTGGAGACGGTCGGCGGGCACCCGTTCAGTCTACGTGGGGCCGTTCTGTACGGACTCTGTGCGGATCTTATGAGCGGGGCGTCGAAGGACTAGCTTTGGCCCGTGATCTTCGACCAGAGGTCGGTGCCGGCAGAGCTGGACGGCATGGTCGCCGCGCTCTGGTACCTCGAGACCCCGCGAGTCCGGCAGTACGAGAAGATCCTGCCGCAGCCGCTCGCTCATTTCATCGTCAACGTCTCGGCCCCCTACCGTTTGTTCGATCGCGACGGGACGGCGACGACGGTATCGGATGCGTTCGTCTCGGGGATGCACACGGACTACTTGGTGATCGAAGCGCCGCGGCTGATCCGTCATGTCGGCGCCTCGTTCACCCCGACGGGTCTGGCGCGCCGGACGGGCCGCGCAGCCTCGGTCTTCACCAACCGGGTGGTGGATGCCCGTGCGGTGTTCTCCGACGTTGAACCGCTCGTGACGGGCCTGCGCGACGCCCCCACGCCCGCGGATGCGCTCGACCGCCTCTCGGCATTCCTGATCTCCGGCTCACCGACTCCAGCCGACCCGATCGCCGACGACGCCGCGACGATCCTGACCGAGCGGCCCGAAGTGCGCATCCGCGACCTCGTGGCGCGGCTCGGCGTTTCTCACCGCACCGCGATAGCGCATTTTCGAGCATCGACGGGCCTCACCCCGAAGGCGTTCGCGCAGCTCGTTCGCTTCCATCGGTTCGTCGAGGCCGTCGACTCCGGGGCGGACTCAGAGGATTGGGCAGCGCTCGCCGCCGGCGCCGGCTATTACGATCAGCCGCACGTCATCCGGGCCTTCCGCCGCTTCACCGGTTGGACTCCATCGGAGTACCGCGCGCTCGTCACGGAATTCGGATCGGGCGAGGCCTTGTTCGTACCGCTCGACGAGGTGCCCCGCCACGAGAGGGGCGGGTCGGTCACGCGAGCTGATACGCCGCGCGCAGCCAGCCCACCAGCTCCTCGTCGACCTGATCGATCGACGTGACGTCCACCCGGTGAGTACACATCCCGGTCGCCGCTCTCAACCGGCCCGTCGGGGCCGCGTCCCGCAGATTCAGACCGAGCTGGATGCGGTTGGAGCTCGGCGCCTCGACGAGAGCGAACTGCTTCGTGCGCCGCAACGACACACACGTCTTCTTCGGCACGACCTCGACATCGTCACCGAACGCAGCCACCAGCGCGATCAAGCGCTCATAAATGGGACGCAGCGCGCCCTTGCGGCCGGCGTGCTGCGCATCGACGAGCGCCTGTTCGCTCGGCGACGCTCCGCGCGAGAGATACAGCGTCACGATCAAGTTGGCGAAACCATGGGTGACGCCGTGCTCGGACTTCAGCAAAGACACCGCCTGCCCGTGCTTCTCGAGCCCCGCGGCATCCAGGATCAAGAACCACTCGTCGAGACTCCGACCGGTTCGCGCGGGAAGGTTCGCAATCATCGTCCGGGTCGCGGCGTCGACGTCCATGACGTCACGATAAGGCCGAGGTCCGCGGTGCGGATTGTACGTTCTTTACCTCGACGCCTCCGTCGCTCGTCAGGCGGCGTCCGGCTCGACAGCACGCGCCCGCCGCGAACGCAGCAGGGAACGCGTGCGGACATAGAGGAACCACGCGACACCGATGCCGACCGCCGCGATCACGACATATTGCAGGATGCCGGTGTACTCCTCGACGATCGGCCAGGCCTCGCCGAGATAGAAGCCGGCGAGAACGAAGATGGTGTTCCAGATCAGGCTGCCCGCCGCGGTGAGCAGGCCGAACTTCCAGAGCGGCATGCGTGTGACCCCCGCGGGGATCGAGATCAGGCTCCGGAAGATCGGGATCATCCGTCCGAAAAAGACCGCCTTGCCGCCGTGCCGTCGGAACCACTCGACCGTGCGGTCGATGTCTTCCGGGTGCAGCAGGGGCACCTTCGCGGCGATCCATCGCAGTCGCGGCAGCCCGAGCACGGCTCCGATGCCGTAGAGCAGGAACGCACCGACGATCGATCCGAGGGTCGTCCAGATCAGCGCTTCGGCGAGCGTGAACGTGCCGCGGCTGGCGGTCAGCCCGGCCATCGGCAGGATGACCTCGCTCGGCAGCGGCGGAAAGATGTTCTCGAGGGCGATGGCGATACCTGCGCCGACGGGCCCGATGACCTCCATGAGCGACACCGACCAGTCGACGAGGGAGGTGAGCCACGATCCGTCGGAAACGTCGGCTGCGGGGGTCATTGCTGCGGTGATTGCGGTCATCGGGTGCCTTCGCGCTCGGTGATCGTGCTCGGTCGGGATGGGTCGCATTCCAGGCTATGCGGCACGGATGTCTGGATTCTGTGAGCGAGACTCCGGTCGTTGAGCGAGCTGAAGGCGAGTCGAAACGACGACCCCAAATCGCTCCACGAACATGATAACTATTTCATTTCTGACCAGCCTAAAACACCCTCTCAATGTCGGTGGCCCTCGACAGAATTGAGATATGAAAAGCCTCGTCGACACGCTGCGCGAGCTGGTCGCGCACGTCGGAGAAGTCGTCGATGGGGTGCACCGCGAGGGGCTCGTGGCCGCGGCATCCGATGCCGATCAGGCCGTTGCGCTCGAGTTGTTGGGGCGTCTCGGACGCCGTGTCGATGCCGTGACGATCGAGGTTGTTTCTGAGGTCACGGCGCGATCAGAATCGGTGGTGCGCGAGGAGCGGTTGACCTCGCGACTCGGCTGCCGGAGCGTGAGCGAGCTCGTGCAGCGAACGACGCGGCTCGGGCCGCAGACGGTGGGTCGTATCGAGCGCGCGGCGCGGGCCGTGCGTCGGGGCCGCTCGGTCTTCTCGGGTGAGCTCGAGCCCGCGGCTCTCCCCGCAATGCGCGCGGCGCTGCTCGATGGCGAGGTCGGGCTCGACGGAGTCTTGGCCGTGGCCGAACCGCTCTCCGCATCGGTGTCAGGTGTTTCGCGAGAGGCGCTGCTGGTCGCCGATCAGGTGCTCGCCGCCGAGGCCCGCGGCGAGGGGCCCGACGGCGCCCCGCCCCTCTGTGCCGACCTGCTCAAAGTGCAGGCCCGGGTGTGGGCGGTCGTGCTCGACCAGGACGGCGCCGAGCCGCGCGAACGGCGGGCACTGCTCAAGCGTGCGGTGACGCTGGGACCGGCGCGCGACGGGCTCGTCCCGATCCAGGGTCGCCTCATGCCGGAGGTCGCCGCGCAGTTGCAGCGCATCTTCGATGCCTCGCTCTCGCCGAAGGTCTCGGGCGATGGCGTCCGATTCGTCGAAGCGGATGCCTCGGACGTCTCGGCGCCGCTCGATGATCGGCGGCGACCCCAGCAACAGCACGACGCGTTCGCCGGTGCATTGTCGGCCGCGGCGGTCAGCGGTGAGCTGCCGACGATCGGCGGCGCGGCTCCCACTCTGGTGGTCTCGGTCCGGTCGGAAGACCTCGAGTCCGGTCGCGGCTGGGCGCACACCGAGGGCACCGACGAGCCCCTGTCGCTCACCGCGGCGCGGCACGTCGGGTGCGCGGGCGTGGTGCAGCGCGTCGTCATGGGCGGCAACGGACGCATCCTGCGACTCGGCACCGAAGAGCGGGTGTTCAACC
>CAYZEL010000089.1:0-4287 GCA_964477515.1 uncultured Microbacterium sp.
AGCCGAACTCGACGTTCTGGACCGTTTCGGCGTAACCGCCGGTCACGTTGGAGTACCAGAGCGGCGTGGCGGGCAGATCCTTCAGCAGGATCGACTGTGCCTGCTGGAACAGCTCGTTGGCCTCACCGGCGTCCGTCGACGAGATGCCCTCGGTGAGCAGCGCATCGAACTCGGGGTTCGAGTAGTCGCCGTCGTTGGAGCCCGCGTTGGTCGCGTAGAGCGGGCCGAGGAAGTTGTACAGGCCGGGGTAGTCGGCCTGCCAACCGGTGCGGAACGCGGTCGTGATCGTGCGGGCGTTGACCAGTTCGCGCAGCTCGGCGAAGGTCGGGTAGGGAGCGCCCGATGCCTCGATGCCGAGAACGTTCTTGATCGAGTTGGTCACCGCGTCGACCCAGGCCTGGTGGCCGCCGTCGGAGTTGTACGCGATCTGGAACGAGCCGTCCCACGGCGAGATGGCGTCGGCTTCGGCCCACAGGGCCTTGGCCTGGTCCTCGTTGTAGTCGAGCACCTCGGCGCCCTCGAGCGAGTCCGACCAGCCGTCGATGACGGGCGACGTGAAGTCGCTCGCCGGCGTGCGGCTGCCCTCGAAGATCACGTCGGTGATCTCGGGACGGTTGATCGCCATCGAGATCGCCTGGCGACGCAGCTGGCCCTCTTCGCCGGCGAAGTGCGGCAGGTACTCGGGCACCGTGAAGGACTGGAAGACCGCGGCGGGCTGGTTGACAGCCGTGCCGCCGACGTCCTCGAGGTCCGACTCGAAGGTCGCGAGAGCGCCCGTCGGGATCTGGTCGACGACGTCGACCTCACCCGCGAGCAGGTCGGCGTACGACGCATCCTGCGACGCGTAGAAGACGATGGTCAGGCCACCGTTCCTCACCTCACGCACACCCTTGTAGTCGGGGTTCTTGACGAGGTCGATCTGCACGTCGTGCTGCCACGCATCGTCACCGGCGAGCATGTAGGGGCCGTTGCCGATCGGGTTCTCACCGAAGGCCGCCATGTCGTCGAACGCGACGTCGGGAAGCGGGTAGAAGGCGGAGTAGCCGAGGCGCAGGGCGAAGTCCGACGCCGGCTTGTTCAGCGCGATCGTGAACGTGTAGTCGTCCACCTGCTCGAGACCCGTGAGTTCCGAGTCCTCGTCGTAGCTGAAGCCCTCGATGTCCTCGAAGAAGTAGCTGTTCAGCTGCTCGTTCGACGCGAGCGCTCCGTAGTTCCAGGCCTTGATGAAGTTGTCGGCGGTGACTTCCTCGCCGTCCGTGAAGGTCTGACCTTCCTTGATCTTCACCGTCAGGTTCTGCGGGTCATCGACCGTGATCTCTTCGGCCATGTCATTGACGGGTGAGCCGTCCGCTTCGTACGACACCAGGCCCGCGAAGATCGCGTCGAGGATCTTGCCGCCGCCGACCTCGTTGGTCGTGGTGGGGATGAGCGGGTTCTCCGGCTCGGAACCGTTCGTGGTGATGATCGCGTCGCTCGCGCCGCCACCGTCGGTGTCGCCCGAGTCTCCGCCGCCTGCACAGCCGGCGAGCGTGAGCCCTCCGACGGCGAGGAGCGCGAGCCCCGACAGGGCAATCTTGTTGCGCTTCACTTGTCCTCCTGTTAAGAGTGCTGTTACGCGCAGAGTCATGGTCATGGTTCTGCGCGGGATAGAGAAACCCTAGGCATCCTGGTCCTAATGCTCCAAATGCTGAGCAAAACCGTTACATAGCCTTAACTCGGAATGCCGTCTATATGGCAATCTGTCGAAGTGGAACCCGTGAGGCCCCTCGACCGCCCGATAGCCCTAGACCGCGCCGGACGCGTTCGCCTGTGGTGGGAGATCGGGATCGTACTGGCGCTGTCGGTCGGTCGATCCGCCCTCTACTCGGTTCTGCAACTCGTGCAGTCGCTGGAGCGCGAGGAGTCGCTCGGCCAGCAGTCGACGTCCGTCAATCCCGGCGCCTCGGCATCCGAATTCTGGCCGGTGCTGTATCAGTTCTTGTCGCAGTTCTTCGCGCTGGTACCGGTGGCATTGGCGATCTGGCTGCTGTGGGAGCCCGGAAAGTCGGCGTTCCGGCGCATCGGCCTGGACTTCCGCCGCTTCGGCGGAGACGTCGGGCGCGGTCTCTTGCTCATCGCCGTGATCGGCGTTCCGGGTCTGGGGCTCTACGCGCTCGGCCGCGCTCTCGACATCACCCTGCAGGTCGATGCCTCACCCCTCGATCCGTCATGGTGGACGATCCCTCTGATCCTGCTCGCGGCGGTACGCGCCGGACTGACCGAAGAGGTCAGCTTCATCGGGTATCTCTTCGATCGGCTGCGTCGGCTGGGGTGGGGCTGGTGGACCATCATCCTGTCGACCGCGGCGCTGCGCGGCGCGTATCACGCGTACCAGGGGTTCGGTCCGATGATCGGGAACTTCGTGATGGGCATCGTGTTCGGGTGGTGCTATCGGCGGTGGGGCCGGGTCATGCCGCTCGTGATCGCGCACACGCTGATCGATGTGATCGCGTTCGTCGGATACCCGCTGGCCGCTGCCCTGTGGCCCGGGGTGTTCGGGGTGCCTGCGCCGTCGGAGTCGGGATCCCCCGCGCCCACACCGACCCCCTGACCGCGGGCACCCCCCTCTCTTCACGCCGAACCGGCACATCCGTCGCGAACCGGCTCGGCATCCGTTCCGGTTCGCGACGGATCTGCCGGTTCGCGGGTGGGACTGCGCGCGGCCCCCACAGCGGGCCAGACGTGCGGGATTTCCCGGACGGGGACCGATTCGGCGGAGAACGAGCGCGAAAGCACCAGGGTGGACGGATGCATCCGTCGTCATCGCATTCGATGCTCCTGCTGTCTCGGGACGAACGGCGCCTCGGCGACCGGCTCTACGCGCGCGCCCGCCGGGGCGAACTCGTTTCCGTGCGACCCGGCGTCTATGCGCCCGCAGAGTGGTGGACGGGACTCGCGCCGCACGAGAGATACCGCGAGCGCGTCCGAGCCGCACTGACCGTTTTTCCCGGCGTCGTGCTGTTCCGCGAATCAGCGGCTGCGATCCACGGCCTACCACTCTTCGGAGAGGCATCGCACGTCCATCTGTTCGATGCGGGTGCCCGCGCGACCACGACTTTCGGAGATGTTGTCGTGCATGCGTCCCTGACGACGAAACGGGTCGTCGCGATAGAAGACGCTCTCGCGACCTCGCTCGTCGACACGGTCGTGGATACGGCACGGGCATTACCTCCCGCGTATGCCGTGGCGCTCGTCGACGCCGCGCTGCGCAGAGGAGTAGCGCTCGAGGACCTCCGAGCGATCACCGGAGCCGACAGCAACAGGCGCGGGCGGAAGAAACTGGCGTGGGTCTTCGACTTCGCCGACGCCCGTGCGGAGTCTGTCGGCGAGTCGGTGAGCCGGGCGGTGATCGACTGGTTGGGCTTTCCGGCGCCGACGCTGCAGCACGAGTTCTTCAGCGAGGGCGAGCTCGACCGCACGGACTTCTGGTGGCCGACGTATCGGGTCATCGGTGAGTCCGACGGCTACGGAAAGTACGAGGCTCGCTCAGCGCGCGAAGCCGTTCGCACGATCATCGCCGAGAAGAAGCGCGAAGACCGCCTGCGCCGACAGAGTCGCGGATTCGCTCGCTGGGACTGGGCTGATTCTCACCGGACCATCCCCGTCCGCTCGAAGCTGCTCGCAGCCGGCCTTCCGCTCATCGGACCGCCGAACAACGCGATGCTCGCAACACTCCGAGGCACATCCCGATAGCGCGGGCCCTCCCTCGCCCACCCCAGAGCCCGAACCGGCACATATATCGCGAACCGGAACGGCTGACGTAGCGGCTCGCGATAAATGTGCCGGTTCGCGGGTGGGCGCCGAGCGGGCGGGCGCGGGCCCGGGTCAGGCGAAGGCCTCCACGGGCGGGCATGCGCAGGCCAGGTTGCGGTCGCCCCACGCGTTGTCGACCCGGCGCACGGGCGGCCAGTACTTGTTGCGCACGAGCGCGTGCACCGGGTAGACGGCGCGCTCACGGGAGTACGGATGCTCCCACTCGCCCGAAATCGCGGACTCGGCCGTGTGGGGCGCATTGACCAGGGGGTTGTCGTCCGCCGGCCACTCCCCCGCCGCGACGGCGTGCGCCTCGGCGTGGATCGCGATCATCGCCTCGACGAAACGCTCGAGCTCGGCGAGGTCCTCGCTCTCGGTCGGCTCGACCATCAGCGTCCCCGCGACGGGGAACGACATCGTCGGAGCGTGGAACCCGTAGTCGATCAGGCGCTTCGCCACGTCGTCCACGGTGATCCCCGTCGCCTCGCGCAGCGG
>CAYZEL010000089.1:4387-8892 GCA_964477515.1 uncultured Microbacterium sp.
TTCGCCGCGACCGGGCCGACCCCCGGCCCCCCGCCGCCGTGCGGGATCGCGAACGTCTTGTGCAGGTTCAGGTGCGACACGTCGCCGCCGAGGTCACCGAACCGCGCGTAGCCGAGCAGGGCGTTGAGGTTCGCGCCGTCGACGTAGACCTGACCGCCCGCGTCGTGCACCGCCTGCGTGATGTCGAGCACATCGTGCTCGTACACGCCGTGGGTCGACGGGTACGTGATCATCAGCGCCGACAGAGTCGCGGCGTGCTCCGCGATCTTCGCACGCAGGTCGTCGAGGTCGACGTTGCCGGCCTCGTCGCACGCCACGACGACGACGCGCATCCCGGCGAGCACGGCCGATGCCGCGTTCGTGCCGTGCGCCGACGACGGGATCAGGCAGACGTCGCGCCCCAGGTCACCGCGGGAGCGGTGGTAACCGCGGATCGCGAGGAGCCCGGCGAGTTCGCCCTGCGACCCGGCGTTCGGCTGCAGCGATACGGCGTCGTAGCCCGTCACCTCGGCGAGCCACGTCTCGAGCTGTTCGATCAGCCCGAGGTAGCCGCGCACGTCCGCCTCGGGCGCGAAAGGATGCACCCGCGCGAACTCGGGCCACGACACGGCGGCCATCTCGGTCGCCGCGTTGAGCTTCATGGTGCACGACCCGAGCGGGATCATCCCCCGGTCGAGCCCGTAGTCGCGATCCGCGAGCGTCTTCAGGTACCGCATCATGGCGGTCTCGCTGCGGTGCGCGTGGAAGACCGGATGCGTGAGGTACTCGCCCTCGCGGAGCAGACCGACCGGGAGGGCGCCGATCGGATCGCCCGCCGCTTCCCGAGACCCGATGTCGGAAGACCCGCGCTCGCCGACCGCATGCTCGGACGCGCGGGAGCCCGAGACGGCATCCTCGGGCAGGCCGAAGGCCCACGCGACGGCATCGAGATCGGCGGGGGTCGTGGTCTCGTCGACCGAGACCCCGACGGTCGCCTCGTCGACCCACAGCAGCTGGTAACCACGCGACCGGGCGCGCTCGATCACGCGACCGGCGTCGCCGGGCACGAAGACGCGGAGCGTGTCGAAGAACTCCTCCGACGCGAGGTGCAGCCCATAGCCCCGCAAGGCGGCGGCCAGCGATGCCGCCTTGCCCGAGACATCCGTTGCGATCGCGCGCAGCCTCTCGGGCCCGTGATACACGGCGTACATCGCCGCCATGACCGCGAGCAGCACCTGCGCCGTGCAGATGTTCGAGGTCGCCTTCTCACGACGGATGTGCTGCTCACGCGTCTGCAATGCCAGACGATAGGCGGGGTGCCCCGCGGCATCGCGGGAGACGCCGACGAGGCGCCCCGGCAGCTGCCGCGCCAGGCCCTGACGCAAGGCGAGGTAGCCCGCGTGCGGCCCGCCGTAGCCGAGCGGAACTCCGAAGCGTTGCGTCGTTCCTGCCGCGATGTCGGCGCCGAGTGATCCGGGCGATGCGATCAGGGTGAGGGCGAGCAGATCCGCCGCGACGACGACGAGGCCGCCCCGCGCCTGCACCGCGGCGATCACGCCGGACGGATCCCAGACGCGGCCCGAGGCGCCGGGGTACTGGACGAGTGCGCCGAAGGCCTCAGGGAGGGCGGCAGTGCCGCGCGTCGCCAGGTCGATCGTCAGCAACTCGATCCCGAGCGCCGCGGCACGTGACTGCAGCAGAGCCCGTGTCTGCGGGAGCGCGTCGGCGTCGACCAGGAAGACGTTCGAGTCCGACTTCGAGGAACGGCGGGCGACGAGCATCCCCTCCACGACGGCGGTGGACTCGTCGAGCATGGATGCTCCCGCGATATCGAGTCCGGTCAGATCGGTCACCATCGTCTGGAACGTGATGAGGGCTTCCAGTCGACCCTGCGAGATCTCGGGCTGATACGGCGTGTACGCGGTGTACCAGGACGGGTTCTCGAGCACGTTCCGCGTGATCACCGCCGGGGTGAAGGTGTCGTAGTAGCCGAGTCCGATCATCGGCCGGGCCGTGCGGTTGGTCGATGCGATCTCGCGCAGCTCGGCGAGCGCCTCTGCCTCGGTCGCGGCGGCCGGGATGTCGCTCGTCGTGCGTTCGTGGACGCGGATGGCTCCGGGCACGGCGGCATCCAGCAGCGCATCGACGCTCGGGTATCCGAGCACATCGAGCATCGCGGCCTGCGCCGACGCATCCGTCCCGATGTGGCGGGCGGCGAACGCGCCCGCGCCCACGCGCCCGCCGTCGGGGACCGTCACGAAGCCTGTCCCGTCAGGCCGATGTACGCGGCGCGGTCGAGCAGCTCGGCCGGCGCCGACGAATCGATCCGGATCTTCAGCAGCCAGCCGTCCTCGAACGGCGACGAGTTGATCAGGCTGGGGTCGTCCGTGACCGCGTCGTTGACCGCGACGACGTCGCCGGTGAGGGGTGCGTAGAGCTCGCCGACCGACTTCGTCGATTCGATCTCGCCGCACACCTGTCCCGCGCTCACACCGGAGTCGACGGTCGGCAACTCGACGAAGACGACGTCGCCGAGCTTCTCGGCGGCGTAGTCGGTGATGCCGACGGTCGCGACATCGCCGTCGATCGAGATCCACTCGTGCTCGGCGGTATACGAAAGTGCGGTGAGATCGGTCATTTCTTCCTCCGGTAGAACGGGGTGGGTGTGACGGTCGCGGGAATGCGCGTACCGCGGACATCGATGAAGAGCGGGGTGCCGGGCTGCGCGGACCCGGGGTCGACGTAGGCAAGGGCGATCGGATGCCCCAGCGTCGGGCTGAGCGCGCCGCTCGTGACGGTACCGACCTCGGTGCCCACCTCGGCTCCGGCCCCGCCCTCGTCGGCGAACACGGCGTAGCCCGCACGGCCGGCCCGCCGGCCGTCGGAAGCTAGGCCGACGAGCACGCGAGCATCCGGATCCAACGGTGCACTCGCGCCCCCTCGCCCGACGAAGTCACCCTCGGTGGCGACCGCGCGGCCGAGCCCCGCCTGTGCGGGACGGATGTCGAGCGACAGCTCATGCCCGTACAACGGCATCCCGGCCTCGAGTCGCAGGGTGTCCCGGGCGGCCAGGCCCGCCGGGACGAGCCCGAGCGGTTCGCCCGCCGCGAGCAGGGCACCCCAGAGCGCCTCGGCCACGGCGACGGGGACCGCGAGTTCGAAGCCGTCCTCGCCCGTATAGCCCGTCCGGGCGACGAGCACCGGGGCGCCGTCGAACCGAGCGGTTCCCGCGGCGTAGTAGCCGAGGTCGTCCAGGGACGGGGAGAACTCGACCAGGCCCTCCGTCGCTGCGAGAACCGCGGCCGAAACCGGGCCCTGCACCGCGATGAGCGCCGTGTCGTCCGAGACATCCTCGAGACGAAAGCCCGGTTCTCCGGCGACGAAGCCGAAGCTGCCGCTCGCCTCGGTGAGGGACGGGTCGGGGGCGGGAGCGGATGCGGCGCGCTGGGCGAGTGCGGTGGCCACGGCATCCCGGTTCCCGGCGTTCGCGATCACGACGAAATGGTCCTCGGCGAGGCGGTAGACGATGACGTCGTCGACGATGCCTCCGTGCTCCGCGAGCACGAGGCCGTATGCGGCCTTGCCGAGGCGCATCGCCGACGGCCGACCCGACAGGGCGTAGTCGAGAAACTCGCCGGCCCTCTTGCCGGTGACGACGAACTCGGCCATGTGCGAGATGTCGAACAGTCCCGCTGCCGCACGCACCGCGTGGTGCTCCGCGAGCTCCGAGGTGTACCGCACGGGCATCCACCACCCGCCGAAGTCGGTGAACGATGCGCCGAGCCGCTCATGGGCGGCGGCGAGCGGGGTCCGGCGCGGCGCGGACGGTGGAGGCGACGTGGTCGCGCCGGGTGGTGCCGTCGTCGGCGGGGTGGGGTCTGGCATGAGTTCTCCCGTGGTGGTGCGGGCGGGCGCCGATCGACGCCCGATGAACTCCCCCTCTGTCATCTGCCTGAGAGTTTCGCCGAGCCATCCTCGAGGACGACCCGGCTTTCACCGTCGGCGGATCCGCACGAAACGGATCTCTTTCCAGAGTGGCCCGACCCCCGCGGTACGCAATACCTGAGAGATTGGCGGGGAGGCTTGCTCCTTCGGTGCCCGGCTGTGATCACCGGGGCTCTCCCGCACGGGTCGTGGGGCCTGTCTTCAGTTATGGGGACAGCTTAGCGTGCAAGCTCCTCCCGTACCTCGTCGCGCAGCTGCGCGAAGTTCTCCGGCTCGGGTGCCGCTGCCAGCAGGGTCTTGGTGTAGTCGTGCTGCGGGTTCAGGATGACGTCGTCCGCCGACCCTCGTTCGACGATGTCGCCGCGGTACATCACGAGGATCTCATCGCTGAAGTGCCGTGCGGTGGCGAGGTCGTGCGTGATGTAGAGCACACCGAGCTGCTCTTCGCGCTGCAGATCGGCGAGCAGATTCAGCACGCCGAGGCGGATCGAGACATCGAGCATCGACACCGGCTCATCCGCCACGATGAACCGCGCGCCCGTGGCCAGCGCCCGGGCGATCGCGACGCGCTGGCGCTGCCC
>CAYZEL010000090.1:0-8684 GCA_964477515.1 uncultured Microbacterium sp.
CTGCATGGATCTCCTCATCGTCGGCTCCGGATTCTTCGGGCTCACCATCGCCGAGCGCGCCGCAGCATCCGGTCGCAAGGTGACCGTCATCGATCGTCGTCACCACATCGGCGGAAACGCCTACAGCGAGGACGAACCCGAGACGGGCATCGAGGTCCACCGCTACGGCGCGCACCTCTTTCACACGTCGAACCCCACCGTGTGGGAGTACGTCAACCGCTTCACGACCTTCACCGACTACGTGCATCGCGTCTACACGAACCACAAGGGCGTCGTGTACCCGCTGCCGATCAATCTCGGCACGATCAACCAGTTCTTCCAGGCGGCGTACTCGCCGTCCGAGGCGCGCGCGCTCGTTCACGAACTGGCGGGCGAGTTCGACGTGAAGGATGCCGCGAACCTCGAAGAGAAGGCGATCGCGCTGATCGGTCGGCCGCTCTACGAAGCGTTCATCCGCGACTACACCGCGAAGCAGTGGCAGACGGACCCGACCGACCTGCCCGCCGAGGTCATCAGCCGGCTTCCCGTGCGCTACACCTACGACAACCGGTACTTCAACGACACGTGGGAGGGTCTGCCGACCGACGGGTACACGGCGTGGATCGAGCGGATGGCGGATCACCCGAACATCGAGGTCAAGCTCTCCACCGACTTCTTCGACGCGACGCAGCCGCTGAACAAGGCGGCCACCGTCGGCCGACTGCCCATCGTCTACACGGGACCGGTCGACCGCTACTTCGACTACGCCGAGGGTGCGCTGTCGTGGCGCACACTCGACTTCGAAGAAGAGGTCCTCCCGATCGGCGACTTCCAGGGGACGCCGGTCATGAACTACGCCGATGCAGCCGTGCCGTACACCCGCATCCACGAGTTCAAGCACTTCCACCCCGAGCGCGCCGACCGGTACCCGACGGACAAGACCGTCATCATGCGCGAGTTCTCGCGCTTCGCCGAGGGTCAGGACGAGCCGTACTACCCGGTCAACACCCCGGAGGACCGCTCCGGTCTCCTGGCCTACCGTGAGTTGGCCAAGGGCGAGAAGGATGTGTCGTTCGGCGGCCGCCTCGGGACGTACCAGTACCTCGACATGCACATGGCGATCGGTGCCGCGCTGTCGATGTGGAACAACCAACTCGCCTGACTGTCGAGCGGCCCCCGCAGACGTCCTGTCCGGAAGCGCGATCGTCGCGCGACACGGCGTGTTGCGTCCTCTCGCGGCGCGGAGGCCGACCCCGGCCCGGAAGTAGACTCGCATGCGTGACCACCGCCGCCGTCGGCAGCCCCGGCTCCGCCCGGCGATACCTGCACTCCCTCTGGCTGCTCTCGGCCCGCGATCTGAGGGTCCGGTACGCCACGAGTGCCCTCGGTTACCTGTGGTCGATCCTCGATCCGCTCGTGATGAGCGCGATCTACTGGTTCGTCTTCACGCAGATCTTCCAGCGGACGGTCGGGCACGATCCGTACATCGTGTTCCTGATCACCGCTCTGCTGCCGTGGGTGTGGTTCAACTCCGCCGTCTCGGATTTCACCCGCGCGTTCAACAAGGACGCGCGCCTCGTCCGGTCGACGGCGATTCCCCGTTCGATCTGGGTCAACCGGATCGTGCTCAGCAAGGGCGTGGAGTTTCTCTGCTCGCTGCCCGTGCTGGTCGCCTTCGCCATCATCGCGGGGGCGCCGGTCGGCTGGGGACTGCTCTGGTTCCCGGTCGCGATCATCCTGCAGACGGCTCTCCTCGTCGGTCTCGGCCTGCTGGTGGCTCCGTTGTGCGTCCTGTACACCGACCTCGAGCGCACCACGAAGCTGATCCTCCGCGTGCTGTTCTACGCCTCGCCGATCATCTACAGCGTGGGCGACCTGCCGGGCATCTTCCCGGAGCTGGCCGCGTTCAACCCGCTGTCGGGCATCTTCACGCTCTACCGCGTCGGTTTCTTCCCCGAGGTGTGGGACACCATGAGCATCGTCGTCGGTGCGCTGATGTGTCTCGCCTTCCTCGGGCTCGGAATCCTGGTGTTCCGCGAGCTCGAGCGACCCGTCCTGAAGGAGCTCTGATGAGCGGGGCAGCCATCGAGGTGCGCGACCTCGGCATCCGGTTCCGGCGCAATCGCCGCGGTCGTCGCAGCTTCAAGGACCTGTTCGCCGGGTCATCGCGCCGCGTTCGTCCGAACGAATTCTGGGCGCTACGAAACGTCTCGTTCGACGTGCAGCCGGGGGAGTCGATCGGCGTGGTCGGCCGCAACGGGCAGGGCAAGTCGACCCTCCTGAAGCTCGTCGCACGGGTATTGATCGCCGACGAGGGCAGTGTGCGCGTCAACGGCGGCGTCGCACCGCTGATCGAGATCACGGGCGGCTTCGTCGGCGACCTGACGGTGCGCGAGAACGTCCGCCTGACGGCGGGACTGCACGGGATGTCCCGTGCCGAGGTCGCTCGGAGGTTCGACGGCATCATCGACTTCGCCGAGCTGCACGACTCGGTCGACACGCCCTACAAGCACCTGTCGAGCGGCATGAAGGTGCGGCTCGCGTTCGCGGTCGTCTCGCAGCTCGAGGAGCCGATCCTGCTGGTCGACGAGGTGCTCGCGGTGGGGGACAAGGCCTTCAAGGAGAAGTGCTACCGCCGGATCGACGAACTGCTGGCCGAGGGCCGGACGCTCTTCTTCGTCTCGCACAACGAACGCGACCTGCGTCGCTTCTGCACGCGCGGTCTCTACCTCGACAAGCATCGGCTCGTGCTGGACGGCCCGATCGACGAGGTCCTCGACCGGTACAACGCCGATCACAACAGCCCTCAGGCCTAGCCGGTCCCTTCGACAGGCTCAGCGCGGCGCGGCGTCGAGCGCCGGCATCGGCTCCCACGAAGCATCCCGCGCGATCTTGCGCCCGTCGCGGAGCCCTCGCCACAGGTTGCTCGTGCCGCGCACGGTGCGCTCGACGAACGCCAGGCGGATCAGTTCCTTCGCGAAGGTCAGGAACGTGCCGACCGCGAAGCGGACCGGCCGATGGGCGCCGTGCGCCTGGAAGTAGTGCCGCATGTGGCCGCGGTTGCGCATGATGTAGTACCGGTACGCGTTGCTCGAGGCATTCAGGTGCCGCACGCCCATGTCCCACTGGCGGATCTCGCGGGTGCGGCGCAGCACGAACTCGTCCACGATGACCGCGGTCGTCTGTCGAGAAGCGAGCCAGCCGTACACCGAGTCGTCCCAGTAGATGAAGAAGCGCGGATCGGGCAGGCCGATCTTCTGCACGATGTCGCGGTGGATGAACATCCCCTCGAAGCATCCGGAGTTCATCTCGCGGTAGCCCGACTCGTCGAAGCCCGCGGGGGCGAACGGGATCGGTATGCCGAGGGGGATCGACAGACGGTACTGCCAGTAGAACTCGCTGCCGTCGTAGTCGTAGCGGCGCCCCTGGATGCTCTTGAAGCGCGGCGCCCACGCGCCCATGCGGGCGAGGCCGTCGGGCAGGACCTCGACGTCGTCGTCCATGAGCCACATCCACGTCGATCCGAGCTCGTACGCCACGCGCATGCCCTCGCTGAAGCCGCCGGAGCCGCCCGTGTTGGTCTCGAGGCGGCGGTAGACGATCGTCGCGGGAATCTGCTCGCGGAACGACTCCACGACCTCGGCGGTGTCGTCCGCGGAAGCGTTGTCGATCACGACGACATGACCCGGGTGCGGGTCCATCCGCACGATCGACGCGAGCAGCTTCGACAGCAGCGCGGACCGGTTGTACGTCACGATCGCGATCGTCGCCGATGCGGGGTCGAACGCCTCGCGCTCCTGGACGCTGGCGTCCGTATTCGTCGTCGTCGTCATGATCGTCCCTCGAACGTGCCCTTCCACGCGGCCTGCGAGCTCAACTGCTCGGCTTCAGCCCGGTACTTCTTCGCGAGGGAGGACCACTCACGACGGAGGCGACGGTGGAGCCGAACGGTGTCCCTCAGGAGCCGACGGTACTGGGCGCGGTCGCGGGTATAGACGTTCTTGCCCGACCCGTCGGCGGCGCTGACCAGGGCGCTGTCGAACTGCGGAATCCGCCACCAGTGGGCGTCGCCCTTGGCGAATTCGACCTCGGGGTGCGCCACGTTCTCGGGTCGCGGCTTGTGCAGCCAATGCGAAGCGAGCGTTCGGACCGTGAAGATACGTAGGCGCATCCCCGTCGGACTGTCGAACTCGTGCGTGCGCTTGCGTTCGAACACCTGGCGACCGCGGCGAGCGCGCATCGGCACACCGGAATCCTTGTGGATGACGGTCTCGGGGAATTCAGCGGCGAGCTTCCGAGCCGACGGCATCGCGGTGGCGAGTCCGGCACGCATGTGGGCGGGTCCCGAGAGCACGTCGCGCAGCGCCCTGTGCCGAAGGGTCACCGGGTAGTACTGCATCATCATGAGGTGCTTCAGATCGACGCGTCGGCTGTGGCGCAGGAGCGTGCCGCCCTCCGGCTGACCAGAGTGCAACAGCGCCGCGACGATCCGGTTGCGGGCGTGGAAGTACGCCTGCCAATCGAGCGAATCGTCCTTGCCGAGCCACGAGACGTGCCAGAGGGCGACGCCCGGAACCGAGACGGTCGGGAAGCCCGCCTCCCCGGCACGCAGGCAGTACTCGGCGTCA
The DNA here is from genome assembly GCA_964477515.1 of uncultured Microbacterium sp. Lineage (GTDB taxonomy): Bacteria > Actinomycetota > Actinomycetes > Actinomycetales > Microbacteriaceae > Microbacterium. The sequence continues at coordinate 4,608 of CAYZEL010000090.1, forward strand.
TCCCACTTGATGAAGGCGGGCAGGGACAGCCCGACCGCTTTCAGCGTCTCGACGGGGATGAGGCACATCCACCAGCCGTTGTAATCGGCATCTAGCCGGGCGTGCAGCTCGGGCGTCTGCCGCAGGTTCGCGACGCTGAAGTCGTGCGGCATGCGCTCCTGATTGAGCGTCCGCCACATGAACGGGGCTTCGTCGACGACTTCGGCCCAGGCGTGGAGTTTCGGGCGATCCAGCAGGTCGAACATGTGGGCGCCGACGATCGTGGGAACGCTCGCGTACTGGCCGAAGACGATCGAGCGTCGGACGGACTCGGGCTCGATCCGGACGTCGTCGTCGAGCAGCTGGACGAAGCCGCTCTCGCCGGCGTCGAGGGTCTCGGACATCGCCCGGGCGAACCCGCCGGAACCGCCGAGGTTCGGCTGCCGGATGATCCGCAGCTTGTCACCGAGTGCTCCGGCGACGTCCGGGTACGCGACCTCGTCCTCGACGTTCACGGTGCCCTGGTCGATCACCAGGATGCGGTCGATGAACTCCAGGGCCTCGGGCGAGTCCGCGAGCGCGCCGAGGGTGGCGACGCAGTAGTCGGGCTTGTTGTAGGTCGTGATGCCCAGCGTGGCGCCCCCCGTGCGGAGGGGATCCTGCTCGGTGGTCCACTCCGCTCCCTCGAGTACGGCATTCGAGTCGTCGGCCACGACATCGAACCAGATCCAGCCACCATCGCTGTACTGGTCGAGGTGCAGATCGAACGACGAGGTGGCGTCTCCGGCAACCTCGCGCGTCTCGAGCCTCTGGCGCGCCCCCTGGCCGTTCGACCGGTAGACCAGCAGCGTCGCACGCCCCGTCGTCCGTACGGTCAGCCGAACGTCGCGGACGGGCGTCCAGTGCTGCCAGTACGAGGCGGGGAAGGCGTTGAAATAGGTCCCGAGCGATACGCGCCGTCCCGCGACGATGCGCGCACGACGGCGGTCGAGGATGTTGCCCAGGTGCGCGCGGCTCGAGACGCGTACGGGCTGCTCGTCGACGACCGACCAGGTCTCGGGGTCGGCGTACAGAGGCAGCAGGTCCGGGTCGCGATCGAGGGGGAAGACGACGTGTTGCAGGACGTGAGTCACGGGCGATTTCTCCGGGAGTGGGCGGGCGCGCAGGCGTCGTGCCGACAGTGCAGCCTACCCTGCGCGATCGACCGGTTGCTGGGGGAGCGCCGGGGGCGCGTTCGTCGGCGCGGATGATCGGATGCCATCTCGCCACGACCGGCTGAGCCCCGCACGCACGACGCAGACGACGAGGAGCAGCCAACCGAATCCGCCGAGCGTGAAGCTCTCGAACATCGAATCGACGAGCAGCGTGATCAGGATGAGCGGTGTCCAGGCGTAGAGAACCGAGCGACGCTTGCTCGCCACCAACCACGAGCGGACGACCGCGAGCGCGCACATCCCGGCGAAGAGCAGGAAACCGACCCATCCCGACTGCAGGAGCACGTCGAAGTAGGCGTTCAGGGCGGTCGCGTGCGACTCGTTCGTGATGATGTTGATCGACGCGAACGGGAACTCGGACGTCGGCCACGCGCCGAACCATCCCCAGCCCTGAATCGGGCGGAAGCGCACATAGATCAGGATCGTGTCCCACAGCTCGGCACGCGTCGCGAAGTCCGAACCGGCGTTCAGGAGCGCGACGATCGCATCCCGGAAGAAGTACGCGATCGTGCTGCCGAAGACGAGGAGCGCGAGCAGGGCGATCTGGAGCGTCCTGCGCTGCGCGGCGGGAGCATGGCGAACGAGGGCCAGCGCGGCGGTGGCGAGGGCGACGGCGAGAGCGAGCACGAACACGGTCGGAGACGCGGACAGGAGGGCGAGGAGCCCGCCGAGCACGAGCGAGAAGATCGCGAGGCCGCGCGGGATCGACCGAGTCCTCCATTCGATGACGAACGTGATGAGGGCGATCACCGCGACGAAGCCGAGCATGTTACGCGTGCCGAAGATGCCCTGGACCGGCCCGCCGAGGGCGAGGTTGCCCTGGATTCCGAGGAATCTGATCGGGATGTCGAGCAGGATGCCGGAGAGGATCTCGAGCGCGAGCGACAGCGAGAGGAGCGCGCGGAGGGTGTCGCCGAGAGCACGCACCGTCTGCAGGGTGTCGCGGACGTGGGCCACCACGATGGCCAAGAACGTCGGCCCGGCGAGCACGAGCCAGCCGACGAGCGTCAGGGGCGGCTCGGTGCTCCACACGGCCGTCGCCAGCAGCCACACCAGGAACAGCACGAGAGTCGACGGGACGAGACGCATCAGCACGATCTCGCGCCGACGCCGGACGAGGATCGCGACGCCGACGGCGCACAAACCCGCCACGATCGTCGCGTAGGCCGTGACCCCCGCCGTCCTCTGGATCGCGAAAGAAAGCGCGATGGCGCCGAAGACGGCGAGCGTGAACGCCCGCGCGAAGGCGGCGGAGTCGAGTGCGTCCCAGATCCACTCGAGCAGCGGATGCCGAGGCATCCCCGCGGGATTCGTCACGGGATGATCCGCTCGACCTGCTCGCCACGCTCCATCGCGAGCCGGCGCTCGGTCGGACCCTCACCGACGAGCGGGGACTGTCCGATCTTCTGCGAGAGCATGACGACGAAGAGCCAGCCCCACTCCGACAGGGGACGGGATTCGGCGAGGCCCTGAACGAGCAGGACCGTCATGACGAGCGTCGGCAGCAGCGTGAGCGCCTGATACGGCCGATCGGCCGTCAGATCCCAGCGGGGGCGGTCGATCGCGAAGAACCAGGCGCGCCAGATCAGGGCGACGTACGTCAGGATCAGCAGACCCAGCCCGATGGCGCCGACCTGGAATAGGGCGTCGAGCCACATGTCGTGCGCGTGGAACACGGTCAGATCGTTGACGACGATCCATCCGTCGAACTCGGGCACCCACGGCAGCCAGGGGGTCGAGAATCCCCAGCCGAGAACGGGATGCTCGATCACGCGCGCCCAGACCATGTTCCAGATGTAGTCGCGCCCGGTGAGGTCGCTCGACTTGCCCAGCAGGGCCAGCAGCTGATCACGACCGAACCAGGCCGCGAGTGCCCCACCGACCCCGATCACGGCGTAGGCGACGTAGAACTTGGTGCGCTCGCCGGGCCGCCGGGTCGTCCGCATGAGCAGGGCGGTCGCCAGGACGATGGCCACCGCGACCACGGCCAACCAGACCGTTCCCGAGCTCGAACGCCAGAGCAGGAACGCGGACAGCGCGATCCATCCGTACAGCAGGGCCTTGCGCGGCGCGCCCGAGGCGATGCGGATGGCGAAGACGATGATCGCGAGCAGCGCGGCGATCGCGAGCAGGTGTGCGTTGCCGACGATGCCCTGGATGCGGCCCCCGTCGAACAGGTTGTTGCGTGACCAGTCCAGCTCGGTGACCATGTCGCCGTCCCAGAGCAGGAAGTTCGGCAGGACCGGATGCCGCACGACGAGCGAGACCCACAGCTCGAACAGGATCGACAGGGCCATGACCCACTTGAGGGCCGACGCTATCGCGCGCACCAACTCGCGCCAGGTCAGCACGCTCGCGATGAAGAGTCCCTGGACCGTCGTTGCGGCCAGCAGCACCCATGTCAGGACGGTCGCATCCCGCCACGTCGACCAGATCACGGACACACCGGCCCACGCGACATACGCGAGAGGCAGCCACGGGAGCTGTCGCCAGGCGATGACGGGACGCAGCACGGCCCAGAGCGCGCCGCTGACGAGCGTCGTGACGCAGACGAGGACGACGAGGCCGACGGCGCCGAGCAGGTTGAACCAGAACGTCGTCGCGAGCGCGATGAAGAGGACGAAGATCGTGTACCCGCGCAGCATCAGGTGGCCCGTCGATTCGCGGGTGGGCGCCGCCGGAGGGGCGCCGACGGGGTGTCGCGTGTGGACGGCCATGGTGGATTCAGGGTACCCGTATCGGCGCTGCATCCCTCGGTGGGTGAGCGCGCCACACCGCGCGCGGCCTGAGGACTTCGGCGCGGGCGGAGGATGCCGCGGGCCCCGGGGGCCCCGCGCCGCGGTGAACCCCTCCCGGCGCGTCCCCGTCGAGGCCGGGGCCCGCC
>CAYZEL010000091.1:0-8618 GCA_964477515.1 uncultured Microbacterium sp.
GACCGGCCGACGAGATCTGGACGATGTTCGTGGGCGTCGTGACCGCGCCTGTCGCGGCCGGCACCTTCAACAGCTACCGTGTCGGCGACTCGTCCGACAGCGACACCATGGCGTACGTGTCCCGCGATCTGGACGACCCCACCGAGTGGATGCTGGTCGCGAACGCCGCCTATGCCGACGACTCCGACACCCTGCTGCAGACTCTCATCCACGAGTACGCGCACGTGCTGAGCCTCGGCGTCGACCAGGTGCCCGAGACATCCGGCGATTGCGACACGCTGGAGCTGAGCGAGGGATGCGCGCTGCCGACGTCCTTCATCTACGCGTACCAGACGGACTTCTGGGATGCCTACGGTGACGAGGCGCCCGGACCCGACAACGACGACGCCGAGGTCGCGGACGCCTTCTATGCCACGCACGAGGAGGACTTCGTCAGCGCCTACGCCGCGACGAACGTCACCGAGGACTTCGCCGAGTCCTTCGCGGCATTCGTCCTGGAGGCGGAGCCGGATTCGGACTCACCGCTCGCGCGGAAGCTCGACTTCTTCTGGGGCGTGCCCGAGTTCGTGCAGATCCGTGCGCACATCTCCGAACACTTCGGTCTCGAATAGTCCGCGCTACCCCCGATCGCGCTCCCGCCCCGACATACTGTGCGCATGGATGAGATCAACGACTGGCTCCTGACGTGGGGCGACAACCTCTGGACCTGGATCATCGTCCCGGTGGTGGTGCTCCTCGGCCTGTACTTCACCGCGCGCTCGGGTATCGTCCAGTTCCGGCTCATCCCCGAGATGTTCCGCACGCTGACCGACAAGACGCCGCGGACAGCGACGGGTGAGCCGCAGTCGGTCTCGGCGTTCCAGGCCTTCACGATCTCGGCCGCCTCGCGCGTCGGGGTCGGCAACATCGCCGGTGTCGGCACCGCGATCGCCCTGGGTGGACCGGGAGCGATCTTCTGGATGTGGCTCATGGCCTTCGTCGGCGGCGCCTCGAGCTTCATCGAGTCATCGCTCGCCCAGCTGTTCAAGGTACGTGACACGGATGGCTTCCGCGGCGGTCCCGCCTACTACATGCAGCGCGGGCTGAAGGCGCGGTGGCTCGGGATCTGGTTCGCCATCATCCTGATCGTCTGCTTCCCCTTCGCGTTCTCGTCCCTCCAGGCCAATACGATCTCGGCCACGGTCAGCGGAAGCCTCGGTGACGACGCGGCACCCTGGCTCCCGTGGGCGGTCGGGATCGGCATCACCGTCCTCACCGCGCTGGTGATCTTCGGCGGCGTGCGTCGCATCGCGTCCGTGACGCAGGCGCTCGTGCCCACGATGGCGCTGCTCTACCTGTTGCTGGGACTCGCTGTCGTGGCGCTGCACATCGACCAGCTGCCGGTCGTCTTCACCCAGATCTTCACTCAGGCTTTCGGTTTCAACGAGGTCGTGGGTGCGGCGTTCGGCTACATCGTGCTCACCGGCGTCAAGCGCGGCATGTTCTCGAACGAAGCGGGACTCGGTTCGGCCCCGAACGCCGGAGCGAGCGCCGCCGTCACCCACCCGGTCAAACAGGGTCTCGTGCAGACGCTGGGCGTCTACTTCGACACGTTCCTCGTCTGCACGATCACGGCGTTCATCATCCTCGTCTCGGCGCCGGATCTGACCGAGGCGACGAGAGGGATCGGACTCACACAGGGGGCGCTCGTGTCTACCCTCGGCGAGTGGTCCAACATCGCGCTGACCGTCATCATCTTCCTGCTGGCGTGCAGCTCGATCCTCGGCAACTACTACTACGGCGAGTCGAACATCGAGTTCATCACGACCCGGCGCGGCGCGCTGGTGGGCTACCGCATCCTCGCCGTCCTCGCGGTCCTGGCCGGATCGGTCGTCACCGCCGACCTCGTGTGGAACTTCGCCGACGGCGTCATGGGACTGATGGCGCTGACCAACCTGATCGCGATCGCCCTGCTGTCGGGCATCGCGTTCCGCCTGTTGAAGGACTACACGCGGCAGCGACGGGAGGGGCGCAATCCCGTCTTCACGCGGGCGCTCATGCCGGATGTCGAGGGCATCGAATGCTGGGAGGACGAACTTTCCGTCACCGGCCCGATCGACGTCGTCGAGAAGGAGCACGAGGCGCGCAAGCATCGCGATCACCTGCACGGGGCTCCCCAGCCCTGACGAAGGCGGCCAGGGGGCGGGCTCGCGCCTAGGCTGAGCCGATGGACTCCGAGGCCCCGAAGCGCGTCGCGCGCGAGGCGACCACGATGCCCTGGTTCCGCGCTCTCGCACGGCTCGGGTACGTTTCGAGCGGCATCGTCCATGCTCTGATCGGCGTGATCGCGCTCATCGTGGCCCTCGGCGGAGATGCCGCGACGGATCAGACCGGTGCCCTCCGCGCCATCGCCGCACTCCCCCTCGGCTTCACACTGCTCTGGATCATCGCCGCGGGGTTCTTCGCACTCGCCGCGTGGAAGATCGGCGAGGGCATCCTCGTCCGTGGCGACAGCGACCTGAAGAAGTGGGGCGGCCGGGTCGGCCAGTGGGGCCAGGCGGTCGTCTTCGCCGCGTTCGGAGCGGTCGCCGCGGCCATCGCCTTGGGCGCGCGCCTGAGCAGCGAGCAAGCCGCCGAGAAGGCCAGCCGCGGCGTTCTCGACATACCCGGGGGAACGTTCCTGCTGATCGCGGTCGGCATCGGCGTGGGCGCCACCGGCATCTCGTTCCTGTCCATGGGTGTCCGGCGCAGCTATCGCACGCAGGTCTCGGTTCCGGTGGGCGCTCTCGGACGGCTCGTCGACATCCTCGGCATCGTCGGGTTCGTGGCAAAAGGCGTGGCGCTCGCGGCGATGGCGGTGTTGCTGGTCATCGCCGCGGTCCGGGACGAGGCTGCAACGGCGGGCGGCCTCGACGGCGCCCTCGCGGCGCTGCTCGGACTCACCCTCGGACCGGTCCTGGTCGCATCCATCGGGATCGGCTTCATCGCCTACGGCGTGTTCTGCCTCTTCCGGGCCCGGTATGCGCGACTCTCGCCCGATCCCGCCCGGCACGCTTCGCGGCGCACGTCGAGCCTCGAGAACCGGCGCACGCCGGCCGGGTCCCCGCACGTACGCTCGGGGAATGACACCCGACATGGCTGACTCCGCGCAGAGGACCGTTCGCAAGGCGGCATCACACCCCGCGTTCCGGATGCTCGCGCGCTCCGGATACGCGGCAAACGGCGTGATCCACCTCCTCATCGGCGCGATCGTGCTCGCGGTCGGCGCCGGGGGCGGCGGGGGTGGGGGCGAGTCCGATCCGACCGGCGCCTTCCGCGCGATCTCGGAGGCGCCGCTCGGCTTCGTCGCGCTCTGGGTCCTGGCCGTCGGGCTCGCGGCTCTCGGCCTGTGGTATCTGGTCAAGGGCGTGCTCGTGGACGTGGACGACGCGCGCAAGCGCTGGATGAAGCGGATCGGCGAGTGGGCCAAGGCGGTCGTCTATGTCGCCATCGGCTACAGCGCGGCATCCGTCGCACTCGGCGCGGGATCGAGCGGCGACGAGAGCGCACAGAAAGCCAGCAGCACCGTGCTCTCGCTTCCGGGCGGTCCGGTCCTGCTGGGAATCGCCGGCCTGGTCATCGTCGGCGTCGGCGGCGGATTCGTCTTCAAGGGCGTCACTCGCAGCTTCCGTGAGAAGCTCCGGATGCCGAGCGGCGCGACGGGTCGCATCGTGACGGTTCTCGGCATCGCCGGATACGTCGCCAAGGGGATCGCCCTCGCCATCGTCGGCGTCCTGGTCATCACGGCCGCGATTCAGGTCGATCCGGAGGAGGCGGGCGGGATGGACCGGGCGCTCTCGGCCCTGATCGACCTGCCCCTCGGGCCCTGGCTCCTCGGCGCCGCGGGCGTCGGGTTCATCGCCTACGGGGTCTACTGCTTCTTCCGGGCCCGCTACGCACGTCTCTGACGGGCCCCACCCGTCAGGGACAGTCGTCCGCCGTGACCGGAACGCCGTCGAACCGCGCCTGCGTCCATCGCATCATGGTCGACAGCAGCGGCGAGCGCGGCAGCATCGGGCCGGTGTGATCCATCCGATCGAGGACGCGAACCTGCAGCGACTGCCCCTCGGCGCACCGCTCGGCGACGTATCGCTCGTACAGCGCCGTCGGAATCACCTCGTCCTGCCCACCCCAGGCCAGCAGGACGGGGGATTCCCAGGGCCCGGTCGCCGCATTCTGCGCGAGCCGATCCCCCAGCGGCCCGATCGTCAAGTCGGTGTCGTAGAGGGGGCGATCGGCCGAGACTCCCAGCGCCGCGAGCACGGACACGACGACACCCGGCTCCGTCGGGCAGCGCTGCGTCATCTCTCGGACGATCGAGCGCCCGCCGGATGCGACGTAGTCGGAGATCAACACGTCGGGATACGTGTCGGCATAGGGCACCAGCACCCACGAGATGAGCACGGACAGGATCGCGGAGTCCTGCGTGCGCGCGAGCTCTTCGGCGAGCGCGAGGGGGTCCGCCGCCGGCGAGATCGCCACCGTTCCCCGCACGTCGAGTTCCGGTGCGTAGGTGGGTGCGAGCTGAGTCGCCCAGAGTGCGGCGTGCCCGCCCTGCGAGTGCCCCCACACCACGACTCGGGACGACAGCCACAGACCGTCCACCTGCTCCGCGGCACGCACCGCGTCGAGCGCCGAGCGGGCCTCTCCCTCACCGATCAGGTAGGGGAAGGTGCCCGGCGCCCCCTGTCCGGTGTAGTCGGTCGCGACGACGACCCAACCCGCCGCGAGCGCCCGATCGATGGCGGGAATCGCCCAGCGTGTGGCCGAGGCATCCGCGAGACTCGGGGCGCACCCGCGGGCGACGCCGGTCGTGCCGTGGTTCCAGACGATGACGGGACGCGGGCCCATGGGCGGGTCGGTGGGCGAGATGACCAACCCGCTCGCGAGCGCGCGGCTGCCGAACGCATCCGTCGTGCTGTACAGGATGCGCGTGACGTCGCCGCCGACGGGTGTGCGTCCGGCGTACGCCCCGTCTCGCAGGAGCGTGCCCGGGGCACTCGGCGGCACCCCGACGGGCGCGTCGTAGAAGGCGTCGATCACGGGGGCGCCGTCGGCCAGCCACGAACTCACCCACCAGGATCCACCGGCGAGCCCGAGCAGAGCGACCGCGAGCGCGTAGCGACCCACGGCGGCCCAGACGAGCACGCGTCGACTGCCGGTCGTCTCCCCCGGACGCGATGAGCGACCGCGGATCCGACGCGCGGAACGCCAGGTGAGGACACCGCCGAGCACGACGGTCCGCAGCCCGAAGGCGACGGCGACGACCAGCAGGGTGACGTCGGGCCAGAGCAGAGCCAACAGACCGAACACGACCTGCGCCACGGCGGACGCGGCAGCGAGCACGCGCTCGCTCACCCGACCCCGCGAGACGCCGATGGATGCGCCGAGTCCACCGAGAACGAGCAGCGCGGCGATGAGTTCCGGCAACAGGTCGAGGTTGCGCCCGAGCCAGAACAGGATCACGGCACCACCGATGATCCAGAGGATCGCGAGCACGATGTTCGCGCGGCGCGGGACGTCACGCGGGGCGATCAGGTCCATCACCCCTGCCGCGATGGCGCTGACCCCGATGTAGATCGCCAGCACCCACAGCGATGTCAGCGGCCGGGTGACGATGAATACGCCGAGCAGAATCAGGGGCAGCCCGACCGCGATGCCCACCCAGGCCGGAGCGTGGCCCACGAGCCGACTGAACCCGCCGCGCCGCGGCACGGGTACGCGAGCGTTCGTGGGCTGCTGGGTCACTCAGGCAATGCTAGATGCGCTCCCGCGATCCTCGGGTCTCGCGCGGCTCAGTCGCCGACGTCGTCACGCTTTCCGCGCAGGACCAGGAGGGGGTCCGGTTCGCCGACGACCGAGGCATCCTTGTCTTCGTATTCGAACTGCGACAGGAAGTAGCGCATCGCGTTCAGACGCGCGCGCCGCTTGTCGTTCGAGCGGATGATCGTCCAGCGCGCGAAGCCCTTGTCGGTGCGTTGGAACATCTCGTCCTTCGCGGCGGTGTAATCGTCCCAGCGTCCGAGGGACTCGAGGTCCATCGGCGAGAGCTTCCATCGACGCACCGGATCGAGCTGACGCAGCGCGAAACGCGTGCGCTGCTCGGTCTGCGACACCGAGAACCAGAACTTGGTGAGCGAGGTGCCCGACTCGACCAGCATCTTTTCGAACTGCGGCACCTGCTGCATGAACTCCTCGTACTCTTCTGTCGAGCAGAAGCCCATCACGCGCTCCACGCCGGCCCGGTTGTACCAGGAGCGGTCGAACAGGACGATCTCGCCCGCGGTCGGCATGTGCTGAACGTAACGCTGGAAATACCACTGGCCGGACTCGGTGTCGCTCGGCTTGTTCAACGCGACGACGCGCGCCGCGCGCGGATTGAGGTGCTCCATGAACCGCTTGATCGTGCTGCCCTTGCCCGCGGCGTCCCGACCCTCGAACACGATGACGGCGCGGTGGCCGGTGTCCTGCACCCAGTACTGGAACTTCAGCAGTTCGATCTGCAGGAGGTACTTCTGATCCTCGTACTCCTCCGCGTCGATTCGGGTGTCGTACGGGTAACCCTCCTGCCAGGTCGTGACCGGATTGCCCATCGGATCCACCAGATCGGGATCGCCGGTCTGCCCGCCGACGACGTAGTAGCCTTCCTGCCGCAGATTCTCGATGTACTCGCGCAGCGACTGCTGCCCCGTGGGAATGGTCACGTCGCGAGACTAGCCCGCGAACCCAACGCGCCATAGACGGACGGGGAACGGGCGGCGAACAAAGTCACGGCCGCGCCCGCCTCGCGCGCGGGACGTTCTGGGTTACGGTCGCCTCGTGCCCACCACCGCGGTCCCGCCACCCCTCCGCTCGTTTCGCACCGCCGACCCCGGCCTGATCGGACTGCTCGGTTTCGCGATCGCGACCCTCACCGCCCAGCTCGCGCACCTCGGCGTCCACGACGACAGCTCGGTGTTCTGGGTCGGCGCGATCTTCGGGGGGATCGTGCAGATCATCGCGGGGATGCTGTCGTTCACGATCGGCGACGACTTCCACTTCCTCGTCTACAACGCGTTCGGGTGGTACTGGCTCTGCATGCCCGGGTTCCTGCTCGGGGGCGAACTGGGTTTCTTCGAGGTCGCGGGCCCGGCTCGCGGTGTCTTCACGCTCATGTTCGCCGCGCTGGCGCTGCTCTTCGTATTTCCGGGCGCGACGCACAACAGCGCGTTGCCGATCACCCTGATATGCGTGTCCGGCGGGCTCGCGCTGCAGTCCGTCACCGCGTTCGGCGGCGCGACGGCGGTCGGCGCCGCGGGATCGATCCTGCTGATCGCCGCGTCCGCGCTCGCTGCCTACATGCTGGTCGAGAAGTTCATCCTGCGCACGATGGGCCGCTCGGTCGTGCCGCTCGGCCGGGCGTGGTTTCGCGGTTCGCGCGATCCGGAGTCCTAGCCGCGCGCCGAGGCGCTCAGCCGCGCCAACGCGTCGGCGACCGACACGACGTCCCGATCGCCCGTGCGGCGATCCCAGAGTTCGACCTGGCCGTCGGCCGCCCCGCGCCCGACGATCAGGATGCGCGGCACACCGATGAGCTCCGCGTCACCGAATTTCACCCCCGGCGACACCTTCGGGCGGTCGTCGTACAGGACATCGAGGCCCGCAGTCTCGAGCTGATCGGTGATGGAGGCGGCGAGATCGAACGCCACGGCATCCCGCCCCGTCGCGACGACGTGCACGTCGAAGGGAGCGACCGACGCGGGCCAGATCAGGCCCTTGTCGTCGTTGTTCAGCTCGGCGATGATCGCGAGGATGCGCGTCACGCCGATGCCGTAGGAGCCCATCGTGACGGTGACGAGCTTGCCGTTCTCGTCGAGCACCTTCAGGCCCAGCGCCTCGGCGTACTTGCGGCCGAGCTGGAAGACGTGACCGATCTCCATGCCGCGGGCGAGGTTGACCGGGCCCGAACCATCCGGTGCCGGGTCTCCTTCGCGCACCGTGGCGACCTCGACGAAACCGTCGGCGGTGAAGTCGCGCCCCGCGACGAGCGAGTGCACGTGCTTCTCGTGCGCGTTCGCGCCGGTGATCCACGACGTGCCGTCGACGACGCGGGGGTCGAGGACGTAGCGGATGTCGGTGGCCGACTCGGACCCGAGAATCGCACCCGTGGGCGACCAGGGACCGATGTAGCCCTTGACCAGGAGCGGATGCTTCTCGAAGTCCGCCTCGGTCGCGGCCTCGACGGCGGCGGGCGCGAAGGCGACCTCGACCCGCTTGTCGTCGACGTCGCGGTCGCCGGGCAGCCCCACGACGACGAGTTCACGGGTTCCGTCGAGGTGCGTCAGGGCGAGGACGACGTTCTTGAGCGTGTGCGCCGCGGTCCACTCCCGCTCCGCCGGGGCGTCGAGGTGCGCGTTGGCGTGGTCGACGAGCGTCGCGATCGTCGGGGTGTTCGGCGAATCGAAGATGACGGGTTCGGGCAGTCCGTCGAACGGGATGGGTTCGGGCGCGAGGGTCGTGAAGGCCTCGGCGTTTGCCGCGGAACCGCCCTCCGACGTGGCCAAGCGGTCCGCCCCCACCGCGGGTCGGGTCGCGAACCCCCCGCCCCCCCCCCCCCCCCC
>CAYZEL010000092.1:0-5323 GCA_964477515.1 uncultured Microbacterium sp.
CCGCCGAAGAGTCCGGCGTCCTCACCGCTCAGACCGCTCGCGAACGGGCCGTGCGCGTTGATGCGTCCGACGAGCTGCGGGTTGATCTGGCCGGTCAGGACCATGCGCACGACCGAGATCGCCTCGGTGTTCGTGACCCGGTAGCCGCCCTTGAACTCGCTCGGGATCGCGAGCCGATCGAGCATCGCCGAGATCTGCGGGCCCCCGCCGTGCACGACGACCGGCTTCACGCCGACGAAGCGGAGGTACGCGATGTCCTCGGCGAAGCTCTCCTGCAGCTCTTCCGAGATCATGGCGTTTCCGCCGTACTTGATCACGATGATCTGGTCGCGAAAGCTCTTCAGCCACGGCAGCGACTCGATCAACACGCCGGCCTTGGCCGCGGCCTCTTCCGGGCTGGTGTCCTGGATGGCGCTCTCGGTCGTGTCCGTCGTATCAGTCATGAGCTGTACGCGCTGTTCTCGTGGACGTAGTCGTGCGTCAGATCGTTGGTCCAGATCGTCGCGCGGGCGTCGCCGACCCGGAGGTCGATGCCGACGTGGGTCGCCCGAGGCGTGAGGTCCACCTCTTCGCGCGGGCGGTCGGGGCCCCCCTGCGTGCAGACACGGACGCCGTTCATGCTGACGTCGACGTCGTAGGGATCGAACGCGGCATCCGTCGTGCCGATCGCGGCGAGCACCCGGCCCCAGTTGGGGTCGTTGCCGAAGATCGCCGCCTTGAAGAGGTTGTTCCGGGCGACCGACCGGCCGACGGTGACGGCGTCCTCTTCGGATGCCGCGCCGGTGACCTCGATCGTGATGTCGTGGCTGGCTCCCTCGGCGTCACCCTGCAGCTGCGTCGCGAGGTTCGTGCACACCTCGCGCAGGGCTTTCGAGAAGGCGTCCGGATCGGGCGTGACGCCCGACGCGCCGCTGACCATGAGCGTGACCTGGTCGTTGGTCGACATGCAGCCGTCCGAGTCGAGTCGGTCGAAGCTGACCCGGGTCGCCGCGCGCAGGTGCGCGTCGGCCTGCGCCGAGGTCAGCACGGCGTCGGTCGTGATGACGACGAGCATGGTCGCAAGTCCCGGCGCGAGCATCCCGGCGCCCTTGGCCATGCCGCCGATCGACCACCCGCCGCCCTGCACCACCGTGCGCTTGGGACGCGAGTCCGTCGTCATGATGGCGAGGGAAGCGTCCTCTCCACCGTCTGCCGTGAGCGCGGCGATCGCCCTCTCGGTGCCGTCGAGGACCTTGGCGCGGAACACTTCGTCCCCCGTGCCGATGAGTCCGGTCGAGCAGATCAGGATGTCTCCCGAGCTGACGTCGAGCAACTCACCGGCCTTCTCGGCCGTCTGGTGCGTGGTCTGGAACCCGAAGCTGCCGGTGAAGCAGTTGGCACCCCCCGAGTTGAGGACGATCGCCTCGACGACGCCGTCCTTCACCACCTGCTCCGACCACAGGATGGGATTGGCCTTGGCGCGGTTGCTCGTGAACACGGCCGCGCCGACCTTGAGGGGTCCGCGGTTGACGACCACCGCGACATCCGGCTTGCCCGTCGATTTCAGTCCCGCGACGACTCCGGCCGCCTCGAAACCCTGGGGTGCGGTCACGCTCACGGTGCCACTCCGTTCACGGTCAGGCCCGTGGCCTCGGGGAGGCCGAGGGCGATGTTCATCGATTGGATCGCGGCGCCCGCGGTCCCCTTGACGAGGTTGTCGAGCGCCGTGACGACGACGACCCGGTTCGCGGCACGATCGATCGCGAGGCCCATGAGCGCCGTGTTGGCGCCGAGCACGTCGGCCGTGCGGGGGAACTCGCCCGCGGGCAGGAGCTGCACGAAGGTCTCGTCGCCGTAGGCCGCCTCCCAGGCGCCGCGGATGTCTTCGTCGGTCGCGCCCGGAACGATTGGCGCGGAACTGGTGGCGAGGATGCCCCGCGCCATCGGCACGATGACGGGGGTGAACGAGATCCGGATGCCCTCGTCGGCCGTGTCGTCGGCATCGGTCACCGAGCCCGTCGAGGTGACCACCCCAGCCGCGCGCGCGGCGGCGAGCGCCTGCCGGATCTCGGGGATGTGCCGATGCGTGCCCCCCACGGCGTAGGGGTTGGCCGAGCCGAGGATCTCGCTCGCGAGCAGGTTGGTCTTCAGGCTCTTGCCCGCACCGCTCGGGCCGACGGCCAGCACGCTGACGATGTCGGACGTGTCGATGACCCCGGCCGCGACGCCCGGCGCGAGGCTGAGGCTCACGGTGGAGGCGTTGCATCCGGGCGCGGCGATCCGGCTCGCCCCGACGATCCGGTCCCGCTGCCGTCCGCCGTCGACGGGCAGCTCGGGCACACCGTACGTCCAGGCCTCGTGGAAGTCGCCGCCATAGAAGTGGTCCCAGGCGCTGACGGACTCCAGCCGGTGGTCGGCACCGCAGTCGATCACGAGCGGAGTGTCGGCGAGCGCCTCGGTGTACTGCCCCGACTGCCCGTGGGGCAGGGCGAGGAACACGACGTCGTGCCCGGCGAGGGTATCGGACGTCGTGTCCTGCAGCGTGAGGTGTGCGAGCGAGCGCAGGTGCGGTTGGTGTGCGACGAGCGGCTGACCGGCGTTCGAGTGCGCGGTCACGGTGCGGATTTCGACATCCGGGTGCGCGGCCAGAAGGCGCAGCAATTCGCCGCCGGCATAGCCGGAGGCGCCGGACACGGCGACCTGATAGGGCATGGTTTCAACCTTAGAGTCTGGGACGGTGCGCCCTCGCCCGACGGGCAGGGTGCGGAACAGCGACGGCGACACCGTCCGCTCGACCCGCCGGGGCGGGGAGCGCGGGGTCGCCTAGAGTCGGCGTCCGTCCAGACGTCGGCGCGCACCAGCGGCGCTCACGGGGAGCGTCTCGAGGGTGGTGGCGGCCGAAGGCATGCGCTGACGATAGCGGCCGGGCCGCGGCATCCGCAAATCCGGGGGGTCGGCGGGTTGCTGGTCAGCGTGCGAGGGCGGTGAGCAGCTCGAGTTCCTGGCCGCGGCTGAGCCCGGCCCGGCGTTCGCGATCGAGGCCGCGCTCGCGCTCGTCCGCGAGGGTGCGTTCGAGCGTGTGGCGGATGCTGCGCAGCCGGCCGCCCGCCGCGAGGTACGCCGCGTTCGACCGCGTCATGAATCCGGGCATGCCGGGCGGCAGCCACAGGGGCAGCGAGCGCGGGCCCATCCAGGGCGCGACATCGTGGGTCGTCAGCCACTCCTCGTCCGCCTCGACGAGGGGGCCGGCGTGTCCCGCGACCTCGCGGGCGAGGGCGAGCATCTCGCCGAGGGGGGCCGACTCCCCCACCGCATTGGCCGTGCCGTGCCATCCGTCCGCTCCCCGCGCGACGATGAAGTCGGCCAGATCGTCGACGTCGATCACCTGAGCGCGAGCCCCTTCCAGCGGCGGTGTGAGGACCGCGCCGTCCCCGACGAGCGCGAAGCGCCCCACCCAGTACCCGAAGCGGTCGGTGGGGTCGCCGGGCCCGACGATCAGCCCGGGGCGCACGATCGCCGCGCGCTCCCCGACGGCGGAGCGGACGGATGCCTCGGCCGCCGCCTTCGCGCGTGAGTAGTCGTACTCGTCATCGGGTGTACCGGGCGCTGCCGGTTCACTGAGCGGAGCGGTCTCGTCCGCGCCGACCTCGTCGTTGTCCGCGTATACGGACACGGACGAGACGTATGTCCAGTGCGCCGCTCGTGGACCCAGAGCCGCGACGGCCGCGGCGACGTGGTCGGGGTTCGACGAGACGTCGACGACCTCGTCCCAGTCGCGACGCGTGACGGCGTCGTATCCACCGGGGCCCGATCGATCCGCCACGACGAGCGTGGCGCCGGCAGGAACCGGTCGCGAACCGCGGGCGACGCATGTGACGGATGCGCCCGCCTCCACCCACCGACGCGCGATCGCGCCGCTCAGCCAGCCGGTACCGCCGAGGATGAGCACATCGGTCATCCATCTATCCCATCAGACTCGGTCGCCACGCGGGACGTGCGCGCGGTGAGGGCGCACAACATTCCGGAAGAACTCCGGCTCGAGGGGGCGCAAGGCCCGTGTTGACGGGGATGACGACCTCGCCGAGCCCAATTTCTCCGGAGTGTTGTCGCGCCGCATCACCTGCTTCGGAATCGCGGTGCGGCGGCGCGCACGTCCGAGGCCGCGGGCAGACTGGGGCACATGATCCAGACGCTCGCCGTGGCCGGATACCGCTCGCTCGTCGACCTGGTCCTGCCGCTCGGCCCGCTCACGGTCGTGACGGGCGCCAATGGGACCGGCAAGTCGAGCCTGTACCGCGCGCTTCGCCTGCTCGCAGCCGGCGCCTCGGGCGACGCGATCGGCGCGATCGCGGAGGAGGGCGGGCTTGAATCCGCGCTCTGGGCCGGACCTGAGACTCCCAGCGGGGCGGGTGCACAGGGCACCGTGCGGCGCGGGCCGATCGCGCTGCGCCTCGGCGTCGCCACCGACGATCTCGGTTACATCGTGGACTACGGTCTGCCGCAGACGGAAAAGACGAATCTCTTCTCGCGCGACGCCGAGATCAAGCGGGAGCAGATCTTCGCGGGAAGCGTTGCTCGTCCCGCGACGACGTTCGTCGATCGCACTCGCGCCGCCGTGCGCGTGAGACGAGACGGATGGGTCGATCTCGACCAGCGCCTCGCGCCCTTCGAGAGCATTCTCACCGACCTCGGCGAGGGCGACGCGGCCCCCGAGACGCTCGCCGTACGACGGATGCTCCGCGCCTGGCGCTTCTACGACCACTTCCGAACGGACAGGGACGCCCCCGCGCGCCACCCGCGAGTCGGCACGCGCACGCAGACCCTCGCGCACGGCGGTGAGAACCTGGCGGCCGTCTGGGCCACGATCCAGGATGCCGGACACGGCGACGCTCTCGCGCGCGAGGTCGCGCGGGCCTTTCCGGGCGGACGCGTGCAGGTCGAGGCATCCAGCGGTCTCTTCCGCTTGGTGATGCACCAACCGGGGCTGCTCCGACCGCTCGCGACGACCGAGCTCTCGGACGGCACGCTGCGCTACCTGCTGCTGTGCGCGGCGCTCCTTCCGGCTCGGCCCGCTCCCCTGCTCGTGCTCAACGAGCCCGAGTCGAGTCTGCATCCCGATCTGCTGGGTCCTCTGGGCTCGCTGATCACGGCGGCATCGGCCGAGACCCAGATCATCGTCGTGACGCACGCCGACCGTCTGGCCTCGGCGTTGTCGGGCGCCGGCGCCGAGGTCGTCCGACTCGAGTCGACGGGTTTCGGCACGCGCATCCAGGGCCAGGGCATGCTCGACGTTCCGTCGTGGCACTGGCCGCAGCGCTGACACAGCGCTGACCACAACGCTGAC
>CAYZEL010000092.1:5423-8568 GCA_964477515.1 uncultured Microbacterium sp.
CGCTGACCACAACGCTGACACGCCGCGCGGCATCCGACGGCGTATCCTCCCCGGCGATCTCTAGACTCGGCGCGAGCGAAGGAGGATGCGCATGTCTCACGCGCAGACCGGTACTGCCCGCGACACCTCACCCACGACAGTCCACCGCCGCGAGTCGATCGGCCTCTGGGCACTTCTCGTGCTGTCGTACGCCGCGGCGTTCCTGCCGGCGGACGTCCCGGGCTTGGTTGCTCTCGTAGCCGGATGGATCCCGGTCGCCTTCGCGTTCTGGCATTTCGCCCGCTGGGCGGGGGCGGGCACCGCCGCTCTGTCGTTTCTCGTGATCTCCGTCGTGAGCTTCACCGCGGAAGCGCTCGGCGTGGCGACGGGGCTCGTCTTCGGCGACTACTTCTACCCGGATGGGCCGCTGGGACCGCTGCTGTTCGGCGTGCCGCCGCTCATCCTTCTCCAATACTTCGCGATGGGTTACGCAAGCCTGTTCGTCGCTCGCGCGATCGCGGGAGGCGTTCGCACGGCGCTGGGTGGAGCCCTCCCCGTGCTCGCGGTGAGTGCCCTGGCCGCATTCTGCCTGACGGCGCTCGACCTCGCGAGCGATCCCTGGCAGAGCACGCATCTCGGGGAATGGGTCTGGCGAGACGGCGGATCGTACTTCGGCGTACCGATCCATAATTTCGTCGGCTGGTGGGTCGAAGCACTGATCTTCTTCGTGCTCGTGAACCTGTTGCTGGCCCGTACGTCGGCGCGCCGCCGGATCGAACGCCCGCGCACCGCCCTCTTCGATGTGCAGGCTGTGCTGCTCTACGGCACCTTCCCGTTCGCGATCATCGTTCGGCCCCTCGTGCACGGGCCGTCCGAGCTCGCGGATGCGCTGGCCGGGGTATCACTGTTCGCCGTGGTGCCCCTGCTCGTCGCAGCGCTGGTCGCACTGCACCGCCGCTGACGCCACGGCGCGCCGGCACCCGCGCCCGCGCGTCAGTCGCGGATCGTCGCTCCGAATCGCTCGGCCGCGACCGCGACGCCCGCGAGCTTCGCGTCCGTGGCCTCCGCGGCCGTGAGCGTGCGGTCGGGAGCCCGGAAGCGCAGGGCGAACGTGAGGCTCTTCGACTCCTCGGGCACGCCCGTGCCGCGGTAGTCGTCCACCAGCCGCACCGACTCGAGCAGCGAACCCGCGCCCTGCGCGAGTGCGGCACGCACCTCGGCGGCGGGAACGTCCGCGCCCACGACGAGCGAGACATCCTGTGTCGCCGCCGGGAAGCCCGACAACGACGCCGCGACGACACGAGACGACACGAGCGAGAGCACCAGGTCCAGGTTCAGCTCCGCAACGATCACGCGACCGGGAAGATCGGATGCCTCGGCCACAGCCGGCAGCAGTTCGCCGACGTACCCGACCTCGACGCGCGTCTGATCGGGGCCGCCGACCGACAGCACACCGGTTCGTCCCGGGTGCAGAGCAGCCCGAGCGCCCTGCGCGACGTCGATCGAGACTCCGGCTGCCGACGCGATGACGCGCACGGCGTCGAGCGCCGCACCGAGGTCGGCGGGCTCGGCCGCGCGCCCGGGCTGCTTGGGCGCGAGGTTGCCGGTCAGCAGAACGGCGACGTGGCGCGGTTGCGGCGGGATGGACGCGTTGAGTGCGGCGAGGGTCTCGTCATCCGGACGCTCGGCGAGCGGCGGCACGAACGACGTGCCGTACTCGACCCCGGGCTCGGGCACGAAGACGCTGCCCGTCTCGAAGAGGGCCAGGTCCGTGAGACCGCGCGAGAGGTTGCGGTGCGCGGCCTGCAAGAGCGCCGGAACGAGCGAGCGCCGCAGGAACGGGGACTGGCCGTCGAGCGGGTTCGCGAGCTTGATGCTCGGCAGGTGCTCGCCCGATGCCGACCCGTGCAGGTCGTTCAGGGCTTCCGTGGTGAACGGGAACGACGGGGTCTCGACGAGCCCGGCGGCGGCGAGCGCGTTCGCGACACGGCGGCGGCCCTGCTGCGCCTCGGTCAGGCCGCGGCCCGACGGCGGCGTCGGCAGCACCGACGGGATCTGGTCGTACCCCTCGATGCGGGCGACCTCCTCCGCCAGCGTCCACTTGTCGGTCAGGTCCGGGCGCCAAGTCGGCGGCGTCACGACGTCGTCCGATTCGCGTTCCCGAACGTCGCATCCGATCATCTCGAGCGCCGCCCGGATCTGCTCGGGGCTGTAGTCCACACCGATGACGGAGGACACGAAGCCGCGGGGCAGTTCGATGCCGGGGATGGAGTAGGCCTGCAGCAGCGCACCGCCGGCGCGGGTGTCGGTGCCGCCGGCGAGCTCGACCATGAGTTCGGCGACCCGCGCCGCGGCGACGAACGGGATGGCGGGATCGACACCGCGCTCGAAGGGACGGGATGCCTCGCTGGGCAGCTTGTGCCGACGTGCCGTGCGGGCGATCGTGACGGTGTCGAACGTCGCCGCCTCGATCAGGACGTTGCGCGTGGCCTCCGTCATCTCGGTCGTGCCGCCGCCCATCACGCCCGCGAGACCGATGGGCCCCGACTCATCGGTGATCAGCAGGTCTTCCGTGCTCAGGTCGCGCACCTTGCCGTCGAGCGTCTCGAGCTTCTCGCCCGCCGTCGCCCGACGCACGGTGATACCGCCCTGCAGCTTGTCGAGGTCGTACCCGTGGATCGGCTGGCCGAGCTCGAGCATGACGTAGTTGGTGATGTCGATCAGGATGCCCAGAGAGCGGATCCCCGCGAGCGTCAGGCGCGCGATCATCCACGGCGGCGTCGGCCGGGTCGGGTCGACGTCGCGCACGATGCGCGCCACGAATTCGGATGCTCCGACGCGACCGCGGATGGGGGCGTCATCGACGACCGACACGGAGAACGCGCTCTCGTCGGTCAGGTTGACCTCGCCCCATACTTTCGCGCCCGGGTCGCGGAAGGCGGCCCCGGTGGAGTGCGCGTACTCGCGCGCGACACCGCGGATCGACAGGGCGTAGCCGCGGTCGGGCGTGACGTTGATCTCGACCGCGACATCACCGAGCCCGAGTAGGGCGATCGCGTCCGTGCCGACGGGCGCGTCGATTCCCAGCTCGGCCAGGCGCAGAATTCCGGCGTGCTCATCGCCGAGTCCGAGCTCACGAGCGGAGGCGATCATGCCGTCCGACACG
>CAYZEL010000093.1:0-8467 GCA_964477515.1 uncultured Microbacterium sp.
GGAGACCGTCGAACGGGTCAGGAAGGTCGCGCCCGACGCGAGGTCGCGGAAGACGACGGCCTGGTAGTCGGGGTGAATAGCAGTCTTCATGGGGTGTTCCTTGCGGCGATTGCGGAAGAAGAAGTCTCTGGTGCGCCGATCCTGCGCTGGCACCAAGGACCGATCTTATCAGAGTTGGCCTGAAGCGGCGGCATCAGCCCGCGGCGCGGGCAGCGTACCGGCCCTCCTCGAAGCGGAGCTTGATGGGCAGACCGAAGGTCTCGGTGAGGTTCTCGGCCGGGAGTGCGTCTTCCAGCGGGCCCGCGGCGACCGCCGAACCATCCCGCATCAACAGCACGTGGGTGAAGCCGACCGGGATCTCTTCGACGTGGTGGGTCACCATGACCATGGCGGGCGTGGTCGGCGCCTGCGCGTATCCACCGAGCAGGGTCAGCAGTTCTTCACGGGCGCCGAGGTCGAGGCTTGCCGTCGGCTCGTCGAGCAGCAGCAGCTCGGGGTCGGTCATCACGGCCCGGGCGATCTGCACCCGCTTCTGCTCGCCATCCGAGAGCGTTCCGAACGTGCGGTCGGCCAGGTGATCGAGGTTCCACTCGGCAAGCACGCGCAGTGCGCGGCGTTCGTCGATGTCTTCGTAGTCCTCGCGCCAGCGGCCCATCACGGCGAAAGCAGCGGTCATCACGGCGTCGAGCACGCGCTCGTCGGCGGGCATCCGACGCGCCATCGCCGAGGACGCGAATCCGATGCGCGGCCGGAGCTCGAAGACATCCGTCCTCCCGAGGCGCTCCCCCAGGACGTGTACCTCACCGCTGGTGGGGTACATCACGGTGTCGGCGAGCTGCAACAGAGTCGTCTTGCCTGCGCCGTTCGGGCCCAGGATCACCCAACGCTGGTCGTCGTCGACGCCCCAGTTCAGGTGATCGACGATGTCGCGACCGTCTCTGCGTACGACTACATCACGGAACTGCAGGACCCCGGCCATGGCTCCAGCCTATCGGGCCAGCCGCCCCGTGCCGGGCAGCGACAGCCGACCGGGCGAGGAACCACCGCTCACGATCTACCCGGTGACGACGCGCGAATACAGCTCGTGCGTCTCGGCGGCGATCCGATCCCAGCTGAAGGATGCCGCGGCCCGCTCGCGACCCGCGCGCCCGTATTCGGCGGCGCGTGCCGGATCTCCGACGACCTCGATCAGCACGTCGGCGAGATCGCGCACGAAGCGATCGGGATCGACGGGAGTGCCCGAGCCGTCCTGCACCTGTTCGATCGGCACCAGGCGACCGGTGACTCCATCGTCGACGACCTCGGGGATACCGCCCGTCGCGGTTCCGACGACCGCTGCACCGCACGCCATGGCCTCGAGGTTGACGATTCCCAGCGGTTCGTACACCGATGGGCATACGAAGGTCGTCGCGGCGCTCAGCAGAGCCCGCAGTTCGCGTCGCGAGAGCACCCGATCGATCCAGACGACACCGTCGCGCTCCTGCTGGAGGCCCCGCACGGCCGACTCGACCTCGGCGAGGATCTCGGGGGTATCGGGCGCCCCCGCGCACAACACCAGCTGCACCTCGGGCGGCAGGAGCGCTGCGGCACGCAGCAGGTAGGGCAGACCCTTCTGCCGGGTGATCCGCCCGACGAAGACGATCGAGGGGCGGTCGGGATCGAGGCCCAGGCTGCGTGCGAGATCGGGGTCGTCGAGCGGCGCCCACTCGTCGACGTCTATGCCATTGTAGATGACGTGCACCTTCGCCGGATCGAGCGCCGGATAGCTGCGCAGGATGTCCGCGCGCATACCGCCGCTGACCGCGATGACCGCGGCGGCGGACTCGTAGGCCGTCTTCTCGATCCAGCTCGACACGGCGTAGCCCCCGCCGAGCTGTTCGGCCTTCCACGGACGGAGCGGCTCCAGGCTGTGGGCCGAGACGATGTGCGGGATGCCGTGCAGGAGCGACGCGGTATGGCCGGCGAAGTTCGCGTACCACGTGTGCGAGTGCACGACGTCCGCGCCCGCGACATCCTCGACGATCGCGAGATCGACACCCATCGTCTGAATGGCGGGGTTCGCCGAGACGAGTTCACCCGGCACGGAATATGACGTCGTGCCCGGTTCGTCGCGTTCCGCGCCGAAGGCGCGAACGCGCACGTCCATGCGCGTTCGGAGGGCTCGAACGAGCTCCGTGACATGCACTCCGGCACCCCCGTATACCTCGGGCGGATATTCCTTCGTGACGATGTCGACGCGCATGCGTGCAACGCTAGTCGCCGCGGGAAGTCGGGCATAGTCTGTCGACATGGCTACACCGCCGAAGGTATTCGGAATCATCCTCGCGGGCGGCGAGGGCAAGCGCTTGATGCCCCTCACGGCGGACCGTGCGAAGCCCGCGGTGCCGTTCGGGGGGCAGTATCGATTGATCGATTTCGCGATCTCGAATCTCATAAATTCGGGACTGCGCCAACTCGTCGTCCTGACGCAGTACAAGTCGCACAGTCTCGACCGACACATCTCGCAGACCTGGCGCATGTCGACGATGCTCGACTCGTACGTGACGTCCGTGCCCGCGCAGCAGCGCCTGGGCAAGCGGTGGTTCTCGGGATCGGCGGATGCCATCCTGCAGAGCCTGAACCTGATCAACGACGAGAAGCCCGACATCGTCTTCGTGATCGGCGCCGACCACGTGTACCGGATGGATTTCCGTCAGATGCTCGAGGCGCACATCGACTCCGGCGCCCGGGCGACGGTTGCCGGAATTCGCCAGCCGATCGCGCTCGCCAACCAATTCGGCGTCATCGACGTCGACAAGGCCGATCCGACACGCATCCGGGACTTCCTCGAGAAGCCGCAGAACCCCGAGGGTCTCGCCGATGCGCCCCACGAGGTCCTCGCCTCGATGGGCAACTACATCTTCGACGCGGATGCCCTGATCGAGGCCGTCGAGGCGGATGGCGAGCTGACGACGTCGAACCACGACATGGGCGGCGACATCGTGCCCTATTTCGTCGGACGCGGCGAGGCCGGTGTCTACGACATGAAGCGCAACGACGTGCCCGGCTCGACCGATCGCGACCGCGCCTACTGGCGGGATGTGGGCACGATCGACTCGTTCTTCGACGCGCACATGGATCTGATCTCGACGCTCCCGATCTTCAACCTGTACAACACGGACTGGCCGATCCACTCGCAGACGGTCAATTCACCGCCAGCGAAGTTCGTACGCGACTCGGTCGGACGCATCGGCAACGCGATCGACTCCATCGTGTCGCTCGGCTCCGTGCTCTCGGGAACGCACCTCGAGCGGAGCGTCGTGGGCCCCTGGGCGCTCGCGGGCGGCGGCTCGACGATCACCGACTCGGTGCTCTTCGACTACGTCCGCGTGGGTTCGGGCGCACGCATCCACCGCGCGATCCTCGACAAGAACGTGGAGCTCGCCCCGGGCGCCACCGTCGGGGTGGATCGTGAGCGGGATCTCGCGCGCGGGTTCACGGTGACCGACTCGGGATTGACGGTCGTCGGCAAGAACGTCCGCGTCGACTGCTGATCCTTCGCGCTCGATCGCGCGCGAGCCGGACCCGGCACGGCGAAGAGGCGTGCGCTTACCGGGCTAACCTCGTGGGGTGAGTTCAGGCGCCATCCGCCGGCTCGTCGTCCTGGACGCGGATTCGACCCTGATCCGCAACGAGGTCTTCGAGTTGCTCGCCGACGAGGCGGGCCGCGGCCCCGAGGTCGCCGCGGCGACCGAGGCGGCGATGCGCGGCGAGGTGGACTTCGCCGAGAGTCTGCGCTCGCGTGCGGGTGCGCTCGCGGGGGTGCCCGTCTCTGCCTTCGGCCGCGTCGTCGCGCGTATCGAACCGACGCCCGGCGTACGCGAGCTGATCGAAGCCGTGCACGCCCTCGGCGGCCTGGTGGGCGTCGTGTCGGGCGGCTTCCACGAGATCCTCGACACCGTGGCGCCCTCGCTCGGCGTCGATATGTGGCGCGCGAATCGCCTGGTGCAGGCCGACGGGATGCTGACCGGCGCGATCGACGGACCGATCATCGACGGCGCGGCGAAGGCGGCCGGTCTGCGCGAATGGGCCGCCGAACACGGGGTACCGCTCACGCGCACGGTCGCGATCGGCGACGGCGCGAACGACCTGGCGATGCTCGCCTCCGCCGGGCTGGGACTGGCGTTCAACGCCAAGCCCGCCGTCCGCGCCGCGGCCCCGCTGGTGATCGGACGCGTCGACCTGCGCGAGGTCATTCCCCTGTTGCCGCGATAGGCGGGGCGCACTCGCGCTCTGTCGGTGGCGCGGCGTAGCGTCGCGTCATGGACATCATCCTCGTACCCGGCCTCTGGCTCGACGCGTCGTCCTGGGACGACGTCGTTCCGACATTGCGCGACGCGGGTCACCGAACCCACGCGCTCACCATGCCCGGCACCGGCTCCCCCGGAGTCGAATCCGCCGACATCGGCATAGCCGATTGGGTCGCCGCGGTCGTCGCCCAGATCGACGCTCTGCCCGGGCACGTCGTGGTCGTCGGCCACAGCGGCGGAGGAAACGTCGCGTACGGCGCGCTCGACGCGCGCCCCGATCGCATCGCGCACCTCGTGCTGGTCGACACCGTGCCGCCGCCGGATGGCTCGATCATCTCGGAGTTCGACGTCGTGGACGGTGTCATTCCCTTTCCCGGATGGGACACCTTCGACGAACCCGATGTCGCCGACATCGACGAGGCTACGCGCCGGACCTGGGCGGCTCGTGCCCTGCCAGTGCCGAGACGTGTGCCGACGGATCCGCTCCACCTCCACGATCTTCGCCGCCGGGCCCGGCCCGTGACCGTGCTGAGCGGCGCGAACGACGAGGCCGCTCTGCGCGCGATGCTCGAGCAATGGCCGGCGTGGGGCAGCGAATTCGACGCGCTCGAGGATCTCCGCGTCGTCCACCTCGGCACCGGGCATTGGCCGCAGTTCACGCAGCCGGTTGCTCTGGGTCAGGCGATCATCGACGCCATCGCACGCTGATCGCGTCGGAACGAACCGAGCGTCAGTGGCCCATGCCGAGGCCGCCGTCGACCGGGATGACCGCGCCCGAGATGTAGGCGGCGTCGTCGGACGCGAGCCAGGTGACGACACCGGCGACCTCGTCGGGGGTGGCGAACCGGCCGGCCGGAATGCTGCGCATGTATTCGGCCTGGGTCTCGTCGGTAAGCGCCGCCGTCATATCGGTTTCGATGACTCCCGGGGCGACGACGTTCGCCGTGATGCCGCGTCCACCGAGTTCGCGCGTGAGCGAGCGGGCGAAACCGACGAGGCCGCTCTTCGACGCGGCGTAGTTGGCCTGCCCGGCGGATCCATAGAGCCCGACGACGCTCGAGATCAGGATGACCCGGCCCCAGCGCGCGCGCAGCATGCCCTTCGACGCCCGTTTGACGACACGGAATGCGCCGCCGAGGTTCGTGGAAACGACGGAATCGAAATCGTCCTCCGACATCCGCATGAGCAGCGTGTCCTTCGTGATCCCCGCGTTCGCGACGACGACCTCCACGGGACCGAGTTGCGTTTCCACCTCGGTGAACGCGGCATCCAGCGAAGCCGCGTCTGTGACGTCGGCGCGAACCGTGAGGGTCCCCTCCGGTCCCTCGCCCGATCGGGCTGTCACGGCGACGCGATGGCCTTCGGCGACGAATCGCTCGGCGATGGCGCGACCGATTCCGCGGTTTCCGCCGGTGACGAGGACGACACGTTCGGTGGTCATGGCACTCCTGTAGGTCGGGATGAGACCGCTCCACCCTACCCAGCGTCCGTCGCGTTGACATGCGGGCGGCGTCGCTGAGAGTCTGAGGACTACCGACGAGAGGCTTTCCCATGACTTCGACCCCGCCCGCAGGCGACCCCGGCAACTATCCCCCCGCACCGCCCGTTTCGCAGGGCTACCCGGCCGCTCCCCCGGTTTCGCAGGGCTACCCGGCCGCTCCCCCGGCCGGCGGATACCCGGCCGCCCCGGGTTACGGCGCGTACCCGCCCGCCGCGAAGACCAACACGCTCGCCATCGTCTCGCTCGTGAGCGCAATCGTCGGGTTCGTCCTGATTCCATTCATCGCGTCGATCGTCGCGGTGATCACCGGTCACATGTCGCTCAACCAGCTCAAGCAGTCCGGAGAGCAGGGACGCGGTCTCGCGCTCGCGGGCACGATCATCGGCTGGGTCGGCATCGGACTGTCGGTCCTGAGCGTCATCGCCCTGCTGGCATTCCTGCCGCTCTTCTTGACGGCGATCGAGTACTCCTCCAGCGTGTCCTGAGCGGGCGCGGCACGCTTTCAGCGGCGTACGCTGGAAGCACCGTGAAGAAACCCGCCGCATCCCTGTCTTCGACCTCTCTGCCGCGCGCTCCGCGCGACGAGGCGGCGGCACGGGTGCGGCGCTACATGTGGACGATGGCGATCCGTATCTCGTGCTTCGTGCTCATGGCCGTCGTGACCCCCTACGGCTGGTACACGTGGGTCTTCGCTGCGGGCGCGATCTTCCTGCCGTACATCGCCGTGATCGTCGCGAACGTCGGCTACGACACGAGCGCACGAGCGGAACCCGTGCAGCGGATGCTTCCGGCTCCCGTTCCCCCTGCCGCGGCCGGATCCGTGCCCGCCGAAAAAGCACCGGGCGTGATCCTTCTCACCGAAACTCCTCGTCCCGAGGACAAGGACTGATGTCGCTGCTGGGCGGCGGGCTCGAGCCCAGCTCCGATCCCTGCTCGCGCGCCGGGTGCCGAAGCGACGCCTCGTGGCAGGTCGTGTGGCGCAACCCGCGCATCCACACGCCGGACAGGCGGAAGATCTGGCTCGCGTGCGACGAGCACGGCGAATACCTGCGCGACTATCTGGCCGCGCGCGACTTCCCCGTCGAACTCTCCCCGTTCCCCGCAAGCACGGAGCACGCGCCGAACGCCCCCGCTTCCGTCGAGGAACCCTGATGGCACAGAAGCGCAGCATGCAGAACCTGCCTCGCGCGGGACGCTGGGCCATCTACGTCGCCCTCGCGGTCGTCTTCGCGATCGCGTGCGCATTCCTGTCGAACTGGCAGTTCTCGCGCAATCAAGAGCGCTCCGCCGATCTGGCACTCATCGAGACCAACTACGACGCCGTGCCGGTGCCCGTGGCATCCGTGCTCCGCGGAACGACCGAGTTCGTCCCCGACACGGAGTGGTTACCGGTCCTCCTGCGGGGACGGTATTTGCCCGACGAGCAACTGCTCGCGCGAAACCGACCGCACGGCGGCACGAGCGCTTTCGAGGTGCTGACGCCGTTCCAGCTCGACGACGGGCGCATCTTCATCGTGAACCGGGGCTGGGTTCCGCCGGCCTCCGACAGCTCGGATCCCGCGGTCGTGCCCGCTCCGCCCTCCGGTGACGTCAGCGTCACGGTGCGCCTGCGTCCGAGCGAGCCGACGCCGGTGTCCGGACGTGGGGCACCGGAGGGTCAGGTGCCCGTGATCGACCTCCCCGCGATCGCCCAGCAGACCGGGAGCGAGACGATCACGGCCGCGTACGGTCTCATGATCTCCGAGGACCCCGCACCGGCCGAGCGGCCGACGCCACTCCCGTCGCCCGCCGAAGACCCCGGCCCCTACCTCTCATACGCGATCCAGTGGATCCTCTTCGCCATCATGGGTTTCGTCTTCATCGGGTACGTGATCAAGACCGAGATCGCCCAGCGTCGCGAAGACCGCACGGATGCCGCGCACCGGGATGCGGAACCGGATGCATCCGCTCCCCCGTTGCCGCGGGCCCCGCGCGCTCCGACGCGGCGACGCGACGCCGATTCCGATGCCGAGGACGCGATCCTCGACTCGGCCGCGCGCTGACCGCTCAGGCGAGCGAGACGAGATCCGCGTATTCGCGGTTCCAGATGTCCTCGACCCCGTCGGGCAGGATCAGCACGCGCTCCGGGTTGAGAGCCTCGACGGCCCCCTCGTCGTGCGACACGAGCACGACCGCGCCCTCGTAGTGCGAGAGCGCGCCGAGGATCTCTTCGCGCGAGGCGGGGTCGAGGTTGTTCGTGGGCTCGTCGAGCAGCAGCATGTTCGCGGATGAGACGACGAGCGTCGCCAGCGACAGGCGTGTCTTCTCGCCGCCCGACAGCACCCCCGCCGGCTTGAGCACGTCGTCTCCCGTGAAAAGGAACGACCCGAGGACCTTGCGCGCCTCGGTCGCGGTGATATCGGGCGCCGCGGACATCATGTTCTCGAGCACCGAACGGTTCACGTCGAGGTTCTCGTGCTCCTGGGCGTAGTAGCCGATCTTCAGTCCGTGGCCGGGCTCCAACTGTCCCGTGTCGGGCTTGTCGACCCCCGCGAGAATGCGCAGCAGCGTGGTCTTGCCCGCGCCGTTGAAGCCGAGGATGACGACCTTCGAGCCGCGGTCGATCGCGAGGTCGACGTCCGTGAAGATCTCGAGCGACCCGTAGGACTTCGACAGCCCCGACGCCATGAGCGGGGTC
>CAYZEL010000094.1:0-8415 GCA_964477515.1 uncultured Microbacterium sp.
GGCGAGCGGTCGTCGTAGGTGACGTCGACCTTGTAGCCGCCGGTCTCGGCGTGGTACTGCAGCCAGTTGGCGCCGGGGGCGCGACCGACGTACACGTAGTCGTTCTCGCCCTCGCGGAACAGGATGCCGTCACCGATCACGCCGCCGTTGGAGGCGGTCGGAACGAACTGCTTGGCCGTGTTCACGGGGAAGTTGGTGAAGCTGTTGATGCCGGTCTCGGCGAGCAGCTTGAGGGCGTCGGGGCCCGAGACGAAGAGGTTGACCATGTGGTGCGTCTGGTCGAACAACACCGCCGCTTCGCGCCACGCGATCTGCTCGCGACGCCAGTTCGAGAACTCGGCCGGCACGACGGGGTAGATGTACGTGCCGAGCTTCGAGTTGCGCAGCATCTCGACGGTGTTGCCCGCCTCGTCGAGTACCTGCTGCAGATTGCTGGCCATGGTTGTTCCTTTCAACATCTTTGTCGTGTGGTCCTGATGGTACGGACGGCATATCACTATGTCCAGAGGGATTTAGCGTCGCCAGAATTGTAACCAATATCTTGACCATCGCGCTAGTGGTGTGATTCGCTGTGCAGACAAGACAGGAGTCCCCCCTATGGCAGAGACCACCCCTTCACTTCTTGTCGTCAGCGCTCACGCGGGCGACTTCGTGTGGCGTGCGGGCGGCGCGATCGCCGCCGCGACGCTGCGGGGCGAGCGGGCAACCGTCGTGTGCCTCTCTTATGGCGAGCGCGGTGAATCCGCGAGCCAGTGGCTGGCCGGCAAGCCGCTGGACGAGATCAAGGCGATCCGGCGCGACGAGGCCGCGGCCGCGGCGGCGGCCCTCGGTGC
The DNA here is from genome assembly GCA_964477515.1 of uncultured Microbacterium sp. GTDB lineage: Bacteria > Actinomycetota > Actinomycetes > Actinomycetales > Microbacteriaceae > Microbacterium. The sequence goes on from CAYZEL010000094.1 coordinate 834, forward strand.
CGAGATCGAATTCCTCGACCTCGGGGACTACCCGCTGATCGAATCGCCCGAGGCGGTGCAGAAGCTCGTGGACGTCTATCGCCGCGTGCAGCCGACGGTCGTGCTGACGCATCCGCTCAGCGACCCGTACAACGGAGACCACCCGGCCGCGGCACGGATGGCGCTGCAGGCGCGCGTGCTCGCGCAGGCGATCGGCGTGGCGAACTCGGACGGCTCGTTCCCGACGAAGGACGAGATCATCGGCGCTCCGCCCGTGTTCTTCTTCGAACCGCACCAGCCCGAGCAGTCGGACTTCAAGCCCAACGTGCTGCTCGACATCACCTCGGCCTTCCCGCTCAAGCAGAAGGCGATGGAGTGCCTGCCCGCGCAGAAGCACATGTGGGAGTACTACACCTCGCTCGCCGTGCGTCGCGGCGTGCAGGTCAAGCGCAACGCGGGACCGAACCTCGGGCTACCCGTCGACACGATGGGTGAGGCCTACATGCGGTACTACCCGCAGGTGACGGACGTGCTCGCGTGACCGGTACGCAGCGGACCGGCCTCGTCATCACGGACGTCGCCCGCGCCGACCCCGCGACGATCGACGCCCTGGGCGTGCACGGGGTTGCGACGGTCCACGAGGCGATGGGACGCATCGGCCTGGTCGGAGCCGACATCCGTCCGATCCAGGATGGCTCGCGCATCGCCGGCTCGGCGGTCACCGTGCTGTCGTGGCCCGGCGACAACCTCATGATCCACGTCGCGATCGAGCAGTGCCAGCCCGGCGACATCCTCGTCGTCTCGACGACGTCACCGTCGGTCGACGGTGCGTTCGGCGAGCTGTTCGCGACCGCGCTCGCGCAGCGGGGTGTGCGCGGACTCGTCACGACGACGGGGGTGCGCGACGTCGTGGACCTGCGCGAGATGGGCTTTCCGGTCTGGTCGGGCGCGATCAACGCGCAGGGCACCGTGAAGGCGACGGCCGGTTCGGTCAACGTGCCGATCGTGGTGGGCGGGGTCGTCGTGCGCGCGGGCGACGTGGTCATCGCCGACGACGACGGCGTGATGTGTGTGCCGCGCGACGACGCTGACCGTGTGCTTGTCGCATCCGATACCCGTGTCGAGAAGGAGGCGGCGGACCGCGCCGCCTACCAGGGCGGCGAGCTGAGTCTGGACCGCAAGGGACTGCGCCAGGTCTTCGCCGACCTCGGCGGGCGGTACCTCACCGAGTCGGAGTTCGAGGCGGAGCATGGCGGGCGCTGACGGCATCCGCTGCATGCTGATGCGGGGCGGCACCTCGAAGGGTGCCTACTTCGTCGCGGACGATGTGCCGGAAGACCCCGTGGAGCGCGACGACCTGATGCTGCGGATCATGGGCAGCCCCGATCCGACGCAGATCGACGGGCTCGGGGGAGCGCATCCGCTAACGAGCAAGGTCGCGATCGTGTCGCGCTCGAGCGAACCCGGTATCGATGTCGACTACCTGTTCCTGCAGGTCGTCGTCGACAAACCGGTCGTCAGCGACGCACAGACCTGCGGGAACCTGCTCGCGGGCGTCGGGCCCTTCGCGATCGAGCGGGGGCTGATCGAGGCGCGCGACGGTGAGACCCCGGTACGCATCCGCATGCTGAACACGGGGGATGTCGCGAGCACACGCATCCATACCCCCGGTGGCGTCGTGGACTACGACGGGGACTTCTCGATCGACGGCGTGCCGGGGATCGCATGCGCGATCGAACTCGAGATCGGGGGAGACTCCCTCCTGCTCCCGACGGGCAACGTCGCCGACGAAATCGCCGGGCACCGCGTCACCCTGATCGACAACGGCATGCCCGTCGTGCTCCTGCGCGCCGACGAGTTCGGCGTCGATGGTGCGGAGAGCGCAGAAGAGCTCGAGGGGCGGACGGAACTCGTCGCCGAGGTCGAGCGGATCCGGCTGCTGGCGGGCCCGCTGATGGGACTCGGAGATGTCTCGGCGCAGACGGTTCCGAAGATGTTCCTGCTCTCGCGGCCGAGCACCGGCGGCGCGATCTCGACGCGAGCATTCATCCCCGCGCGCGTACACACCTCGATCGGGGTGCTCATGGCGGCATCCGTGGCCGCGGGAACCCGGATCCCGGGGGCCGTCGGCTCCGAACTCGCCGTCGGTGCCGATGCCGACCCGATCCTGATCGAGCACCCCACCGGCGCCTTCCCCGCGCGGGTCGCCGTCGAGCGACGCGCCAACGGCGTCTGGTACGGCACGTCCGTCTCGGAGCGCACGGCCCGCAAGATTTTTGACGGCACCGTGTTCCCCCGGCCGCGCCGGTAATCCTGCAAGATTCGACATCAGAAACGTCAGAGAGGACACCCCCATGGCCCGCACCGAGAACTTCGACATCGCCCACCTGGGCGCCGTCGAGCTGTTCACCCCGAAGTTCGAAGAGAGCCTGTGGTTCTTCCGCGACCTGCTCGCGATGCGCGAGGTCGCCCGCATCGGCGACTCGGCGTACCTGCGCTGCTGGGACGAATACCAGCTCTACACGATCAAGCTCACGGCGTCCGACACGAACGGCGTCGGACGCTCGCTGTACCGCGCGTCGAGTGAAGAGGCTCTCGAGCGCCGCGTCGCCGCGATCGAAGCGGCGGGTCTCGGCCACGGCTGGCGCGACCCCGAGGTGGGTGTCGGACGCTCATACGAGTTCGAGGACCCGGACGGCCACCTCATGGCGATCTACTACGACACCGAGCACTACGTGCCGGATGAGAAGGACACCCCGGCGCTCAAGAACCAGGCGTCGGCGTTCCCCGGTCGCGGCGTGAACGTGCGCCGCATGGACCACATCAACTACCTCGCCGCCGACGTCACGAAGTCGGGTGAGTTCTGGCGCGACGTGATGGGCGCGCGCGAGTCCGAGCGCGTCGTCAAGGACGAGGGCGGGTACGCCGCCTGGTGGTTCCGCTTCGCCCAGAAGTCGTACGACGTCGTGTATTCCGAGGACTGGACGGGGACGCGCGGGCGCTTCCACCACTTCGCGCTCGCCCCGGACACGCGCGAGGACATCCTGAAGGCCGCCGACATCTTCCTCGAGAACAAGGTCTACATCGAGTACGGCCCCTACAAGCACGCCATCAACCAGACCTTCTTCCTGTACGTCTGGGAGCCCGGCGGCAACCGCATCGAGTTCGCCAACGCGGGCGCGCGTCTGATCCTCGACCCCGACTGGCCGGTCGTGGAGTGGACCGCGGCCGAGCGCGCGAAGGGCCAGGCGTGGGGCATGAAGACGGTCGCGACCTTCCACACGCACGGCACTCCGTTCGTGGAGAACCAGGAAGAGATCGACCGCGCTGCCCTCGAGGGTCGCAAGCACTGAGTCCGGCTCGGGGGTGCGCCCACGGAGAAGTCCGTGAACCGATAGCGTCGGAGCCGTGCCCCCCCGCCGCGGTTCCTCATCCCTCGTCCTGCATCGATCCTCAGGTACCGCCCCGGGAGCGCGCACGCACTCCGGGCGGTCCCGGATCGCCTTCCTGGCGGGCGCACTGCTCGCGTCCGGCATCGTGCTGGCGGGGGTGGCCGCGCCAGCAACGGCGGACGCGCCGCCGATCGAGGAGCGCGGCACCATCGCGCTCGCAGCGATTCCGCTCGCGATCGTCGCTTCGCCATCCGGCGATCTCGTCTACGTGATCGACGCGGACGGCACCCTCTCCGTCATCGACACCGCCACCGACACGGTGCAGCGCGAGATCGCGGTCGGTATCACCGGAACGACCGCGATGATCGGCTCTCCCGACGGCGGACTCCTGTTCGTGCTCGATGGGAGCAGCGACACCATGGCGATCGTCGACACGGAGACCGATGCGGTGAGCCCTGTGGTGATCGGATCCGGTTTTTCGATGATGCAGGTCTCACCCAACGGTGCGGTGCTCTACGTCTCCGCCTTCTTCGACCAGGTACTCCAGGTCATCGACACTGCGAGCGCAACGGTGACGCGCACGGTGGGCCTGCCGGAGTGGGCGAACGCGTACGCACTGTCGCCCGATGGTGCGACGCTGTACCTCGGGCAGTACCCGGACGGGGTCCTCGCGATGTCGACCGTCGATTTCCAGACGTGGACGCTCGGCTCCCCCGGCTATTCGACCAAGGCGGCGCTCTCGCCCGATGGTGCGACTCTGTACACGATCAACTCCGTAGGGTTCGTCCATTCCTTCGGTGCCACGACCGGGACGACGAACTACACCCTCTTGCGGGCGGCGAACATCACCGACGCGATCGCGGTATCCGCGGACAGCAGCGAGTTGTACCGGGTCAACACGATGATGTCCGGTGGATCTTCGGCGCAGACGTACACCTCGGATCTCTCGATCATCGATGCAACGTCCGGCATCACCGAGGACACGGTCGACCTCGGCGGACGGCACTCGATGATCACCGTGGACTCGAGCGGAACCTACCTGTGGATCACGGGAGCCGCCGGCGCATCCGTCGTCGAACTGGCGTCCGCTTCCCGGTCCTCCCGTGCGATCGGGGGAGGGGTCGCGGGGGTCGCGGTCATGCCGGACGCCGGACGCGCCTATGCGATCAGCGCGAGCGCTGAGGTCGTCTACGTGCTGGCGCTCGCTCTGCCCGAGCTCACGCCCGCGTCGCGGACTATTGCGGCGACCTTCGGCGAGCCGGTGATGCCGACGGCGGCGTGGACGGCGGCCAACTTCGGCGGTGCGGTTGCTTATGCGGTGTCGCCCGCGTTGCCTGCGGGGCTCGTCCTGGATCCTGCGACGGGCTCGGTGAGCGGCACGCCGACCGGTCCGGTTCAGGGCGCGACGGATTATGCGGTGACGGGCACGGGGGCGACCTCGGGTGCGGCGACGGTGACGTTGTCGGTGAGTGTCGCGGCCGCGTCGCCGAGCGCTCCGGGCACGGTGTCGGCGACAGCGGGTGCGGGGCAGGCGTTCGTGTCGTGGTCTGCGCCGTCGTCGGACGGCGGCGCTGCGGTGTCGTCGTACACGGCGACCGCGACGCCGGGTGGGGCGTCGTGCACAACGACGGGGATGTCGTGCGTCGTGCCGGGACTCGTGTCGGGAACGAGCTACACGTTCACGGTCAAGGCGACCAACAGTGTCGGGACGTCGTTGGCATCGACGCCGTCGAGCCCCGTGTCCGTCGTCGCATCCGTTGCTCCGTCGAATCCGCCTGCTTCGACGTTCGGAACGTCGGTGAGGTTGGTGGCCGCGAACGGCAGCGCCGTGACGTCCATCGTCGCCGGTCAGCAGTTCTTCGTCGAGGTGACCGGGTTCGCGCCGGCATCGAGCGTCGAGGCGACGCTCTATTCCACGCCGGTCAGGGTCGGCGCCGGAGTGACGGATGGCGCGGGTGCTGCACGATTCGGCGTCACCATCCCCTCCATTCTCGATCCGGGCGCGCACACACTGGTCGTCTCCGGCTTCGGGAGCTCGGGCCAGACCGCGTTCGCAGCGGTCGGCGTCACCACGCCGGGGGTTGCTGCAGCCGCGCCGACAAGAAGGGGGCTCGCCAACTCGGGCGGCGAACCTGACGCATCGTTCCCCGCCGCCGCGATATTTCTTCTCGTCGTCGGTGGCGCGCTGCTTGCCGCAACTCGCCGGGTACGAGCGCGCGCGCTTTAAGCGATCGCGTGCGGCGTTGTGGGGGTGTCCGACCCTGCGGTTAGGGTGGTCCGGTGCCAGAAGCCGTCATCTCCGCCGACTCCCTCGTCAAGACCTACCGAGCCAAGGGCAGACCCGATTTCGTCGCTGTCGACGGGCTGAGCTTCGAGGTCGCGCCGGGAGAATCGTTCGGGCTGCTCGGACCGAACGGCGCGGGCAAGTCCACGACGATGAAGATGATCGGCGCGGTGTCGACGCGCACGAGCGGCGACCTGTCGATCCTCGGGCTCGATCCCGACCGGCACGGCCCAGACATCCGTTCGCGCCTGGGGGTCGTGCCGCAGCAGGACAACCTCGACGGCGAACTCAACGCCCGCGAGAACCTGTTCATCTACGGGCGCTACTTCGGTCTGCCCGCGCGGGTCTGTCACGCCAAGGCTGAAGAGCTTCTCGCATTCGCTCAGCTCGAAGACAAGGCGACGAGCAAGGTCGATCAGCTCTCGGGCGGCATGAAGCGGCGCCTGACGATCGCGCGCGGGCTCGTGAACGATCCGCGCATCCTGCTGCTCGACGAACCGACGACCGGGCTCGACCCCCAGGCCCGGCACGTGCTGTGGGACCGTCTGTTCCGGTTGAAGGAGCGCGGCACGACCCTCGTGCTCACGACCCACTACATGGACGAGGCCGAGCAGCTCTGCGATCGCCTGATCGTGGTCGACAAGGGTCGGATCATGGCCGAGGGCACCCCCGCGTCCCTCATCCGCGCACACTCGACGCGTGAGGTCCTCGAGGTTCGCTTCGGATCCGACCGCAACGCCGAGGTGGCGCCGCAGCTCGAGGGCATCGGCGAGCGGGTCGAGGTGCTGCCCGACCGCGTGCTGATCTACACCGACGACGGCGAGCAAGCGCTCGAGCGCATCACGCAGCTCGGTCTCGAGCCGATCACGTCTCTCGTCCGTCGGTCGAGTCTCGAGGATGTCTTCCTGCGCCTCACCGGAAGGTCGCTGGTCGAATGAGCGCGCAGCTGACGACGCCGACGCTCGACGAGCTGCGTCAGGAGGCGCTCGCGTGGGGTCGACGGCCACGCGCGCGGGGCGCCTGGTACGTCACCGAGCACATGGTCCGGGCGATGCGCGCGTACGGCTGGACGATCGTCGTGGGCGCCCTCGGGCAGCCCATCCTGTACCTGCTCGGCCTCGCGGTCGGACTCGCCGCGCTGATCGATGTGCCGATCGTCGACGGCGGACGCGAGGTGTCGTACCTGGTGTTCGTCGCGCCCGCGCTGCTCATGACGGCGACGATCTCGGTCGCGAGCGAAGAGTTCACCTATCCGGTCATGGCCGGATTCAAGTGGCGCCGCTACTTCTTCGGCTTCAACGCGTCACCGCTGTCGAGCGCCCAGATCGCGACGGGCGTCGTGTTCGGCGCAACGGCCCGGATGGTCGTCGTCGCGGTCGCGTACTTCGCCTTCCTCTGCCTGTTCGGCGCGGTCCCGTCGCTCGCGACCGGCTGGATAGCGGTCTTCGTCAGCCTCCTGGCGGGGCTGGCGTTCGGTGCGCCGCTATTGGCCTACGCGTCCTCGTTGCAGGATGACCGGGGCCAGTTCGCGCTCGTGCAGCGCTTCGTGTTCATGCCCATGTTCCTGTTCTCGGGCACGTTCTACCCGCTCGCGACTCTGCCGCTCTGGCTGCAGTGGATCGGGTGGATCTCGCCGCTCTGGCACGCGACCGAACTCGGTCGGTGGCTGACATACGGTCGGCCGATCGAGCCCGCGATGCTCGCCGTGCACTTCGGCTACCTGATCGCCCTCACGGTCGCCGGCTTCGTCCTCGGCAAGCGCATCTTCGAGCGGAGGCTCGCGGAATGAGCGCGACGACGGCCTCCATCACGCCGCGCCGCGCGGGCGGCGTGCGGTCGCTGTGGGCCGGCAACCCCGGCGCGGTCGTGCAGCGCGGTGCTCGCGCCAATACACGGCGGCGTGCTTGCTGGTGTTGAACGCGCCGGT
>CAYZEL010000095.1:0-2039 GCA_964477515.1 uncultured Microbacterium sp.
TGACGACGAGCACGAGCGGGCACTGCGCCGCCAGCTGCTGCAGCCGGTACACCAGACCCGGAGAGAACTCCAACGAGCCCTGGTGGAACCAGGCCTCCAGGAACAGGTCGTCGCGGTGGTCGAACGGCGCCGCGATCCGCACGATCGCGAGATCCGCCCGGTCCGGGTCGGCCACGATCGGCCCGACACCCGCGAGATCTTCGGGACGGAACCCCTCGGCGTAGACCGCACCGACCGGGCTCAGCGGCAGGATGGGGCGCCCGTCGCGCTGCTCGTTGACGAGGACCGTGAGCGAACGGGACTGAGCGCGCTCCCCCCGCAGCCGGAACTCGGCATTGCCGACGACGCTCTCGGCCTCGTCGACGTCGACGTACGGGTCGTCGAACAGCCCGAGCGCGAACTTGACGCGCAGCAGCCGCCGAGCGGAAGCATCGATGCGCTGCTCGGACACGCGCCCCGAGCGCACCAGCTCGATCAGGAGCTCGACGCACTCCTCGCCGCCGATCTGATCGGCCCCGGCGTCGAGGATCTTCTCGATCCGCTCGGCGGGGCTCAGGTGCTCGACGCCCCACGCCCGCGCCGGCAGCACCTGGTCGCCCACATGGTTGTCGGTGACGAGCTCCCAGTCGGTCACCACGACACCGTCGTAACCGAGCTCTTCCCGCAGGAGCCCCGTCACGATCTGCCGGTTGAAGCCGAACCCGACCTCTTCGATCGCCTCGCCGTCGCGGACGAGTCCCACCGGCATGCCGTAATAGGGCATCATCGCCGCGGTCCCGAGGCGGATCGCCTCACGGAAGGGCTCGAGGTGGTACTCGAACATTCCGCCCGGGTACACCTGCTCCTTGCCATACGGGAAGTGGGCGTCCTCTCCGCCCGCCTGCGGACCGCCTCCGGGGAAGTGCTTGGTCGTGCACGCGACGCTGTCGGGCCCGAGCTTCTCGCCCTGGAAGCCCCGCAGGTATGCCGCGGTGAACTCCGCCACGCGCGCGGCATCCTGTCCCAGCGTCTGCGCCTGTCGCCCCCAGCGCGGTTCGGTGGCGAGATCGATCTGCGGATGCAGGGCCGCACGGATGCCGACGGCCCTGTATTCCCGCCGCGCGATCTCGGCGAACTCCCGCACCGTCTCGACGTCGTCGAGGGCCGCAAGCCCGAGGCCCTCGGGCCACTGCGAGAACGGTCCGGCCGAGAAGCCGACACCGGTGTTCTCGACGAACGCGTGCCGCGGATCTGTGCTGATCGTGACCGGGATGCCGTGCGGGGTCGTCTCGGCGAGCGCCTGCAGCCGGTTGTTCCACTCGGCCGCCTGCCGGGCCGTGCGGATCGCATGCACGTTGAAGTGCGTCAGGTTCTTCTCGACGACGACCTTCGACGTGGGCGACTTCGAGATACGGCCGGGCGCCTCGAGAAGCTCGCCCGATTCGCCCACCTCGATCACCGTATGGAACATCAGCCCGCACTTCTCCTCCAGGCTCAGCCGCCGGAGGAGGTCTTCTGTGCGGGTGTCGACGTCGACGCGCGGGTCTTCGAAGGGATCGAGCACACCGTTGTCGTTGAGGTCGCGAAAGCGCGTCCCGTCGGGCGCGGTGAGGAAGCGGGGCGAGGTCATCGGGTCCTTTCCGTGGGGGCTCGCCGGGTCACTTGAGTCCCGTCGAGGCGATGCCCTGGATGAAGTAGCGCTGCAGGAAGACGAACAGCAGGATGATCGGCGTGATCACCAGGACGGAGCCGGCGAGCAGCAGACCGTAGTCGGTCGCGTTCTGCCCGGTCGAGTAGAGCGAGAGGGCCACGGGCAGGGTGTACATGTCCTCGGTCTGGGCCGACACGAGCGGCCAGAGGAAGTTGTTCCACGAGGCCAGGAAGGTGAGGATGCCGAGGGTCGCCAGGGGCGGACCGCACAACGGCATCACGATCCGCGCGAACACCCGCAGCTCGCCGGCACCGTCGATGCGCGCGGCCTCGAGCAGCGAATCGGGGATACCGAGCATGAACTGCCGCATCAGGAACACCCCCAGCGGGGTCGTGATGAAGGGCAGGAC
>CAYZEL010000095.1:2049-8396 GCA_964477515.1 uncultured Microbacterium sp.
CGCCACCGGTGGAGCACGCGTTCTTGTTCGGCGCGTTGGTGACCACGACCAGCGTGCCGAGGATCAGCTGCGGATCAAGGTTCACCCGCTCGCCCGGCGAGCAGAAGCTGTCCGGCAGGGCCGGGCAGGTGGCCGGGTTGAAGTCGACGTACCAGCCGTCGTCGGCGGTCCATTTCACCGTGTTGTTGCTGATGGTTCGCACGCCGGCCGTGTCGGTGATGGTCTGCTTGACCAGGCCGGGTGAGGACACCATGACGAACAGGGACACGAAGGTGACGACCCCCGGCACCATGAGCGTCAGCATCACGACGAGGAACAGCGCCCGCTTGCCGGGGAAATCCATCTTCGCCAGGGCGTAGCCGACCATGGAGCAGAACAGCAGGTTGCCGGCGACGGTCAGCACGGCGACGAGCAGGCTGTTGCCGAAGAACTGTCCGAAGCCCAGTTCGCCGAACCACGCGGCGAAGTTGTCCCACGTGAACTCCTGCGGCCACCACGTGGGCGGGCGCTGCAGGATCTCGCGCTGCGTCTTCACCGAGCCCAGCAGCATCCACCCGAACGGGGTCAGCCAGACAACGAGACCGACGGCGAGCACGGTGTAGGTCAGGGCACGGCCAGACATCCGACGCGGGGCGCGCCGTTTGCGGCGAGGCTCGGTCGTCGGCGCGACGGGCGAGGGCACGGGCGGGGATGCCGATGCCGGCCCGGGTGCGGTCAGAGTCATGTCGACTCCTCTCAGTCTCGCGAGCGCAGCAGTCGGAACTGCAGCAGGCTCAACAGCGCGATGGCCAGGAACAGGATGTAGCTGGCCGCGGAGGCGGTGCCGTACTGACCGAAGCCGAACTGCTTGAAGGTGTAGTAGGCCACCGAGAGGGTGGAATTCAGCGGGCCGCCCTGCGTCATCACGAAGGCCTCCTCGAAGAACTGCAGGAAGCCGACCGAGATGAGCACGGCCCCCAGCAGCAGCGTGGGACGCAGCAGGGGCAGCGTGATCGAGGTCAGGCGTCGCCGCGCCGAGGCGCCGTCCATGAGTGCGGCCTCTTTGACATCGGTGGGGATGGCCTGCAGCCCCGCCAGGAAGATCACCATGAGCGTCCCCACGTTGCGCCACACCGCCATCGCGATAAGGGAGGGAAGCGCCCACGAGGTGTCGTTCAGCCAGTCGGGCCCCTGTATGCCGACGAGCGCGAGCGCCGCGTTGAGCAGACCGTCGGGCTGCAGGATGTAGCGCCAGACGACCGAAACGGCGACGATGCTCGTCACGACGGGGGCGTAGAACCCCACCCGCAGCACCGAGACCACGCGGCCGTTCCCCGCGTTCAGAGCGAGCGCCAGCGCCAGCGCGAGCGCCATCGTCACGGGTATGCCGATGATCACGAACGTGCCGGTAACGGCCATCGATGTCAGGAACACCGGGTCGCCGAGGACGGCGGCGTACTGCTCGAGCCCCACGAAGTTCACCGAGAACGGCGAGCGGATGTCGGCGGCCCGGAAGTCCGTGAACGACATCGCGAACGAGCCGACGATCGGCACGACCATGAACAGCGCGAAGACCATGACGAACGGCAGGGCGAAGCCCCATGCGATCCATCCGCGACGGCGTCGGCGGTTCACGCCGCGCGCGGGGCGGGGACGCCCGAGCCGGAGCCCGGTCGTCCCCGCGAGCGCCTGGGCCACGACTCAGCCCAGACCGAGGGTGTCGGCAGTCGCCTGCAGCTCCTTCAGCCCCTCGGCCGGAGTCTGCTGACCGAGCCGGATCTTCTCGAGCATCGCGTCACCCGCCGCCGCGACCTGTACCCACGTGGTGGTGGCGGGCACGGACTTGGCCGTCTCGAGCTGGGTGCCGAAAGCGGCGAGCGTGGGCTGCGACGAGAGCGCGTCGTCATCCCAGGCCGCCTGGACGGCCGGGAGGTCACCCGTGGCCTCGTACCAGGCCGTCTGCGTCTCGGGCTCGGTGAGCCACTGCGCGAGCTTCCACGCGCTGACGGCGTTGTCGGAGTCGGCGAAGACCGCGAGGTTCGCGCCACCGCTGAACGAGGTCGAGGATTCCCGGGTCGGCAGGACCGCCGTGGTGAAGGTGTCGGCGAATCCCTCTCCGCCGAGCTCTTCGAGCTGGCCGATCAGGAACGGCCCGTCGATGAGCATCGGGGTCTCGCCGGAGATGAAGTCGGCCTCCTGCGCACCCGCCGAACGATCCGCGGCGGGGTTGGCGATGCCGTCGGTGAAGAAGCTCTGGTAGTACTCGTACGCCTCGACGGCCTCGGGGCTGTCGAGGGTCCACTCCGAGCCGTTCTCGAGTTCGACCCCGTTGGACCACGGCATCCAGAGCGTTCCCTGGAACGAGTCGTTGCCGGCCGGGAAGCGGATGCCGTACTCGGCGCCGGCTTTGGACTGCATGTCGGCGGCGAACTGCTTCAGCTCGTCCCACGTCGTCGGGGCGCTGTCCCAGCCCGCTGCCGCGGCCAGGTCGGTGCGGTAGTAGAGCACGCGCGTGTCGACGTACCACGGCACTCCCGTTGCACGGTCGTCGATCTCGGTCGAATCCAGGGCTCCCGGGAACATCCCGTCGGTCTCGACGTCGGTGGGCACCGTCTGGAAGGCGTCGGCGAAGTCGGCCATCCAGGTCGAGCCCATCATCGCGAGGTCGGGCGTCGTGCCCCCCGCGATCGCCGTCTGGATCTTGCTGTAGGCGGCATCCCACGGAATCGCCGTCACCTCGACCGTGACACCGGGGTTGGCCTCTTCGAACTGCGCGACGAAGTCGGGGAGCGCCTCGCCCTCCGCACCCATCGCCCACATCGTGATCGTTCCGGTCGCGCTCGCGTCACCGATCGTGGTGGCGCTGTCGGCCCCACCGTCCGTCTCCGCCGCGCGACCGCATCCCGCGAGCGCGAGAGCCGCTGCCGTGATCAGGGCGACCGCGCCCCATCGAGAGTTCTTCATGTTGTTCCTCCTTGAACGCGCACCACGAACGGTGCGGATGCTGATGCTTCTTATGCGCTTAAACAGTGATCGTCAGAATAGCCCCGCGCTGCGTCTCGCGCAACACGTTCGGGCGCTCGAGCGACTCAGCGAGGGGCGTGCGCGTCGAGGAATTCGTAGACGTCGGTCGTGTCGACCCCGGGGAACGACCCCGTCGGCAGCGTCGCGAGCAGCGTGCGGGGCGTCCGCACGTTCGGCCACGCCTGATCGCGCCACACGTCCTCGAGCTCGGCGGGCGCGCGGCGGCAGCACACCTCCACCGAGTGCTTCGAGACTCCGCGGTTCGGGGTGTCTCGCCCGATGAACCACTTGGTGTCGTCGAAACGCACCCCGACGCTGACCGAGTGGGCGCCCTCGCTGGATGCCTCGACCCGGGCCGTGCACCAGTAGGTGCCGTTGCCCGTGTCGGTGTACTGGTAGTACGGGTTGAAGCGGTCGTCGACGTCGAAGACGACGCGACTGGTCCACCGCCGGCAGCACATCTGCCCCTCGATGGAGCCCAGCCGGTCGGTCGGGAAGTTCACGTCGTCGTTCTCGTACGCCTTCGTGATCGTCCCGGATTCGTGGACCTTCAAGAAGTGCACCGGGATGTCGAGGTGCCGGGTCGCCAGGTTCGTGAACCGGTGCGCCGCGGTCTCGTACGACACCGAGTAGGCGTCGCGCAGATCCTCGATCGAGATGGCCCGACGCTCCTTCGCCTCGCGCAGGAAGGGCACGGCGTGCGCCTCGGGGATCAGCAGAGCCCCGGTGAGATAGTTCGTCTCGACGCGCTGGCGCAGGAAGTCCGCGTAGCTCGTCGGTTCGGCGTGCCCCAGGATGCGGCTCGACAGCGCCTGCAGCACCGCGGTGCGCGGGTCGCCCTTCGCCGAGATCCGGCTCGAGAGGTAGAGGCGGCCGTTCTTGAGGTCGGCGACGCTCCGGGTCGTCTGCGGCAGGTCGGGCACGTAGTGGATCGTGAAGCCGAGATGCGCGGCGATATCCGACGCGGATCGCTGCGTCAACGGCCCCCCGGGGTGCCCCACCGCGTCGAGGATGCGCACGGCGTGGTCTTCGAGCTCGGCGAAGTGATTGTCCTGCCGTCGCATCAGGTGGCGCAGCTCGACGTTGGCACGCCGCGCCTCTTCGGGGGTGGCCGCTCGCTCGTCGCGCAGCCGCTCGATCTCGCCCTGCAGCGCGAGCATGGTGCGCAGTGCCTCGGTGGGCAGCGTCTTGCCGATCCGGAAGGGCTCGATCCCGAGTGCGCGGAACGTCGGCCCCGACATCGCGCGTTCGAGTGAGATCTCCAGCGTCGACCGCTCGTCCAGCGGCTCGGACTCGAGCAAGGCGTCGAGGCTCGTGCCGAGCGCGCGGGCGATCGACCGCAGCAGCGTGAGCTTCGGTTCGCGCTTGCCCGTCTCGATCATCGAGAGCTGGCTGGCCACGCGATCGACGGCCGCGGCGAGCTCCTCGAGCGTCATGCCGCGCGCGGTGCGCAACTGACGGATGCGTCGTCCGATCGTGAGGGGATCCACCTCTCCATCCTCGTCGGGCTCGAGGCCTGCTACCGGGCGCGTGACGCTACTCATGCCCCGATTCTGTCACGAAAGCAGAATTTTCAGAAAACTTCACGCCTGGATCGGCGATGGCACTCTCCTTTCTTCACGCAGAGTGGAGACAAGCCCACCGAGGCGCCGATCCCGAAGGACACAGATCATGACCATCACAGAAACCCGCACGCCGCCCCCCACCACGACCGCTCCCTCGATCGAGGTCCTCGGCGCACTCGGCAACCGGTACGACGAGATCCTCACGTCCGACGCACTCGCATTCCTCACCGAACTGCACCAACGCTTCTCGTCCCGTCGGCACGATCGCCTCGCCGACCGGATGCGTCGCCGGTTCGAGATCGGCAACGGTCACGACCCGCGCTTCCGCGACGACACCGCGCACGTCCGCGCCGACGACACCTGGCGCGTCGCGGGAGCGGGGCCCGGTCTCGAAGACCGCCGCGTGGAGATCACCGGGCCGACCGACCCGAAGATGACGATCAACGCGCTCAACTCCGGCGCGCGGGTGTGGCTGGCCGATCAGGAGGACGCCACATCCCCCACCTGGAAGAACGTGATCGAGGGCCAGCTGTCACTGCGTGACGCGATCCGCGGCGAGCTGTCGTTCACGTCGCCGGAAGGCAAGACCTACAGCGTGACCGCCGAGCGCACCCCGACCATCGTGATGCGCCCCCGCGGCTGGCACCTGGGCGAGAACCACATGCGGTACACCGATCGCGCGGGACGGCAGCTCGCGGCATCCGGATCGCTCGTGGACTTCGGCCTCTACTTCTTCCACAATGCCCAAGCGCTCATCGATTCGGGACGCGGGCCGTACTTCTACATCGCCAAGATCGAGTCGAGCGAGGAGGCCAAGCTCTGGGACGACGTGTTCTCGTTCAGCGAGGACTACCTCGGCATCGCGCATGGCACGATCCGCGCCACCGTGCTGATCGAGACGCTCCCCGCGGCGTTCGAGATGGACGAGATCCTCTACGAGCTGCGCGACCACTGTGCCGGCTTGAACGCGGGCCGCTGGGACTACATCTTCTCGATCATCAAGAACTACCGCGGTCGCGGGGCGCGGTTCGTCCTGCCCGACCGGAGCGAAGTGACGATGACGGTGCCGTTCATGCGCGCCTACACCGAACTGCTCGTGAAGACCTGCCACAAACGTGGCGCCTTCGCGATCGGCGGCATGAGCGCGTTCATCCCGAACCGTCGCGACCCCGAGGTGACCGCACTCGCCTTCGAGAAGGTCGCGGCAGACAAGAAGCGCGAGGCCGGCGACGGGTTCGACGGCACGTGGGTGGCGCACCCCGACCTGATCCCGACCGCGATGGCCGAGTTCGACGCGGTGCTCGGCGACCGACCGAACCAGCTCGATCGCCAGCGGGATGACGTGCACGTCACGGCCGCGGAGCTGCTCGACGTGCACATCGGCAGGCCCGTCACCGCGGCGGGCGTGCACGCGAACGTTTCGGTCGCGATCCGCTACATCGAAGCGTGGCTGCGCGGTCTCGGAGCCGTGGCGATCGACAACCTCATGGAGGATGCGGCAACGGCCGAGATCTCCCGCAGCCAGGTGTGGCAGTGGATCCACCAGGACCGCTCCACCGCGGAAGGCGACCCGATCACCCGCGAGTACATCGAAGGTCTCATCGGCGAGGTTCTGAGTGAGGCCGACCGACGCGCGGGCGACCGATACGACGATGCCGCGCAGATCTTCCGCGAGGTGGCGCTGGGCCAGGACTTCCCAGCCTTCCTGACGCTCCCCGCATACGCGAAGTACCTCGTCGAAACCGACTGACCCCCTCCTGCTCTCCCGGCTCGTGCTCT
>CAYZEL010000096.1:0-8218 GCA_964477515.1 uncultured Microbacterium sp.
TTGTCGGTGTGCGTCGGCCCGCCGCGCGCGTGGTCGATCGCGTGGTGGATCTCGCACCAGGCTGCGGGCACGTGGCATCCGGGGATGACGCATCCGCCGTCCCGCGCGATGATCGCGCGCCGCTGGTGCGCCGTGAAGACGCGCTGAGGGCCGCCGAGTTCGATGATGCGGCCGCGATCGTCGTGGACCAGGCGTTGGATTCCGCCGGAACACGCAATCTGGCGGGCGAAGGCCGCAGGGACCGGCCGGGCGACGGCGTCCGCGCCCGTTTCGTCGCTGAGGTGAGCGGCGTCGAGCAGGCCGTAGCCGTCGGCGCGATCGAGTTCGGACGCGCTGATCGTGACGAGCAGGGTGGGCGCCGCGCCGCCGATCGAGGGTGAGTCGGCCGAGCAGGCCGCGACGCCGAGCACCGCCGCGAGCGCGTCGTGCTGGCGCTGCGCCCGTGTGCGGTTGTCGCCGGGCGCGTGCTCTCTCAATTCGCCCGTCCCGTCGCGGTCGGGATCGTCGAGTGCGCTCGGCTCGCCGACGCCATCGCTCGCACGGCCTTCCGCGCCGTCCCCTGCAAACGACGGCCCGGCACCGCCGCCGGTGACGCGTGGACTGTTCTGCGCGTCCATCAATCGCTGCAGTTGTGCCGCGACCTCCGTCAGGAGTGCGCCGGAGATCGGCATGACGCCGTTGCGCTCGCGCCCCAGGGTCAACCCGCGCCGGCGCATCGCACGATCCGGGTCGGGAAGTACCCCGTCGGGATCGAGATAGAGCGCCCAGAGTTTCGCCTGCATCCGGATCTCGTCGGCCGCGGCGGGCGGGGCGCCATCAGGTGCCGTCCCCGTCGCCGCCGCGACCAACTCGCCTTCGGCGGCCGCGATCGCCGCGATCCCGCAGCGGTCTGTGAGGGGAGCGAGAGCGCCCGTAATGGCGACGAGCGCATCGATGCCCAGCTCTCCTGCCCCGAACGCCGCCCGGGCAGCGGGAAAGTCGGACGGAAGACGATCGCCCGAAAGGCTGAATCTGGGCGCGATGTGCTGGCCGAGTCGCAGGCGGGTGCGCGCCGTCGCGCCGGACACCGCGCACAGGCGCTCGACGAGCTCGGCGGGGTTGCGGCATCCGAGACGCGTGCTCAGACCGTTCGCGCCCTGCTCGACGCTCGAGCGTCGCCCGAGTTCGGAAGCGACCAGCGTGCGCAGCGCATCGACCTGCCGGCCGAGCTGCTCTGCCGCCCGGGTCAGCTCGAGCATGTCGCTATCGGATGAGAGTGAAAGCCCATCCAACTCGGGGAGAACGAGTCTTTCCAGAAGAGCGGATGCCTCGGTCACGGCCGTCCGCGCGGCCGCGCCCGAGGGGGCTGCGGTGGAGGCGGTAGCCGTGGTGAACATGCATCCAGAATCCCACTGGCCACCGACATTGAGAGGGACAGAAGCCCAGGTCGACATCGAATTGTGTGGATAACTCCGAGGAGGGTGGACCCGTGGAGGAACCGTGAACCACGTCCGCACTCCGGGCAGCAGTAAGGGCCGTGCAGAGAGGCCTCTGACCGGCCCTTGTCCCTTGCACCAAGAGTGTCCTGCAATCACATGTCGGGAGCTGCCACAGCAAACAACTTCCGTGCTCGCACTCTATAACGGCCAGGTAACGATGGGCAAGGATTGACGTTATGTTTTTGTGATGTACTCGCTGTTCGACCAGTCCGGCGGGGCGCGCCCCGTGCGCCGTTCACTCCTCAGTGGCGCACGTCGATGTGATCTGCATGTGGATGAGCCCATCGATGGTCGTGGTATCGCGAATGCTCATCGACTGGACGGGCAGGGTCTCGCTGTACCGGATGTCTTCCTGTATTGCTCGGTCGGGCGAGTAGCCGGCCGCGTCCCACGCCGCGAGGATGTGCGCGAGCGACGCGGCGTTGTCTGCCGTCGCGAACTCGAGTGTGACCCCGACGCGAGAGCCGTCGCCGTCGCACGCGGTTGATTCCGCGACGAGTTCGCCCGGGTCGATCGTGTTTCCCGCCGCGTCGTGGATCGGGCCGCTCGCGGAGGCGAGCGATGCGGCCACCATTTTCTCCAGACCCGCGCGAACCGCGTCGATGTCGTAGACCGGCGCGGGCGGCGGCGTGGGCATGGGGGTCCGAGCGCCGGTGCTCAGCCCGCACGGAAAGCTCCTGTCCGTCAGCCGGGGAAGGGTGAAGTCGGGTTCGCGGTCCGTGCGGACGGGTGTGGCCGAGTAGTCGAAGACGGAACAATGCCAGACCCGAAGCGAGTCGCCGTCGTCCAGCACGGCGTAGGCGCCGTCCGCGAACGGGTGGTAACCGTCGTCGCCGAGGGTCTTCTCGACGGCGGTGACGAAGATGCCGTCGGTCCGATACACGGTGCCCCACCCGGCGAGCAGAAACGACTCCTCCTCGACCACGTACCCCGTTTCGCACCCGGCGCTGATCAGAGGGACGACCGTCGCCGACGAAGTGACGAGCCAAGCGAGCCCGGAAAGGCAGGTGGCTGTGATCGCGGCGACGCGCGCCGGAACGAGCAGAATGAGCCAGAGCCTGGGAACCGGGATGAGGCACAGTCCGGTCGCAAGCGACGCCAGAGCGATGATGAGAGCGAGCCCCGCGATCCGGTCGGAGCCCAGCGTGCCGACGAGGACAGACACCTCGCCCGCCGATGCCGCCTGAATCGTCAGCAGTGCCACGAGGACCGCGATCGCGAGGGCGAGTGTCGAGCCGACGATCAGGAGTCCCCGCCGCCGCGCGACGAACGAGAGTGGTGCCGCCTCGTCATTGCCCTCTTTCGGGACCGGCGCGGTCGACATCCGGCAAGCCTAAGAGCACACCATGGAGTTCCGGGGTGGGCCGCGAGCGGCGCCCGTCCCGGCGCACAAGTAAGGGCCGGTCAGAGAGGCTTCTGACCGGCCCTAGTCCCTTGCACCAAGAGTGTCCTGCAATCACATGTCGGTAGCTGCCACAGCAAAACAACTACCGTGCTTGCACTCTATAACGACCAGGTAACGACGGGCAAGGACTCCCGTTATCTTTTTGTGATTCTCTGGGTGAGTTGCCGCGGATGGTCGGCGCCACTCAGGTCGTAAGTAGCGCCAGAGGAGCTGTCAACGGCGTCATGAGCCAGTGAGCGACGCCACCCCTTCCGTCGGCTGCTCGGCGCATCGCGCATTCGTGCGCCTTGCTCCGTCGTATCTTGGCTCCGAGCACGCACACGGAGTACGCATTAACGGTCTCATCACACTTGACCCGGAGAGGCATCCCGCGGTGATCCTGATAACCGTTGCGCCATCCGACCACAAGCTGTCGGGATTCCGGAGCCGCAACAACTAGTCGGGTGTGTACTGGTCGGCGACGAAGGTCGCCGCCACTGAGCGCCTCGGCGGCGGCCGCCTGTGCGGAGTCGAAACGGTCGAAGGGTGAGGCCCGAGTGGCGTCCGCGGGGCACGTTGGTCCACAGCACGTGTTCGGTGACGTCGCGACCGTCGCCACGGCCGTGGTCGCCGCCCGCGGAACCTGCGTGGGTCGAGGCGCAGCTGCAGCACGTGTGATCGGGTGATCATAGTCTGGCCGTCCCCGGCGGGAGGGTCAGTCTGTCGTGCGAGGCGCCGGACCGGTGAGCGGACCCCTGTGCACCTGTGCCCGCGGGAAGTGCGCCAGAGTTGCCCGACCGCGCCACCCGAACGCCGCGGTGCCCTCCGCCGCTGCGTGGGGCAACCACGAACAAGGGAGTCTCACATGTCACAATCTGCCATACCGCTCCGTCCGAGCGACGCCGCGACGTCGTCGCTGCCGCCGCGCACGCTCACCACCTGGAAGGTGCTCGTGCTCATCGTGGGCACGCTCACGCCTCTGTCGTTCCTGGCGGGCACGACGCCGCTGGCGCTGCTGTTCGGTGGCGCCACCTTCCCCGTGGCGATCATCGCAGGCGCCGTCGTGATCGGCCTGTTCACGATCGGCTACTCGCGGCTCGCGCAGCGGATCAACCGACCCGGGGCGTACTACAGCTACGTCGCACGGGGCCTCGGCCGCTACGTGGGAGTCGGCACGGGCTATGTCGCGATCGTCACGTACGTCGCTTCGCTCACCGCGATCTACGCTGTGACGGCGTTCACGATCGCCGCGGCCCTGCCCGCGATCGGGATCCTTCCCGACATGCTGCCCACGGAGACGTTCCCCGTGGTGTTCCTCGTTCAGGCGGCGATCGTGGCGTGGTTCGTCTGGCAGCAGATCGACCTGTCCGCGCTGGTGAGCGGCGTCATCGTCACGATCGAGGTCCTCCTCGTCCTGGTTTTCGTGGTTGCAGCCTTTTCTCAGAGCGGGCTGGATTGGGGCGTGTTTTCCCCGACGGCGTTCGAGCTGGGCGACTGGCGGGTGTCGTTCATCTTCGCGATCCTGCTCTTCCAGGGCTTCGAGTCCGGGGCGCTCTACGCTCCCGAAGCAAGGCGTCCCGAGAAAACCATCCCTCGGGCGCTGTTCCTGGCGCTCATCGTGATCGCCGTGCCCCAGTTCCTCGGGTCGTGGGCGCTCATCTCACACACCGGGGTGGAGGCTCTACAGGGTTCGATCGACCCGGCCAATGGCGTCGGGTTCGTTCTCGACGCGGTCGGTGGCTATCTCGGGCCCGTGGGGCTCACGATCTTCACCCTCGCGCTGATCCTCGCCACCGTCGTGGCGACCCTCGGGATGACCAACTTCGTCAGCCGCTACCTCAACGGGGTGGCCAAGGACGATCTGCTGCCCGCCTTCTTCGCCCGGAACAACCGTCGCGGCGCCCCGGCGACATCGGCGTTCACCGCGATCGCGCTGTGCACGGTGATCACGTTCGGTACGCTTCTCGCCGGCGGAGCGCCGTACAGCCAGCTGACGCCGATCGGCTTCGGCATCGCCGCGATCGGCTCCACCAGTCTCGTGCTGCTCTCGAGCCTTGCCGTGCTGGGCTTCTTCGGCCGGAAGGCAGAGCGGGCGAACCGGGCCTGGTGGTCCACCGCGGTCGCGCCCGCCCTCGCCTCCGTGCTCGTGCTCGGCGCACTCGGCATCGAGTACTGGGGGTTCAGCTACATCACTGGTAGCGAGGAGCCGTGGACGATGGCGCTGCCGTGGATCGTGGTGGCGGCCTTCGTCTTCGGTGTGCTCTTCGCGTTCTGGCTCCGGTCGAACCGGCCGTCGTCCTTCCGCGACCTGGCCGCGGGAGACTCCGCCGAGGAGGCGGGGGAGATCAGGACCCGGCGCCTGATCGAGACGGGCTCGACCCGGGTGAAGTAAGGCCGCCGACCAGAGCAGCCCCGATGGAAAAGGCCGCGGGGCTGCTTTGGTCAACCGGTCACACGAACGGCATCGCGGCCATGGCCACGAGAGAGACGGCGCCCGCGGCCAGCTCGATCCGCACGTTGCGCGTGGTTTTGTCGCGCGCGACCCGCAGCGCGGCGACGAGGAATGCGGCCGTGAGGCACAGGATGATCGCCGGCAGCACGATGTCGTGCGTCCGCGCGTGCCCGTGCGGCGTGGTCGTGATCGCGTCGGCGGCATCCGCACCGCCCATGACGACCGCCGCCATACCCATGAGTGCGATGTGGGCGGCGCGCAGCATTCCGAGCTGGCTCCGGCGGTAGGCCAGCACCAGCCCGAACCCGAGCGCGAATAGCGCGATGCCCCACAACACCGCGGGCATCAGCGCGCCGCCGAGCAGCATGGCATCGATCATCGCGGCGAGCATGACAACCATGCCCGCGGCGAGGGGCCAGGAGCGGCGGCCGGCGTCGGCCGTGCAGCACGCGGCTCCCAGCGCCGCCGACACGACCGACACCCAGGACAGCAGTGGATCCATGAGCGGATCGGGCGGCGGTCCGTCAGTGGCAGGCGTGCGCGTGGCCGTCCAGGTCGTGCCCGGCAAGATCGTGCGTGCGCGCTCCGCCGTGGCCGCCTTCGCCCGTCACGCAGTGCGCGTTGTCAGAGGCGGGCACGTCGAGCGCGGGTGAGGCGTCGAAGAAGTTATTGGGCACGAGCAGGAAGTTCGCGACCTCATTCGGCATGACGGGCCAGTCCTCCGAGCGCGGGATGTGCGTCACACCGACGGTGTGCCACAGCACCACGTCGGTGTTCTCGGTGTGGCGGTTGGCGGCGGTCCACGCCGGAAGTCCTGCTCCCGAGCGGTCGCCGTTGGGCTGATCGCCTGCCGAGTGCATCTCGTCGGGCGAATACGGCGTGACCCACTCGTTCTTGGTCGCGAATCCCGCGCGCGTGACCATGAGCGAAGGCTCCTGGGCGATGAGGGTATCCGACGCCCAGCCGGGGATGAGCTTGTAGCCGACCGGCACGCCCCATGCGTTGGTCCTGCCGGGGTTGACGACCGTCCACGTGCGGGCGGTCTGCGGATTGGTGATCCCGTCGCCGTCCTGTTCGCGCGCGATGAGCGTCTTGGTCAGGCGGATCGCGTTACCGTACGGGTTGTCCGGGCCGACAGGGGCACCGTCGACGTCGTTCTGGAAGACGGAGTTCTGCCAGCCGTCCACCTCCATGTCGAGGCGGAAGTTGAACAGGTGCTGATGCCACGTGGCGGCCAGATTCTTCGCGATCGGGCTAGCATTCGCGGGCACCTGTCCGTCCTCATACGCGATGGTCTGCACGACGCCCATGAGCTTCGTGTCGACCTCGATGTGGCCGTCCTGGAAGAAGTTCCAGTAGAAGCCATAGTGGTAATTGCCCACGGTCGCGATGAAGCTGATCACGAGCTTGCGCGATCGGCGCACGTCGACCTTTCCGGTCACCCAGTCGGTGTGCTTCCAGAGGATGCCCGCGTCCTCCTCGTGAACGCAGATGGCGTTCTCGATCGTGGTCGGGTTGCCGTCGTCATCGGCCATGACCGCATCGAGGTAGGTGATCTCGCCGAGACAGTCGCAGCCGCGCACGAGCGAGTTCGCCATCTTGCCGAGACCGTACTCGCCGGCGTCGAAGGCGCTGCGGAAGTAGTGCGCGGCCTCAGGGATGCCGTAGGGGACGACCATCTCGGCGAGCGAGGCGCGATGGATGACCGAGCGGAAGTTCTCCGGCTCGTCTGCACGCCGGTCGTCGTAGTCGATGCCCGTCAGCACCAGGCCGTCGATCGGATGCATGCCGACGCGCATGCGCCACTTCTGCCAGGTCAGCTGCGGGCCGTCGATCCTGAAGCCCGCGCCGTCGCGCTGCACGATCTCGAGCGGGGCGACATCCTCGCGCATCGGCTGGTTCTGATCGGCCGTGTAGTTGTTGCACGCCGTCGGCAGTGGCTTCACGCCCGAGTCCTCCACGGCGTACACCTCGCGCTTGACGGTGTCGATCAGCGCGATGACCCCCTCGACGATGTGCGCGTACGCGTTGTCGTCCTCGAAGTGGCGGAGGTAGGCGACGCACGCCCAGAGGCGACGACCCTCGAGGTCGATGTCCTGGCGGTTTCCGGCGCCGAACGGGTCGAGCTGCACGAGCGACAGATCCGTGATGCCGCGCTTGGCCAGCGCGGCCACGAAGCGGGGGTCGGCCTTGACGACCTCATCGGCGATCTCGACCTCCTCGGCCAGCATCTGCGCACCTCCGTCGGTGAGCTGCCTCGATGCGACGACCGACCCGGCCTCGAGGTCGACCACGACGTCGAAGGTTGCAGCCGATGTGCGGTCGAGGATGAGCGCGCGCGCCTGCCGCGTGACGGGTTCGCCGGCACGAACGAGCGCTTTGTCGGGTTCGTGCGTGAACATAGAACCGAAGCCCGGCCGCGTGCCGCCGATGCCGGCCTCGCGGACGATGCGGGCGGCCTGCGCGATCTCGTCGGCGGTCAGCGCGTCGAAGAGGGACGAGTGCATGAGGGATCCTTTCGTTGCGATCCGGCTACGACACGTCGCCCCGCGAAGGGACGCAGTTCACCGATCAGGTGGGGGAGGGGTGCTCAGCTCAGGTTGATGAAGGTGGTACGGGTCTCGGTGAACTCGTCGATCGAGTAGGCGCCGAGCTCACGGCCCCAGCCGCTGAGGCCGAAGCCGCCCCACGGCGAACCGGGGTCGATGAGCGGCAGCTGATTAACGAACACGGTGCCCGCCCTGAGCCGGGGCGGAATCGAGTGCGCCTTCTTGAGGTCCTGCGTCCACACCACGCCGACCAGGCCGTATGGCGTGCCGTTGGCGCGCGCGACCGCCGCGTCAACGTCGGCGTAGGGCATCGTCGACAGCAACGGTCCGAACATCCCCGCCTGCCCGGTCGTCC
>CAYZEL010000097.1:0-8198 GCA_964477515.1 uncultured Microbacterium sp.
CGCCTCCGTGACCGAGAGCCGCAGCGACACGTCCTCCTCCACGAGCCGCACGAACAGCGTACGGGGCAGCGACGACAGCTGCTGCGCGCTCGCGCTGCGCAAATGCGGGCCGACGCGCGCGAGCAGCACGCCGAGCGCGGAGTATGCCCCCTCGCGCAGGCGGTGCACGCCGGCCGCCTCCTTCGCGGACGAGGCCTCGACCCACGGACCGGCGGAGGGCGGTGCCGACCTGCTCCACGAAGGGAACGGTCGCGGACGACCCGAAGCCCCGCGACACCGAGAGCAACTCCGCCTCGGGCGCCACCCCGACCATGCCGGTGCCGTTCGCCGTGCCGCGGGCCGCGGCGAGGGATGCCACCCACGAGCCGTGGTTGGAGTCGACGACCCCGACGGGGGTACGGCCATCCGAGCTGCCGAGACCCGAGACATCCGTTCCCCCGGCGACCGCGCCCTGGAACTCCGGCGGACCCGAACCGATACCGGTGTCGATGATCGCGATCGTCTGCCCCGCGCCTCGCGTGGTCTGCCACGCGGCGCGCACGCCCAGCGAATCGAGCCAGTACTCGGCAGCGCGCACGGGATCGGCCGCGTCGTCGGGAAATGCGGGCGCCGCGGCCGCGGGGGCGACGGCGATCGGGGTCGCGGCGATCACCGTTGCGAGCAGCAGAGCGAGGGCGCGCGTGGACTTCACGACGTGGCTCCCTGACCCGGCGTCTCGCACTCGCACACGTCCGGCGACCACCGCGACCGTGCCAGGGCGCGGTCGCCTATGGGGTTGACACCCGGTCCGGCGGCGAGCGCGTGGCCGGCCAGGGCGTGCAGGCACTTGACGCGGACCGGCATCCCTCCCGCCGAGATACCCGCGATCTCGTCGACCTCGCCGTACGCGGCCCGATCGGCGAGGTATGCCGCGTGCGCGTGCCGGTATTCGGCCGAGATGTCGTCGTCGACGAGCAGGTCCTGGAGTTCCGCCATGACGTGCGTCGCCTCGAGTTCGCTCATCGCGGCCGTGGCGGCGGGATGCGTGAGGTAGTAGAAGGTCGGGAACGGGCTGCCATCGGGCAGGCGCGGCGACGTCGCCACCACCGTCGGATTTCCGCAGACGCACCGCGCGGCGATCCCGAGCACACCGCGGGCGGGGCGACCCAGTTGCGCGCCGACGACCGCGAGTTCGGCCTCGGTGGGCGCGGCGAAGGGCGGAGTCGTCACCTGACCAGGGTAATCGCCAGAGGCCGTGCCGACGCGCGCGTCACGGAGCGGGGACCTCGGTCGACGGCTCGGGGTCCGGCACGCCGATCGTGGGCTCGCTCACCGTCTGGGCGAGCCCCGCCGTCGTCACCGACGCCAGCATCTGCGTCATCCAGTCGGTGGGGGTCTCGACGACATCCGCGCTGACGGGCTTCTCGTCCGCGGGCTGCAGGTCCGTGGGGAGGTCGTTCACGACCAGGTACACGACCTCGCCGGGTCGCATGTAGTAGAGCCGCTCTCGGGCCTGGGTGGTGATGTAGGCCGGGTCGCCCCACCGCTCCTGCTGCTGCGTCAGGCGCTCGACCTCGTCCTGCCCCGCGACGACGGATGCCTCGAGTGCGGCGATCGTCTGACGCTGCTGCACGAAGTTGCCGAACGTCGGCACCAGAACGAATGCGGCGAGCACCACGAGGCTCATCATCACGACCATGAACCCCGAGAGCCGCACCCCGGAGAGCCAGCCGCGCACATCGACGCGGCGCGCGCCGCGTTCGCGGACGGATGGCCGCGATCCCGCGGCGCGCGACGCCGTGGGGCGCCGGACGGCGGCCGGGCGGGAAGCGGAAGAGGGGGGAGCCGGTCGTTTCGCCACGGCTCCCCCCTCCTTCATTCCTGCTTCGGTGCGTTACCCCTGGTAGCGGGGGAAGGCCGGGCGACCCGCGAATACCGCGGCGTCGCCGAGCTCTTCTTCGATGCGCAGAAGCTGATTGTATTTCGCGACGCGCTCGCTGCGGGCGGGCGCGCCGCTCTTGATCTGACCCGAGCCGGTCGCCACGGCGAGGTCGGCGATCGTGGTGTCCTCGGTCTCACCGGAACGGTGCGAGAACATGGTCGTGTACCCCGCGCGGTGCGCCATGTCGACGGCATCCAGCGTCTCGGACAGCGTGCCGATCTGGTTGACCTTGACCAGCAGCGAGTTCGCGACACCGCGCTTGATGCCGTCCGCCAGGCGAGTCGGGTTGGTCACGAACAGGTCGTCCCCGACGAGCTGGATCTTCGATCCGAGCTTCTCGGTGAGGTGCTTCCAGGCATCCCAGTCGTCCTCGGCGAGCGCGTCCTCGATCGTGATGATCGGGTAGGCGTTCGCGAGCTCGACGTAGTAGTCGGTGAGCTGCTCGGCCGTCCAGTTCTTGCCCTCGAAGACGTACGCGCCGTCCGTGAAGAACTCGGTCGCGGCGACGTCCATGCCGAGCGCGATCTCCGTGCCGGGCTTGAAGCCGGCCTTCTCGATCGCCGTGATGAGGAAGTCCAGGCCCTCGCGGTTGCTGGGGAGGTCGGGGGCGAACCCGCCCTCATCGCCGAGGCCCGTCGCGTAGCCGGCCTTCAGCAGCTCGCCCTTGAGGACGTGGTAGGTCTCGGTGCCCCAGCGGAGCGCCTCCGCGAACGTCTCGGCTCCGATCGGGGCGAGGAAGAACTCCTGCATGTCGATGCCGTTGTCGGCGTGCGATCCGCCGTTGATGACGTTGAACAGCGGAACGGGCAGGACGTGGGCGTTCGGACCGCCGAGGTAGCGGAACAGGGGCAGGTCCGCCGAGTCGGCCGCGGCCTTGGCGACGGCGAGGCTGACGCCGAGGATGGCGTTGGCGCCGACGCGGCTCTTGTTCTCGGTGCCGTCAGTCTCGATCAGGATCTCGTCGACGATGCGCTGCTCGCTGGCCTCGATGCCCTCGAGGGCCGGGCCGAGCTCGTCGATGACGGCGTCGACGGCCTTGAGGACGCCCTTCCCGCCGTAGCGGCTCTTGTCGCCGTCGCGCAGTTCGTACGCCTCGAACGCTCCGGTGGATGCGCCGGAGGGAACAGCAGCCCGCTGAACGATCCCGTCGTCGAGCAACACCTCCACTTCGACTGTCGGGTTGCCTCGCGAATCGAGGATTTCGCGGGCGCCTACTGCCTCGATGAGTGCCACGTGTTTGACTCCTTGCTCGTGCACTGCGGGTGGTGTGGGGAGCGTCGTCGGTCCTCGGTCAGTCTAGCGAGGTGGTCGCGGTCGTCCAGGGCGCGCGGGCGCCGTTCACCGGGCGTTAGGGCGTCGGCGAGTCCGTGACGAGCGCGACGGCGAACCCGTCCCAGCCCTTGAGCCCGACGGTCTGAAGCGCGGTCGCGTCGAACCGGGCATCCGCGCCGAGCATCTCGAGAGCCGCGCGCGTGCCGACGACCTGCGGGGCGGTCGTGTGCGGATCGACGATCTCACCCTCGCGTCCGATGTTGTCGAGCACGATCACGGTACCCGGACGCCCGAGCTTCGCCGCCCAGTCGAGGTAGGTCGTGTTGGATTCCTTGTCGGCGTCGATGAAGACGAGGTCGAACGGCTCCGTGCCCACGAGCGTCGGCAGCACGTCGGCCGCGCGCCCCACCCGGATCTCGACCCGCTCCCCCACTCCCGCGGCGTCGAGGTTGGCGCGGGCCACGGCCGCGTTGTGCGCCTCGGCCTCGATCGTGACGACGCATCCGCCCTCCCCCGCGCGAACCGGCTCATCGAGCGCCCGCGCCAGCCAGATCGTGGAGTACCCCCCGAGCGTCCCGATCTCGAGCACGCGACGAGCGCCCGCCATGCGCGCCAGTAGGTGCAGCAGCTTTCCGGCCACGGGCGCGACCTCGATCGCGGGAAGGCCCTCTGCTGTCTGCGCAGCGATCGCCGACTCGAGCGCCGCGTCATGACCGACGAGCGTGTCCACGAGGTATTCGTCCGTGCGACGCCAGTTCGCGGGATTCGACTCCGTCATCGCGTCGAGCCCACCGTCCTGTGTCGCATGATGTGTCGCGTCATGTGTCGTGCTCGATGATGCCGGCCGACTCCCGGTCGTCGTCGGTCGCGCCGGGCGGGTATGCGGGAAGTTCGGGCCGGTGACGGAGGAACAGGATGCTCGTCACCAACCCTCCCCACACGATCACGATAGACAGGGCGAGGAACACGATCGCCAACGGGTTCATGACCGTGCTCCCCTTGCGGCCGACGCATCCGCCGTCGTCGATGCTGATCCCGCGGGCGGGTAGTCCGGCCACGCGGTGAAGTCGTCCGGCGAGGGCTTCCAGCGCAGGACCGACAGCACGACCGCGCCCACGACGAGCACGAGGACGGTGCCCCAGCCGAACACGAGCAGATACCAGGGCGGCAGAGCCCCGTACCCCTCGGTGACGAGCACGACGATTCGTGAGACGAGCATGTAGCCGAGCACGACCGGGGCGAGCACGCTCACCAGGATGATCCAGACGCGGCCGACGCGGAAGGTGGACAGGGCGTCGAGGTGGTAGCGCAGCTCGGGTCCCTTGCGCGCGACCCAGAGCACCAGAACGGTCGTCAGGATCGCGGATGCCACGATTCCGATGTTGTTCGCCCACTGATCGACGACGTCGAGGGCCAGCAGCCCGGTCGTGGTCGAGAAGATCAGCATCGACAGGATGGCCGAGACGACGCCGACGGTGAGCGCGGCGCGGCGGGTCGAGAGCCCGAACTTCTCCTGCACGGCCGCGGAGACGACCTGCAGGACCGATACCAGCGACGTGAAGCCGGCGAGGGTCAGCGACCCGAAGAACAGACACCCGAAGAGCGGCCCGCCCGGCATCTGCGACACGATCGCCGGGAACGTGACGAACGACAGCCCCACCCCCGTCAGGCCTTCGAGCTCGTCGATCGTCACGCCCTGGCTGAAGGCGAAGAATCCGAGCGTCGCGAACACCCCGATGCCCGCGAGGATCTCGAACGACGAGTTCGAGAACGCGACCACGAGCCCGGGCGTCGTGAGGTTGGAGCGCCGCTTGCGATACGACGCGTAGGTGATCATGATGCCGAACGCTATCGACAGCGAGAAGAAGATCTGGCTGTACGCCGCGATCCAGACGTTGGCGTCGGCGAGGGCCGCCCAATCCGGGGTGAACAGCGCGCCCAGACCATCGGCCGCGCCGTCGAGGAAGAGCGCGCGAACGACCAGGATCAGGAAAGCGATGACCAGGACGGGAAGAGCGATCACGTTCACGCGCTGGAGCCCCTTCGCGACTCCGGCTGCGAGCACCCCGATGGCGAGGACCCAGACGATCGCGAGCGGGATGAGCACACCCGGCACGAACTCGAGGCTGAAACCGGGATCGCCCGTCTGCAGGTACTCCCCCGTCAAGAACGCCGCGGGATCGTCGCCCCACCGCAGGTCGAACGAGAAGACGAAGAAGCTCAGCGACCAGGCGATCACGACGGTGTAGTACAGGCCGATCACGAACGCGATGGTGACCTGGAACCATCCGAGCGATTCCATCCAGCGCCCGGACGGTCCCCCGAGGCGACGAAAGGCGGTCGGCGCGGCACCGCGGAAACGGTGGCCGATCGCGTAGTCCAGGAACAGGATCGGGATGCCCGCGGTCAGCAGCGCGATCAGGTACGGGATCAGGAACGCGCCGCCGCCGTTCTCATACGCCACACCCGGGAACCGCCAGATGTTGCCGAGCCCGACGGCCGAACCGATCGCCGACAGGATGAACCCGACCTGGCCCGTCCACTGCTCGCGCGGCCTGCTGTCCTGCGACTGCGGCGAGGCATCCGTCTGCTGGTCTTGCTCGAACCGCGCCATGTTGCTCCCGCGTCGTGAGTGTCGATGTTCCGGCATTCGTGGTGAGCACGCTATCAGCCGGGTCGGCGCGATCGCGAGGGCTTGCGTCACACGGCGTCGAGCACCTCGGCCCGGACCCGTACCGCCTCGATCACGACCGGCAGGAGTGCCTCGGCCGTGCGCCGATAACCGAGCGCGCTCGGGTGGAAACGGTCGACGCCGAACATCTCGTCCGGCTGCTCGAAGAACACCGCGCCCACCGCGCGCCGCAGCGAGACCGCGGTCGCACCCGCCCTCTCGGCAACCGCGGCCTGGGCGGAGGCGAGCTGCCGGGACATCTGCGATCCGAGGGTCCGCAGGGGCTGGGGCACGGGGCGGAGGGCTCCGAGATCCGGACACGTGCCCACCACGACCGGTATGCCACGCTCGTGCAGACGCACGATCGCCGCGCGCAGGTGCTCGGCGGACACCGCCACCGGGATGCGGTGGGTGACATCGTTGCCGCCGACGACGATGACGGCGACATCGGCGACATACCCCGCGGGCAGGCCATCGATCTGCTCCGCGAGCGCCGACGATTCGGACCCGACGATCGCGGCCGTGCGCAGCCGCACGGGTCGGCTCAGGCGCACCGCCATGCCCTTCGCGAGACGGGCGCCCAGAGTGTCCTTGCGGCGATCGGCTCCGAGTCCCGCCGCTATCGAATCGCCGAGCACCAGCAGCTCGACGGGCCGACCCGGCAACTGCTTGCGCCACACCCGATCCGAGCGAGGGGCGAGCTCACCGAGCGGCTTGCCGATCCGCCGCCGCGCCACCGCGGCCTGACGGGTGAGAAGCATCCGTGCACCGATCGCGAACCCGCCCGTGAGGGATGCCGCGACCGCCACTGTCACGCCGATCATCAGCGCGATGCGTGTGCGGCTCATATCCGCGATTGCACCCCGGCGAGGTGAACACCGTCTGTCGCGACGGAGAAACCCGCGTGCGCGAACGAAACCCGCGTACGCGAACCGGGGTCCAGGCGCCGCGCGCCCGCTCAGGTGAGCGGTTTCAGCTCGAGCGAGGCGCGCGTGGAGCCCACGCCGACGCTTGCGAACGCGGTGTACCCGTCGGTCGTCGCCCGCTCGAGAGTCGGCTTCAGGTTCTTCGTGCGCCGCTCGAGCCGGACGCGTGCGCCCTCGGCGACGAACGCCGCCTTGAGCGCGAGCAACTCGGCGACGGGAACGTCGGCGTCGTGCACCAGGACGACCGCGGTGGCCGCGGCATCCTCTCCCGCCTCGACCAGATCGACGATGCGCTCGAACCCGATCGAGAACCCCACCGCCGGCACGTCGGTGCCGAGGAATCGGCCGATCATGCCGTCGTAGCGCCCGCCGCCGCCGAGCGAGTAGCCCACCGAGGGGTGCGCGAGCTCGAAGATCGTGCCCGTGTAGTACCCCATGCCGCGCACGAGGAAGGGGTCGAAGACGAGGGGGATCCCGGCCGCGTCCGATGCGGGACGAGCCGCTGCGACAGCGTCTCCGAGTCCGACGAGGTGAGCCACGACCTCGTCCGGAACGCCCTCCGGGAGTGCCGTGCGGATCTGCCGCTCCCCGTAGGGGATGAGCTCACGCGTCTGCGGGCGGCGCAGGAACGCCTCGAACGCGTCCACGGCGGCCGGGGTCGCACCGCGGTCTCGGAGTTCGGCCGCGACGCCGTCGGGTCCGATCTTGTCGAGCTTGTCGATCGTGATCAGCACCCCGGGGCGCTCGCTGTCTGCGAACCCGAAAACCTCGAGCATCGCGTCCAGGGCGCGCCGGTCGTTGATGCGCACCGTCCCGCCCTCGAGCCCCAGAGCATCGAGCGTGTCGAGGGTCGCGGCAATGAGCTCGGCCTCGGCGCGGGGCGTGGGATCGCCCAGCACGTCGATGTCGCACTGCACGAACTGGCGGTAGCGGCCCTTCTGCGGCCGCTCGGCCCGCCACACCGGGGCGATCTGCACGGCGCGGAACACGGTCGGGAGCTCCGCGCGGTGGGACGCGTAGAAGCGCGCGAGCGGCACCGTGAGGTCGTACCGCAGGCCGAGGTCGGCGAGCGCGGCGGGGTCGTCCGCGGCGGCCCGGATGCCGTCGGCGTCCAGGCCACGGCGCAGGATGCTGAACGAGAGCTTCTCGTTGTCGCCGCCGATGCCCGCGTGCAGGCGTTCGTAGTCCTCGACCACGGGCGTCTCGATCTCGTCGAAACCGTGCGCGCGGTAGCGGTCGCGGATGACGGCGAGCACGCGCTCGCGACGGGCCTTCTCGGCGGGGAGGAAGTCGCGCATGCCGCGCGGGGGGTTCACGGATGCCACGTCCCTATCCTTTCACCCCGCCACCGCACGCCCCGTTGGTCGGCCCCGCGCGGCTCGGCCCGGAGCGGCTCGGCCCGGAGCGG
>CAYZEL010000098.1:0-8135 GCA_964477515.1 uncultured Microbacterium sp.
TGGCCGACATGCGCGCCGAGTACAGCTTCACGAGCTCGACGGCGATGTCGCGGACCGCCCTGCGGGCCTTACCCTTCGCCGCCGCCCAGTCGCTCCCGCCCATCTTCGACAGGCTCGGGGCTTCGCCCCCGACGTACTTCGACAGTAGGTCGAGCTGGTCCGTCGGAACGAAGAGCTTGTCGCCCGGGAAGCCGCGTTTGCTGGGCGCATACTCCACGACCAGGTACTCGCGTTTGGTCTTGACCGGGTTGCGTCCGCCGGACGAGACCTCGCGTTGCACCAGCTCGACGAACCGGCCGATGCCGTGCGTGGAATGGACCACGAAGTCGCCGGCCTTGAGCTGGAGCGGATCGACGACGTTCCGCCGCCGCGAGGCGAGCTTCTTGACGACGCGCGAGTCGGCGCTGATCGTGCGGCCGTAGAAGTCGGATTCGGTCAACACCGCGATCTTGGCGTCGGCGAACGAGAAGCCCGCCTCGATGGGCGCCTGGACGAGCAGGGCGACGCCCGGCTCGGGAGGCTCGGTGACGTCCTCGACGACCCGCGCCGCGAAGCCACGCTCCGACAGCACGTCCCGGGCTCGGTCGACCAGACCGGAACCCGCTGCCGCAACCACGACGCCCCAGCCATCCGCCAACAGGTCCCCCACGTAGGCCGTGGCCCCGTCGATATTGCCGTGGAACGACGGAATGCTCGCTCCCGAGAAGCGGACGGCGGAGGATTCCCCCGCGTCGAGCACACCCTCGGCGGCCGCGTCCACAGCGCCGGAATCGAACGCGCTCAGCGTCCACCACACCCCGCCGCGCTCGGTCGACGCCTCGCGCAGTCCCGGCAGGGTCAGGAAGTCGCCCTTGCCGAGGTCGACCGGGGTGTCGGCGCCCGCGGTCGCCGCGCTCCAGGCGGCTTCGAGGAACTCGCGGTTCGTGTCCTGGAGCGTGATGGCGCGCGCGACGGCGCGTTCGGGGTCGACGAGCGCCACGGCGGTGCCCGCCGGGAGGTAGTCGACGAGGGGCACGATGCCATCGGCGAGCACGGGAGTGAGCGACTCCATACCCTCGACGGCGATGCCCTCGGACATCCTCTCCAGCATTCCCGCGAGTCCCGGCAACTCGCCCTGGAGCGCTTTCGCCCGCGCGCGCACCTCGGCCGTCAGCAGCAGCTCACGGCTCGGCGGGAGCGCGATGGATTCGATGGCGCCCGGCAGCGACCGCTGGTCTGCGACCGAGAACGCCCGGATCTGATCGACCTCGTCGCCGAAGAACTCGACCCGGCACGGGTGATCGGCAATGGCGGGGAAGACGTCCAGGATGCCTCCGCGCAGCGCGAACTCGCCGCGGCGCGAGACCATGTCGACGCGGGTATACGCGAGCTCGACGAGCCGCTCGGCCAGGGAGGCCAGGTCGTGTCCGCGGGTTCCTACCGCGAGCTCGACCGGTCGCACGTTCTCGAGACCGGACGCGATCGGCTGGAGCGCGGCACGAACCGACGCCGTCACGACGAGGGGGCGCGATCCGTCCCACTCGGCGACCCGGCGCAGCACCTCGAGGCGCGCGCCGACCGTCTCGGGGCTCGGGCTCAGGCGCTCGTGCGGAAGCGTCTCCCACGCCGGGAACGCGAGCACCAGAGCGTCGGGTAGGTAGGCCGCGAGCGATGGGCCGAGCTGATCGGCGCGTCGCCCGGTCGGCGTGATCGCGAGCAGCGCGGGCGGACGCCCCGAGGCCGCGCGCCGCTCGACGAGAGCCGCCAGAACCGGGGCGACGAGCCCCTCGATCAGAGAGAGTTCGGCGTCGCGGGAGGCCTCATCGAGTCCCTCACGGAACGCTTCTGAGCGCGCCAAGGCGCGCGTAATTCCGTGAATTGACACGCGACCAGTCTACGAGGCGCCACCGACACCGCGGGCGTCCACGACCCTAGGATGAGGGCATGAGCGACCAGACGCCGCCCACGGATGCTCCCGGCTCGGGCGGCTACCTACCCCCACCTTCAGCGCCGGTTCCGCCGGTCGCTCCCCCGGTTCCGCCAGTCGCTCCTCCGGTTCCGCCCGACCCGAACCCTCAGTACGCGACTCCGCCCTACCCGTACCCCAGCGGGCAGCAGTACCCCGGCGCTCAGCAGTACCCCAGCGGGCAGCAGAACCCCGGCGCGCAGGCCCATCCGAGTGCGCCGGCTTATCCGAGTGCGCCCGTCGGGTATTACCCCGGTTCATATCCGCAGGGGTATGCCGCGGGGCCGTCCCCGACGACTGCACCGGCGAAGCAGCCGGGCGGTCTCGGTTTGACGGCGCTGCTGCTCGCCCTGGCCGCAGCCGTCATCGCGCCGATCGTGGGTGCCGTCGCGGCGTTCCAGGTCGGCAACGGCAGCTGGAGCTGGTCCCGCATGGAAACGATGCCCAGCAGCGCGTGGGCGGATCTGTCGTTCCTCTCCCCCGTCCGCGAGTGGGTGCTGCTCGGCGAGATCGCGTTCTGGGCCGGCACCGCGCTCGGGATCTGGGCGATCGTCCAGGGCATCGTCGCCATCGTGAAGCGTCGCGGGCGCGGCACGGGCATCGCGGCCGTCGCGGTCGCCGTCGTCGCCCTGTTCATCTTCCTGACCGTCGTCTACGCAGCAGGCATCGCGGGCATCGCCACGGGCCCGAGTATGACGTCAGGCGCGGGCATCGGGGCCTGACGCTCCTCAAACCCACCCGCTGGGGCGCCAGAATCCCGTTGGGGCGCGGGCTGCCGCGCCCCAACGGAATTCCAACGCCCCGGGTCGGGAAAGGACGCCGCCCAGGGTCGGGAAAGGACGGCACCCCGGGTCGGAAGTGGCCTACGCCCGCGGGGCGTGGAAGCGCTGCTGCGCGGCGAGGAGCCCCTCGCCGACGACGAGTTCGACCGCATCCGCCGCATCACCGATCAGCAGGGGCAGCTGCGCCCGTTCGGTCGTGCCGAACGGATCGAGAACCCAGTCCGCGGCATCCTGACGCCCCGGCGGACGCCCGATCCCCACGCGGATGCGCGTGAACTCCGGCGAATCCAGGGCCTTCGCGACGTCGCGAACACCGTTGTGACCGCCGTGTCCACCGCCGACCTTGAGCTTGATCGTGTCGAACGGGATGTCGAGCTCGTCGTGCACGACGATGACCCGCTCGGGGTCGATCCCGAAGAATGACGCGAGTCCCGAAACGGGCCCGCCCGAGACGTTCATGAACGAGTTCGGCTTGGCCAGCACGAGCTTCGACTGACCCGGCGCGAGCCAGGTCTCCGCCACCCGCGCGTTCGCCCGGTGGGCCTTGAACGTGGCGCCGCGCCGCCGCGCGAGCTCGTCGACGACCATCTGCCCGACGTTGTGGCGGGTGCTCTCATAGCGCGACCCGGGGTTGCCGAGTCCCACCACCAACCACGCGTCAGCCACGTCCACTCCCTCATTCGTCGGATGCGCTCCACGCCCAGAGCCCGCCCCCACCGTATCGGCGAGAACGGGCTCCGGTGGCGCGGTGTGCGGTGCTTACTCGGCGGACTCTTCCGTGGCCTCTTCGGCCTGCTCGGCCGCCACGGCCGCGTCGGTCTCGGCGATCTCTTCCTCGGCCGCGAGGGTCGAGGCCGGGACCGAGATCGCGACGATCAGCATCTCGGGAGCGCCGGCGAGCGCAGCGCCACGGGGCAGCTTCAGGTCGGCGGCCGTGATGTGCGTGCCATCCTCGAGTCCCTCGACGTCGACCTCGATCGACTGCGGGATGTGGGTGGCCTCGACCTCGAGCGACACGGTGTTGTTGTCGAGGTTGACGATCGTTCCGGGGAACGGCTCACCGACGACCGTGATGGGCACGTCGACCTGGATCTTCTCGCCCTTCTTCACGACGAGCAGGTCGATGTGCTCGATGATCTGGTGCACGGGGTCCTTCTGGACGTCCTTGACGAGCGCCAGCTGCTGGGTGCCTTCGACATCGAGCTCGAGCACCGCGTTGGCGCGACGCAGCAGCAGCGCGACCTGGTGGCCGGGAAGCGCGACGTGCACGGGGTCTTCGCCGTGGCCGTAGATGACGGCCGGGATCTTGCCCGCGGCGCGCAGGCGACGGGCGAATCCCTTGCCGAAGCTGGTGCGAAGCTCGGCGTGGACCTTCGTGTCGTCCTTGTTGTCTTCCGACATGATGATTCTCCTTGTGGGCACGCGACGGTAAGCGTCGCGTAGGTCTGGGGTTCTCGACTCGAACGCCTACGCGGGAGGAGTGCCACCGGGGCCCACATCGCCACGTCGATCACGGACGCCTCGCGCAGCCGGATGGCCGCACGACGACATCCCTCGCCGAGGGTGCACACCATCCTACCGGAGTTGCCTGTAGCGTGAATACACCTGGCCCGACCACCCACGGCCCGACCCACCACCGGAGCAGAACATGATCGACGGCGCATTCCTCTCCCACGTCATCCTCTGGTCGATCGGAGTGCTCGCCGTCGTCGGCGCGGTCCTGACGGCCGGCGCGTTCTGGTCCATGGGCCGCTCCGGCTATCGCAAGCACTGACCCAGCCACGGTCGAGTGCATCGGCGCCACCGGCCGGACCATCGACTACCGGCGAGGCCGCCGACGGCCGGCGAGCTCGCCGGACATCGACCGGCGGAGAGCGGATGAATCGGCGGTAGCGGGCTCTCTCGCCGGTCGACCGGCGCGATAGCCTGGAACCCTCCCCTCTCGAACGCAAGGAGCGCGCGTGTCGCAGAACGATCCGTCCACGCAGGTCAACACCTCGAACGACCGCGAGGACTCGCCCGGTTCGGCGCCGGAGCACGAGGGCGCACCCCGCCCCGAAGACGTCACGCGCGAGACAACCACTCCCACCGGCCCGGGTGAGGGCGGCGGGGCGGTCGCGAACATCGGCGTGGTCGGCTTGGCCGTCATGGGCTCGAACCTCGCCCGCAACCTCGCCCGTCGCGAGGGCAACACGGTCGCGATCTACAACCGCAGCCACGACAAGACCGAACACCTGGCGGCGGCGCACCCCGAGGCGGGGTTCGTTCCGACCTTCGACTACGCGGGGTTCGCCGCATCCCTCCAGAAGCCGCGCGCCGCGCTCATCATGGTCAAGGCCGGCGGGCCGACGGATGCCGTGATCGACGAACTCGTCAACGTGTTCGAGCCTGGCGACATCATCATCGACGGCGGCAACTCGCTGTTCACCGACACGATCCGCCGCGAACGCGCCGTACGCGAGACGGGCATCAACTTCGTCGGCATGGGTGTTTCCGGCGGAGAGGAGGGCGCCCTCGAGGGTCCCTCGCTCATGCCCGGCGGTTCGGACGAGTCGTGGGTCACGCTCGGTCCGATCCTGCGTTCGATCGCCGCGGTCGCCGAGGGCGAGCCGTGCGTGACGCACATCGGTCACGACGGCGCGGGGCACTTCGTGAAGATGGTGCACAACGGCATCGAATATGCCGACATGCAGCTCATCGCCGAGGCGTACGACCTGATCCGCCGCGGCACGGGCAAGTCTCCCGCCGAGATCGCCGACGTGTTCGCCGAGTGGAACACCGGCGAGCTCGAGTCCTACCTCATCGAGATCACCTCCGAGGTGCTGCGCCAAGTCGACCTCGACACGGGCAAGCCGCTCGTCGACGTGATCCTCGACCAGGCCGGGGCCAAGGGCACCGGTGCGTGGACGGTTCAGACGGCCCTCGATCTCGGAGTCCCCGTCTCGGGCATCGCCGAGGCGACGTTCGCGCGCTCGCTGTCGTCGCACCCCGAGCAGCGGTCGGTCGCCCGCGACCTGCCGGGCGCGGAGGAAGAGCTCGAACTCGAGGACGAGGACGCGTTCATCGAGGACGTGCGACTCGCGCTCTTCGCCTCGAAGATCGTGGCGTACTCGCAGGGCTTCGACGAGATTCGCGCGGGCGCCGCGCAGTACGACTGGACCATCGACCTCGGTGCCGTGTCGAAGATCTGGCGCGCGGGCTGCATCATCCGCGCGCAGTTCCTCAACCGGATCGCGGATGCCTACGCCGAAACCCCCGACCTGCCGGTCCTGCTCACGGCACCGTACTTCGTCGACGCGCTCACCCGCGCCCAGGGCGCGTGGCGCCGGATCGTCTCCGCGGCCGCGACCGCGGGCATCCCGGCTCCCGCCTTCTCGTCTTCCCTGGCCTACTACGACGGACTGCGCGCCGAACGCCTGCCGGCCGCCCTCATCCAGGGTCAACGCGACTTCTTCGGAGCCCACACCTACAAGCGCGTCGACAAGCCCGGCACGTTCCACACGTTGTGGTCGGGCGATCGCACCGAGGTCGAGGCGACCGACACGCACTGAGACGGCAGCGCCCTATCGCGGAAAGACTCCGAGGGCGAGGACCGAGAAGACGCCGACCGTCGTCCCGAGGCCTCCGACGGCGGCTGCGACGACGGCGAGCAGCGGCGTCGGGCGCAGGTGGCGTCGCGCGATCGCGATCGACACGCATCCCAGCACGAGGCCGACGGGTGCGACGACGAAGGACAGGACGATCGCCAGAATCGTCAGGATGCTCGTCGAGCCCCCGTCGATCGTCCGATGCGGCGTCGGAGCCGCATCATCCGGTTCGTCCTGCGTCCACCGCAGCCCGTTCCACCAGTGGAGCCTCCCGCGCCCGTCGAGATACCAACCGGGTGTCGCGGCTTTCTCGGGTGGCGATATGGCCTCCTCACCACGGCGCCGCCCATTCAGCCGAACGCTACGTATGAATAGCACATGCAGATGCTACTCATAAGTCTGTAGATACATAAGTAGCAACGCATCACGGTGGAAGGCGTGATCGGTGACCTTCAGACGACGATTGGTCACAATCTCCGACGCCATCGCGAGACCCTCGGCCTCTCTCAGGAGCAGTTCGCCGAACTGCTCGGGGTTCACCGCACGTACATGGGGGCGGTCGAGCGCGGCGAGCGCAACATGACACTCCAGACGGTCGAGCGCCTCGCCGAGCAGTTGCATCTCGACGCTCTCTCGCTGATGGAGGCGCCGCTCGCGCGTCCGGTGCACACGCCGCGCCGAACAGGACGCCGCAGCGCCTGACTGTCATTCGGGAACCCGCCGGGGTAGCGTCGGGCACATGCGTGTGCTCTTCATCGGCGGAACCGGAACCATCAGCGCGGCCTGCGTGCGTGCGGCGATCGCCGCGGGGCACGACGTGAGCGTGCTCAACCGCGGCTCGGGACGGCGCCCGCTGCCGCCGGAGGTACACGAGATCGTGGGCGACATCCGCGACGAGGACGCCACACGAGCGGCGCTCGGCGGCGCGTCTTTCGATGTCGTCGCGGACTTCCTGTCGTTCACTCCCGAGCATGTCGCCACGGCCCTGCGGCTGGTCGAGGGACGCTGCGCGCAGTACATCTTCATCAGCTCGGCATCGGCGTACGACAAACCGCCCCGGCACCTGCCCGTGACGGAGTCCACCCCCCTGCGCAACCCGTTCTGGAAGTACTCGCGCGACAAGATCGCCTGCGAGGACGTGCTCGTCGGCGCCTACCGCGACCGAGGACTGCCGGTGACGATCGTCCGCCCCTCGCACACCTACGATCACAGGCTGTTGCCGACGATGGGCGGATGGACCGACATCGCGCGGATGCGCGCCGGTAGGCCCGTCGTGGTGCTCGGCGACGGCACGAGCCTCTGGACGCTGACCCACAGCGACGACTTCGCCGTCGCCTTCACCGGCCTGCTCGGCGCGCCCGAGGCGATCGGTGAGGCCTACACGATCACCGGCGACCACGCTCCGACGTGGAATCAGATCTACGGATGGCTCGCGCAGGCCGCCGGCGTCACGGAGCCGCGTCTCGTGCACATCGCGTCCGAGACGATCGCGGCGTTCCGGCCGGACCTGGGTCCGGGGCTCGTCGGCGACAAG
This sequence comes from uncultured Microbacterium sp., assembly GCA_964477515.1. Classification (GTDB taxonomy): domain Bacteria; phylum Actinomycetota; class Actinomycetes; order Actinomycetales; family Microbacteriaceae; genus Microbacterium. Next base: position 7,849 of record CAYZEL010000098.1, read on the forward strand.
GCCCACTCGATGGTGTTCGACAATGCGAAGATCCGCGCACTGGTGCCCGAGTTCCGGACGACGGTGACGTTCGACGAGGGTGCGCGACGCATCCTCGCGCACTACGACGCAGACCCCGTGTTGCAGGTCGTCGAAGCCGAGCTGGACGCCGCGTTCGACCGCATGGTCGCGCACGCGGACTCGGCCGGCTAGGAGCACCGGTACCGGCCGCGCCCCGCCGAAGTGGGACGAGCCCAACGACGATGTCCCCCATTCCCTCGCAACGAGTTCCCCATAGCTGACGAAAA
>CAYZEL010000099.1:0-8093 GCA_964477515.1 uncultured Microbacterium sp.
TGGCGGCGTCCGAGCTTCAACCACAGCGCCGAGAAGACTCCGGACAGGACGATGATGAAGACGGGATTGATCGACTGTACCCACGAGACCGGGAACTCCCAGCCGAAGATGTTGCGATTGAGCTTCTCGTCCGAGTAGATCGTGAGCACCGTGAACTGCTGCTGGTACAGCGACCAGAACGCGACGCTCGTGAGGAACAGGGGGATGAACCCCAGCACCCGCGAACGCTCCGTCGCCGTGATCCGCTTGCTGGACAGGATGACGGCGAAGTAGGCGATCGTCGCGATCAGGGTGACCACGATGACGACCAACGAGAGGTGCTCGACGCGGATCAGTCCGAAGACGACCGCGAGCGCGATCGCCGCGAGCCCGCCGAGGGCGATGCCCACGACGAGTGGGCGACGTGAGCGGGGCAGGGGGTTGGGAACCCGGCGGGCTTCTTCGGGGAGTTGGCGTCGGCCGAACGAGTACTGGATCAGGCCGAACGCCATACCCACGGCGGCGAGACCGAAGCCCCAGTGGAAGCCGAGCGTCGTCTGCAGCAGGCCCGTCAGCAGCGGACCGAGGAACGCGCCGAGGTTGATGCCGAGGTAGAACAGCGAGAAGCCCGCATCCCGGCGGGGGTCGTCGGCCGAGTAGAGCGTGCCGACCACGGAGGTCGCGTTCGCCTTCAGCCCGCCCGAACCGACGGCGACCAGCACGAGACCCACCGCGACGCCGCTGACACCGGGCAGCAGGGCGAGCGCGATGTGCCCGGCCATGATCACGATCGCGCTGAAGAAGAGCACGCGCTCGGAGCCGAGCAGGCGGTCCGCGATCCACGCCCCGAGGATCGTGGACAGGTACACCGCGCCTCCGTAGGCGCCGACGATCCCCGCCGCGATCGGCTTGGGGATCGCCAAGCCGCCCTCGGCGACCGAGTAGTACAGGTAGATCAGCAGGATTCCCTGCATGCCGTAGAAGCTGAAGCGCTCCCACATCTCGACGCCGAAGACGTGCGCGAGCTCCCACGGCTGCCCGAAGAACCGGGTGTCCCGGCTGCCCGTCTGTCGGGGGACGGATGCTTCGTCGGTCGATGCCGATCGGGAGCCGGGTGCGTCGCTCATGGGCGCCAGGCTAGTAGCACCCGGCGCAGTCGGGCCGTTGCCGCGCGCCGTTGACGGGTGCCGGCCGTGTCAACGTCCGTCGGGGATGGACGCGTGATCGACGGGCGGCCCGTGCCGGGGGATGAGGAGCGACAGCACGAGCGCGACGACGGCGGCTCCCCCCGCGAGCAGGAAGCACGCTTGGAACGCTGCGGCGGTCGGCACCGGAATACCCCCGTAGGACTGCGACATCGCCGCGAGCACGGCACCCAGCACGGCGGCCGCCGCGCTCGTACCGACCGAGCGGAAGAGGGCGTTCAGTCCGTTGGATGCCCCGGTCTCGTTCGCGGGCACGGCGCGCATGATCAGCATCGGCATGCCCGCGAATCCGAGCCCGATGCCGATGCCGACGAGGATGTTGGCGAGCAGGATGTGCCACACCTCGTCCGAGAAGAAGTACACGAATGTGTAGGCGATGACGAGGGCGATGGCACCGCCGGTCAGCAGCGCGCGGGGTCCGATCGTCCGTTCCAGGCGTCCGGCGAGGGGAGAGATCACAATCATCACGAGACCCGCGGGCATGACCACGAGGGCAGCGCCGATCAGGGAGAGCCCCAGCCCGGCGCCCGACCCGACGGGCAGTTCGAGGAGCTGCGGGAAGATGATGTTCGATCCGAAGAGCGCGAAGCCCATTCCGATCGAGGCGAGGTTGGTCAGCAGCACCGGCCGGCGGGCCGCCACGCGCAGGTCGAGGAGCGGCTCGGCGGCGCGCAGCTGGTACCACCCCCAGACGAGCAGCACGGCGATGCCGCCGAACCCGCAGCCGAGGGTGGGGGCGCTCGTCCAGCCCCACTCGTTGCCGCGTGAGATCGCGAGCAGGATGCCGGTGAGTCCCACCGCGAGCCCGAGAGCCCCGATGTAGTCGAAGCTGCCGCGCGTGCGCAGCACGCTGACGGGTACGATCCACACGACCAGGGCGAGGACGGCGACACCGAGGCCCGCGGCGATCCAGAACAGGACGTGCCAGTCGGCCGCCTCGGTGACGAGAGCGCTGAGCGGCAGGCCGAGCGCGCCGCCCACCCCCATCGTCGCGCTGATCAGGGCGACGGACGTGCCGAGCCGGTCGCGGTGGACGACATCGCGCATGATGGCGATTCCGAGCGGTACGACTCCCGTGACGGCGCCTTGCAGAGCGCGGCCCACGATGATTCCGACGATGTGCGTCGAGAGCGCCGCGATGACCGAGCCGATGATCAGGCACACGAGGAGCGCGATGACGACGCGCCGCTTTCCGTACATGTCACCGAGGCGACTCGAGATGGGGGTGACGACCGCGGCGGTCAGGAGCGTGGCCGTGACCACCCATGCGGTGTCTTCGCGCGACGCGTTGAGCAGCTCGGGGAGCTGGGCCTGGATCGGCACGACGAGGGTGTACATGAACGATGCGCACAGCCCCGCGAGGGCCAGAACGGCGACGATCGCGCCCTGCGGCGGCATACGGGTCAGGCGATTTCTGTCACCTGCGTCGCGTGAACCCACCACGTCAGGCTATCGGCGCGCGGGAGGTGTGCGGGCCACGGCCCCGGCGACACAGCGGGATCAGGGCGCCACGACGGCTCGCAGCCCGTTCTCGATCCGGTCGAGCCAGGCGCCCACATTCGTCCGCGCCTCCGACGTATCGGGGTATCGGCAGCGCAGGTGCAGCCCGTCATCGTTGACGATGAACCAGATCATGACTCCGTCGGTCTGGATGACGGCTGAGACGTACTGGATCTCCAGCGCGTCCTCGACGGCTGGTAAACGACGGGTGTCGAGCCACGAGATCGCGAACATCCCGGGTCCCGCGGGCATGCCGCCATACGGGGCGAAGATCGGCGCGAGCGGATAGGAACCGAGCGCGAGTGCATCCTTGACGGCGCTGGCGGATGCGCGGGCGTCGGTCTCGTCGAAGTGGATGACCGAGTTCGTGATGAACCAGCCCACCGAATCGTGCCAGCGCGGTTCGTTCCTGCTGTGCACGGGAAAGACGGCGCGCAGAGGCATGCCGCTCATCCGCGTCGTCGTCTCGGCGAGCACCGACAGCGCGAGCGCTGTCATCCGCACGCCCCGCTCGGTGGCGCGCCCCTCGAGCGCGCGGGACTCGTCGGCCGACAGCACGTCTCGCACCTCGACGACCTCGCTGCGAGGGACCGAGACATCACCCAGGGGGAGGGGGAAGGTGGGCATGGCGCCGCCCTCGATGGCCAGGATGTCGCTCCAGCGTCGTTGCACGTCGGCCGGGGCCGGAGGCATCCGCTCGAGTATCTCGGAGTGCTCGGCGAACGAAGCAACGGGCACCGGCGCTTCGTCCGAACCCCCGGTGAGCTCGGTCATCATGTCGCGGACGAGCACGAGAAGCGACCACATGTCGACGTGGGCGTGGTCCGATCCGATCACCGCGGTCGGCCTCGGATCGAGGGGGTCGGGATCATCGGGAACGACGACGCATACGCGGTGCGACGGCCGCTCGAACGGCGAGCACGCGGCATCGAAGACACCCCGCAGCACATCGCGCGTGCGTTGGTCCTCGCCGACCGGATGCTCCAGCCACTCGCCGCCCGCGATGTCGACCTCGTGCAGCGCGAGCTCGCCGGCGTCGTCGTACGAGAACGCACTTCTCAGCGTGCCGTGGCGCCCGATGACCGCCATCCACGCGACCGCGACGTCGTCGAGGGTCGCCGCCTCGGGAAGCCGGAACGCGACCGCCATCCACGAGCCCGGACGCGCGCCCAGACCGACGTGCCGACGCTGGTCGAACGAGATGGGCAGGGGGCGTCCAGGGTGCTCGGACGCGCGCGTCACGAAGCTCTGCAGGGTGCCCCGGGGCAGGGTCATCTGGGCGACATTCGTCAGGCGCATGGCGCCGTAGTCTAGGGGGCGAATATCTCGTGCCTGTGACTCCCGCCTGCAACCGGAGGTTTCGTGCCCACACTCGACGTCGGGGGTGCCACGCTCGATTACGACATCACGGGCGACACCGGCCCGCTGGTCGTGCAGTTGCACGGGCTGACCTCGAGTCGTGTCCGGGATGCCCAGCTGGGTCTCGATCTCGGCCGAGCGCTGCGCGACCATCGCGTGCTGCGGTACGACGCGCGCGGTCACGGCGGATCCACGGGCGGGAAGAATCCGTCGGCCTACCGGTGGGACCGCCTGGCGAAGGACTTGCTCGCGCTGCTCGACCATGTCGCGCCGGGCGAGAAGGTGCACGGCATCGGGCCGTCGATGGGTACCGGCACGTTGCTGCACGCGGCTGTGCGCAAGCCGAAGCGGTTCGCGAGCCTGACGCTCGTGGTGCCTCCGACGGCATGGGGCAGCCGCCGCGCGCAGGCCGAGACCTATCTGCAGAACGCGGACCTGGTCGAGCAGCACGGCATGGGCGCGTTCGTCGAGGCGGGCAGTACAGCACCCGTCCCGCCCGCGCTCGCCGACATGCCCGAGACCCGGCCCTCGATCAGCGAGAAGCTGCTGCCGACGATCATGCGCGGCGCGGCGTCCACGGACCTGCCGGACCGCAAGGCGATCGGGCGCATCGAGGTGCCGACACTGATCCTCGCGTGGACGGGTGACCGGACGCATCCGGTCAAGACGGCCAACAAGTTGCACGAGCTCATCCCCGGCAGTCGGATCGTCATCGCGCGCACGCCCTACGGGATCATGGCGTGGCCGGGCCTGTTCGCGGAGCATGTCGCGACGACCGGCTCGAAGTGACGAGGCGAGCACGGTGCGGAGGGTGGCGGCTGCGGTCTCGGTTCTCGCCCTTGCCCACGTCATCACGGCGTGCGCGCCGTCCGACCCGCAACCGGGTCCATTCCCGCCGGGAGTGACCGTCGAACTGATCCAGTTGCGCTCGGACGTCGTCGATCGCGCCGCTCAGGTCCGGGTGGTGAACGCGGGCGAGGGCGACCTGGTCATCAGGGAACTCGAGATCGTGGATCCGCGGTTCGAGACGCCCATCCTGCGCGAGAAGCGCGCGCGTGTGCCCTCTGGGCGCACCCTCGACATGCGGATCACCCTGCCGCCCGTCGCGTGCGACGCGGACGCGACGAGCGATGGGGCGACGATCGAGCTGGAGTATGAGCTGGACGGCCGAGCCGCGATTGCCGAGGCGTCCATTCCCGACCCGCTCGCGTTCATCCCGCTGCTGCACGAGAAGGAGTGCCTGCGCGAGCGCCTCGCAGACGTCGCGGTGCTGTCGTGGTCAGGATTCGAGCCGTCGGATGTCCCGGTCCCGGCGCACCTGACGCTCGAGATCTCCCCGTCGGGTGGTGAGGGCTCGGCGCGCGTGGAGACCGTCGAAACGACCCCGCTGCTGATGTTCGACACGGCGGGGGCGGAGCCCTTCGTCGTGGGCGTCGAGGTCGGCGGTTCGGACTCGCCTCAGAAGGTTCGGGTGCCTCTCGTGCCCCTGCGGTGCGACCCGCACGCCGTGATGGAAGACAAGCGCGGCACGATCTTCGACGTGACGGTCGCGCTGGGGGGCGCCTCCGGTGTCGTCGAGGTCGCGGCCCCCGCCGAGGTCAAGGGCGAGATCCTCGCCTGGGTCGCGGAGTGGTGCGGCTTCGCGGACGGGTGAGGTCGTCAGCCCTCCCTCGGATCCGCGCCCCGCGCACAACATCGCATATCCGAGCGGCCCCGGCGTCGAAGCGCCTCGCGAACGCGACACCGGGTTGTTCTTGCGACGTTGTGCCCAGGAACTCGGCGGGCTGTGCTCCTGTGCCGCGGGCGCTACGGGGTTGCGGTGTCGCGGCCGAGAGCCTCGAGGAAGCGCAGCCACACCTCGCTGAGCGTCGGGTACGAAGGCACGGCGTGCCACAGGCGTTCGATCGGAACCTCGCCGACGACCGCGATCGTCGCCGAGTGCAACAGGTCGGCGACTCCCGCGCCGACGAAGGTCGCGCCGACCACCGTACGGGTCGCGGGGTCGACGATCAGGCGCGCCTGCCCGGTGTACCCCTTCGCGGTTACCGAGGCCCCGGCGACGTTGTGAAGGTCGTAGTCGACGACCTGAACCTCGCGGCCGGCACGCTCGGCCTCGGCCGCCGTGATGCCCACGGCCGCGACCTCGGGCTCGGTGAAGACGACCTGCGGCACGGCGGCGTGGTCCGCGGTCGCGACGTGACGACCCCAGGGGGCGTCGTCGATCGGCTGTCCGAGGGCTCTGGCCGTGATTACGTCCCCGGCGGCGCGAGCCTGGTACTTGCCCTGGTGCGTCAGCAGCACCCGGCCGTTCACGTCCCCCACCGCGTAGAGCCAGCCCGGCTCGTCACCGTCGGCGCCGACGGGCTTCCCGTCCGCGCCGAGCACGCGCAGGGTGTCGTCGGTCGGGAGCGAACGCCCCGCATCGAGGCCGATCGCGTCGAGCCCGATGTCGTCCGTGCGGGGGCGGCGTCCCGTGGCGATCAGGATCTCGTCGGCCTGCAGCACTTCGCTGGCGGGGGAGTCGCCGAGAGAGATTGTGAGCGAGCCATCCGCTGTCCGCTCGACGCGCGTCGCGGATGTTCCGGTACGCACGTCGACCCCCGCGTCGCGCAGGGCGGCGAGCACGAGTTCGCCCGCGAACGGTTCGTTCGACGTGAGCAGGGCATCGCCGCGGACGAGCATCGTCACCTTCGAGCCGAGGCTCGAGAAAGCCGTCGCGAACTCCGCGGCCACGACCCCGCCGCCCACGATCACGAGGCGCTCCGGCACGATCTGGACGGCCGCCGCCTCGCGGTTCGTCCACGGGGATGCGTCGGCGAGCCCGGAGATGTCGGGGATGATCGCGGACGTCCCCGTGCAGACCGCGACCGCGTGACGTGCGGTGAGCGTCTCGACCGAGCCATCCGGTGCCGTCACCTCGACGCGGCGCGTACCGGCGATCCGACCGTGTCCGCGGACGAGCGTGATACCCGCGCTATCGAGCCACGACACCTGGCCCGCGTCGTCCCATCCCGACGTCGCCGTGTCGCGGAAGTGCAGCGCTGCCTCGACGTCGAGGGGTGCGCCGAACGCCTCACGCGCGCCCGGGACGCTCCGCGCCGCACGCAGCGCGGCCCCCGGTCGCAGCAGGGCCTTGGTCGGCATGCACGCCCAGTACGAGCACTCGCCGCCCACCAACTCGCCCTCGACGATCGCGGCGGTGAGTCCGCCCTGCACCGCTCTGTCGGCGACGTTCTCGCCGACGGGTCCCGCACCGATCACGACAACATCGAACTCGCGCTCGCTCATCCTCCGATGCTAGGCCTGCGGGTGCGCCCGTGGGCGGGTCTTACTCTGGCGGTCCCACAGAGCGCCCCGCACTAAGATCGAGGAAGGATGCCGCGGCTCTGCCGCTCCTGTGATGACAGCCCCGCCGCGCCCGTGATCTCGCGCTCTGCGCCCACGTTCATCTCGCCCCCGACCCCACCCCGACCATTGGAGCCACCATGGCCGAACAGTCCCGCCTCGATAAGGTCATCGCCCTCGCCCGCCACCGCGGCTTCGTCTTCCAGGCCGGTGAGATCTACGGCGGCTCGCGCTCGGCCTGGGACTACGGGCCCCTGGGAACCGAGCTCAAAGAGAACATCCGCCGCCAGTGGTGGCAGACGTTCGTGCGCGGCCGGGGCGACATGGTCGGCCTCGACTCGTCGATCATCCTGCCCAAGCGCGTGTGGGAGGCATCCGGTCACGTCGCGACCTTCACCGACCCGCTTGTGGAGTGCCTGCACTGCCACAAGCGCTTCCGCGCCGACAACCTGATCGAGGACTTCGAGGCACGCAAGGGCCGTGCGGCCGAGAACGGGCTGGCGGATGTCCCGTGCCCGAACTGCGGCACGAAGGGTCAGTACACCGAGCCGCGCGCGTTCTCTGGCCTGGTGAAGGCGTACCTCGGCGTCGTCGACGACGAGTCGGGCCTGTACTACCTGCGCCCCGAGACGGCGCAGGGCATCTTCGTGAACTTCACGAACGTGCTCACGGCGTCGCGCAAGAAGCCGCCGTTCGGCATCGCGC
>CAYZEL010000100.1:0-8054 GCA_964477515.1 uncultured Microbacterium sp.
GCCCGTCGTTCCGACGAGCGCGACGGTTTGACCCGCCGGGATGTCGAGGGTGAAGTCGGGCAGGATCGTCCGGTCGCCGCCGTAGCCGAATTCCACCCCGTCGAACCGCACGTGTCCGCGGGCCTTCCAGAGGTCCACGGGCTTCGTGGGATCCGGCACCGTCGGCTGCTCCTCGAGCACGCCCGACACCTTCTCGAGGGCCGCGGTCGCGGACTGGTACGAGTTGAGGAAGAACGCCACCTCTTGCAGCGGTGAGAAGAAGTTGCGCACGTAGAGGACCGCCGCCAGCAGAACCCCGACCTCGAGCCCTCCCCCGGCAACACGCAGCCCTCCCCAGAGCAGCACGAGCGCGACCGACACCGCGGCCACGGCCATCAGGCCGGGTTCGAACGTTCCGAAGAGCCTGATCGACCGGATGTTGACGTCGCGGTACTGGCTCGCGAGATCCCCGAAGTCCTCGTCGTCGCGCTTCTCGCGGCGGAACGCCTTGACGGCGCGGATGCCCGTCATGGTCTCCACGAACTTCACGATGACCTGCGCGCTGACCACCCGAGATTCGCGATACACGAGCTGCGAACGCCGGTAGAACCAGCGCATCAGCAGCCAGAGCGGCACACCCATCACGACGAGGATGATTCCCGACTGCCAGTCGAGCAGCACGAGCGCGATCAGCGTGAAACCGCCGTACAACAGGCCCGAGACGAGTTCGTTCAGCCCGCCGTCGAGCAGCTCGCGGATCGAGTCGAGGTCGCTCGTCTGTCGCGAGATGATGCGACCCGACGTGTAGGACTCATGGAACTCGAGGCTCAGAAGCTGCGTGTGGCGGAAGATCCGCATCCGCAGATCGAGCATGATCGTCTGCGTCAGGCGCGCGGTCACGACGACGTACCAGCCGATCAACACCGCTCCGCCGATGGCCGAGACGATGAACACGGCGACGACGCCGATCGTCGGCAACCAGTCGGCGCGCTCGAGCACCGCCGGCAGGGCCGTGTCGATTCCGTAGGCGATCAGGGCGGGACCGAGCACGCGCAGCGCGGTCGAGACGACCAGCACGGTGAGCGCGAGGATCAGGTTGCCGCGCACGGGTGACAGCAGCGAGCCCAGCAGACGCAGCGACCGGCGACGGATCTGCCGGCTCTCGGCCTGCGTGTAGTCGGAGCGGTCTTCGCCCTCGGTTCCGGTGACGGTGCTCACGGGTTCACCCCTCCGAGGCCGGCGGCGCCGGGCCCCTCACGATCGACGATGGATGCGGATGACTGGGCGTCGAGTTCGGCGATCGAGGCATCCGGAATCCCCTCCGACTCCTCTCGGGGCTCGGCCCCCACATTGCTCGCCTCGGCTTCGAGACTCGAGATGACGTGCCGGTAGTGGAGGCTCGTGCGCAACAGCTCGGAGTGGGTACCGACGCCCGTGATCCGACCGTCCTCGAGCAACGCGACGCGATCGGCGAGCGCGACGGTCGAGGGGCGGTGCGCGACGATCAGCGCGGTGGTGGTCTCGAGCACACGTCGAAGCGCCGCCTCGACGAGAGCCTCGGTGTCGACGTCGAGGGCCGAGAGCGGGTCGTCGAGCACGAGCACCGCGGGCTTGGCGGCCACGACGCGGGCGAGCGCCAGGCGCTGCCGCTGACCGCCCGACAGGCTCAGTCCTTCCTCGCCGATGATCGTGTCGACACCGTCCGGCAGGTCGTCCACGAACGCCGCCTGCGCGACGTCCAGGGCCTCGCGCAGCACGCGCTCGGCCTCGGCGCTCCCGGGCTCGAGGTCTTCGCGCCCGAGCAGGACGTTCTCGCGCACCGTGGCCGAGAACAGCGTGGCGTCCTCGAAGGCCATGCCGATGTGGCCCCGGAGCTCGTGGAGGGTGAGCTCGCGGACATCCACGCCATCCAGCTCCACCCGGCCGGCCGTCACGTCGTAGAGGCGCGTCGGCAGGGTCGTGAGAGTCGTCTTGCCCGATCCGGTCAGCCCCACGAGCGCCATCGTCTCTCCGGGACGGAGCACGAGGTCGATGCCGTCGAGCAGATCGCGCTCCCCCTCGGCCGCGTCCTGGTACCGGAAGTGAGCGCCGCGGAACGCGAGCTCACCACGGACCCTGCCGTCAGCGACTGCCGCGGCGCGCGGCTCTGCGGGGTCGACGATCGTGTTCTCTTCGTCAAACACCTCGAAGAGGCGATCCGTTGCCGTTCGCGCGTCGAGCAGGAACGAGAACAGGAAGCCGATCGACTCCATCGGCCACCGCAGCACCGTCGCCATCGCGAAGAACGCGAACAGCTCGGCGACGCTCAGCTGACCGAGCTGCGCGAGCACGATGCCCGCCGCCAGACAGAGTGCGAAGGCGATGTCGGGCAGCAGCACGAGCCAGAACCAGATCAGCCCGACCGCACGGGCCTTGCTCAACTCGGTCTCGCGGAGCCCCTCGGCCTGGCGGGCGAACTTCTTCAGGGCGTGGCCGCCGCGCCCGAAGGCCTTGAGGACGCGGATGCCGTGCACGCTCTCTTCGACCGCGGTCGCGAGGTCGCCGGCCTGATCTTGACTCTGCCGCGCGAGGGTTCCGTACCTCTTCTCGAAGCGGTAGCCCGCGATCCACAGCGGGATCGAGCAGATGACGAAGATCGTTCCGAGCACCCAGTGCCAGCGGAAGAGGATGACCGAACCGACCAGGATCGTGAGCATGTTGACGACGAGCAGCACGAGACCGAAGGCGAGCCACCGGCGGATCAGACCAATGTCCTGCATCATGCGGCTGAGCAGCTGGCCCGACTGCCACCGGTCGTGGAACGCGACGGGCAGACGCTGCAGACGCTCGTAGAACTGGGTGCGCAGGTCGTACTCGACCTTCGTGGCGGGGCCGAGCACGAACCAGCGTCGCGCCCACACCATGAGGGCCTCGAACAGCCCGAGCCCGAGTACGGCTGCGGCGCCCCACACGATCTGTCCCGAGTCGCGCGACGCGATGGGGCCCGCCACGATCGCCTCGAGCACGAGGGGAATCGTGAGCGCGAGCAGGCTCGCGATCAATGCGCTCAGACCGCCGAGCCACAGTCGTCCGGCGACCGGACGGGCGAACGGCAGAAGGCGCGCGAGAGCGCGCGGGGTCGACAGACGCGGGGTCGACGGTTGGGGCGTGGGTGTCGAGGCTGTCGAAGTCATGATCCTTTTGGGCGTGCAGAAGCGCCTGGTCGGCGCGGCGGTGCGGAAGAGCTGCGCACCGCCGGCCTGGTCGAAGGCGCGGTGCGGACAGCCTTCCAGGATATGTGCCCCTGTGACCCGGGGCAAGGGCTCGACCGCTTTGCGCGGGTTAGGGACGGGGCGCGACCTCGATCAGTCCAGCTGTGCCGGGATGTATGCCTCGCCGCGTTCGCGGGCGAGCAGGCTCGCCTTGACCGGCAGTCCCCACGCGAAGCCGCCGAGGGATCCGTCGCTCCGGAGCACACGATGGCACGGCACGAACAGGGCCGGTGCGTTTCGCGCACAGACGGATGCCGCGGCTCGAACGGCGGTCGGGGACCCGAAGACCGCGGCGAACTGGCTGTAGGTCAGGGGCTCCCCCGGTGCGATGCGGCGGAGCGCGCTCCAACCCTTCAGCTGCAGGTCGGTGCCGTGCTGACGAACGGGCACATCGTCGATCGCGCCGATGGCGCCGACGTAGTAGGCGCGGGCCGCGGCCGCCGCGTCGAGGGATGCCTCGCGCACGGTGCCGGGCCGGAGGGCCGGGTGGATGCGGGCGATGACGGCCGAGGCATCCGTCGTCCAGCCGGAGCCGAGCACGCGCTGGTCCGCGTCGGCGACGATGATGAGCGGGCCGTCGGGGGTGTCGATCGCCTCGACGAGGGCGCTCTGGGTGGCTGCGTTCATGCGGGGTTGCCTTTCGTGCGGCGTACATCAGGAAGGAGAGGTGGTGCGGAATCGGCCCCGGCAGGCGTGAATCCGAGGATCGACGGGTGTTGTTCCTCCGCGATGTCCGCCCGGCGCGCGAGAGGCCCGGGCGCGGGCAGGTCCACGACGGCACGCCAGAGGTGCCCGGTCAGGTACGACCGCCACGGCGCCGACAGAGCCGCCCGCGCCGTCAACTCGCGCGGGTCACCCGGTAGACCCGCCCGAACCGCGCCCGTCCGCACGGCGACGTCGCCGGGGAGGAACACATCGGGATCGCCCGTCACGCGCATCCGGACATAGTCCGCGGTCCAGGGCCCGATACCCGGCAGCGCGAGCAGTGCGGCCCGTTGCGCCGCGGAGTCGTCCCCCGGGCCCAGGTCGAGTTCGCCCGAGGCGAGCGCCGCGGCCACGGCGGTGATCGCGCGGATCCGCGCGGCGGGACCGCGCAGCACCTCGGCACCGTGGTCGGCGATCGCGGACATCGTCGGGAAGAGTCTGTCCACGCCCTCCCACGCCTCGATGGGTTCTCCGAGCTCGACGGTGAGCCGCGTCAGCGCGGTCCGCGCCGCGACGACCGTGATCTGCTGGCCGACCATCGCCCGGATCAACATCTCGTGCGGGTCGGCCGCGCCGGGCACCCGCAGACCCGGCACGGCGCGCACGCGAGCCGCGATCGCGGGGTCGGCCGCGAGCGCTTCGTCGATCGCGAGGGGGTCGGCGTCGAGGTCGAACAGTCGCCGGACCCGCGCCACGAGCGACGCCAGATCCCCCGGGCGCGCGACGCGGGCTTCGAGCACGAGTCGGCCGTGCCCCGGCGCATCGCGCAACCGGAACCACGCGGGACCTCCCGGCAGGCGCAAGCTGCGTGCGAACGTATCTGATGCCGCCACCTCGACCCCTTGAATGGCCCGCGCCGCCATCCAAGCGAACAGCCCGGCGGCGTCGAACGGCTCCCGGTACGGCAGCGCGAGACGGATGACGCCCGCCCCCGTCGGCACCGCGTCGGCACGTGAACGGCGCGCGCGCAGCTCGGTAGGGGTCAGCCCGAAGACCTCGCGTACCGTGTCGTTGAACTGCCGGACGCTCGCGAACCCGGCCGAGAACGCGACATCCGCGACCGCGAGGTCGGTGCCGACCAGCAGCTGCCGCGCGGTGTGGGCGCGCTGCGCTCGGGCGAGGGCGAGGGGTCCGGCCCCGAGTTCGGCCGTGAGCATCCGCGTGAGATGCCTCGGCGAGTACCCCAGGCGCGAGGCGAGCCCGGGAACGCCCTCGCGTTCGATCACGCCGTCGCCGATGAGGCGCATGGCGCGACCCGCGGCGTCACCGCGCAGGTCCCACTCGGGCGACCCGGGCGCGGCCTCGGGCAGACACCGCTTGCACGCCCGGTAGCCCGCCTCGTGCGCGGCGGCCGACGTCGCGAAGAACGACACGTTTGCGGGCTTCGGTGTGCGCGCCGGGCAGCTCGGGCGGCAATAGATCCCCGTCGTCCGGACCGCCGTGACGAACTGCCCGTCGAAGCGGGTGTCGCGCGACGAGATCGCCCGGTAGCGCTCATCGAACGTCATCGACGGATGACTCGGCACGACGGCGGCGGACTGCTTCATGTCTCCAGCCTGACACGATCCCGCGCGCCCGGCTCGCGGGAATCGGACATCGCTGCGGGTGGACAACATTCCGGACGAAACACCGATCCAGCCTGAGGAGGGGGGAATTCAGGCCCGGGGCGACGTTGTCTCCGGAATGTTGTCCGCGCGGCCTGGATCAGTGGAAGAAGTGCCGCTCGCCCGTGAAGAACATCGTCACGCCTGCGTCGCGCGCCGCCTGGATGACCTCGTCATCGCGCACCGAGCCGCCCGGCTGCACGATCGCCGAGATCCCGGCGTCGAGCAGCACCTTGGGGCCGTCCGCGAACGGGAAGAAGGCATCGGATGCCGCGACCGAGCCGCGGGCGCGGTCACCCGCACGGTCCACGGCCAGGCGGCACGAGTCCACGCGGTTGACCTGGCCCATGCCGATCCCGACCGTCGCCGAGTTCTTGGCGAGCACGATCGCGTTGGACTTCACCGCGCGGCACGCCTTCCATGCGAAGATCAGGTTCGTCATGTCGTCCCCCTCGGGCCGCTCGCCCGAGACGAGCTCCCAGTCCTTCGCGACAGACTCGATGTCGTCGGGGAACCGGTCCGCATCCTGAAGCAGCAGGCCGCCGGAGACGAGGCGGACATCCATCCGTTCCTGCTTCCAGTCGGCCGGGAGCTGGAGCAGGCGAAGGTTCTTCTTCTCGGCGAAGACCTCGAGCGCCTGGGGCTCGAAGCCCGGCGCCACGATGACCTCGGTGAAGATGTCGCGCAGGTTCTCGGCCATCTTCAGCGTCACGGGACGGTTCGCCGCGATCACTCCGCCGAAGGCCGAGACGGGGTCGCACTCGTTCGCCCGCAGGTGCGCGCTCGCGATCGGGTCGAGCGCGCTCGGTGCCGCGACCGCGATCCCGCACGGGTTGGCGTGCTTGATGATCGCCACGGCGGGCTTGATCATGTCGAAGGCGGCGCGCAGCGCGGCGTCCGCGTCGACATAGTTGTTGTAGCTCATCTCCTTGCCCTGCAGCTGCGTCGCCTGAGCGATGCCGTGGCCCCCGGTGCGCGTGTAGATGGCTGCGCGCTGGTGCGAGTTCTCGCCGTAGCGGAGCGTAGCCAGCCGCTCGGCGCGGATCGTCAGGTGACCGGGCAGGTCCTCGCCCTCGGCGAGCGTCCCCTCCGCGAACCAGGTCGCGACGGCCGAGTCGTAGGCCGCGGTGTGCGCGAAGGCGCGTGCCGCCAGCTCGCGGCGCTGACCGAGGCTGGTGCCGCCGGACGCGACCGCGTCGATCACGGCGGGGTACGACGACGGCGAGACCACGATGGCCACGTTCGCGTGGTTCTTCGCGGAGGCGCGCACCATCGCGGGTCCACCGATGTCGATCTGCTCGACGACGTCGTCCGCCTCGGCGCCGGACGCGACGGTCTCGACGAACGGATACAGGTTGACCACGACGAGCTCGAAGGGAGCGATGTCGAGGTCTGCGAGCTGACGCTCGTGGTCTTCGAGGCGCAGGTCGGCGAGCAGACCCGCGTGCACGCCCGGGTGAAGAGTCTTGACCCGGCCGTCGAGCGACTCCGGGAATCCCGTCACGGATGCGACGTCCGTGACCGCGTATCCCGCGTCGCGGATCGTCGCGGCCGTGGAACCGGTCGAGACGATCTCGACGCCCGCGTCCGCCAGGGCCGCGGCCAGGACGAGCAGGTCCGTCTTGTCGCTGACGGATACGAGAGCGCGACGAACGGCGATGACATCGCGATCACGGTAGAGGGACTTGTCGTGGCTCGGTCCGGCCATGGGGGTGCTCCTTTGCGGGGACGGGTACGTGGGGTCTGTTCAGGTCGAGGATGCCGCGGCGAGATCGAGATCGCCCGATCCGATCCGCCGCACGACGTCGATCAGCAGGCGTCGTTCGACGGGCTTGATGCGGTCGTGGAGGGACGCTTCGTCGTCAGTGGCACGGACGGGCACCCGCTCCTGGGCGAGGATCGGGCCGGTGTCCACGCCATCGTCGACCACGATGACGCTCGCACCCGTCTGCGCTGCGCCGGCCGCGAGCGCGTCGCGGACACCGTGTGCACCCGGAAACTCGGGGAGGTAAGCGGGGTGCGTGTTGATGATGCGCGGAGCGTAGGCGGCGACGACGGCAGGGGGAAGCAGGCGCATCAGTCCGCTCAACACGATCAGGTCGGGGCTCCAGACATCCAGCTGGCGCAGCAGCTCGTCGCCCCAGGCTTCGCGGGTGTCGAAGCTCGACCACGGCACGAGGAAGGTCGGGATGCCGAATTCGTCGGCGTGCGCAAAGCCCTCGGCCTCACGGTCGGCGCCGACGATCACGATCCGGGCGGGGAAGTGCGGTTCGCTCGCGGCCTCGAGAAGTGCTCGAAGGTTCGATCCCGTGCCCGAGATGAGGACCGCGACCGTGAGCACCCCTCGAGTCTACCGGGGTCGAGCGGACGCGCCCGGGGCGCTAGCCCTGAGTGAGCGGCTCGATCGGCGTCGTCGCCTGATCGTCCGCGGCCGCGTCGTCGCGCGGAGGGTCTGGGCGGTCCGTGCCCGGGACCTTCTGCGTCGGCGCGTGGTCCTGCCACGTCGGCACGGGGG
>CAYZEL010000101.1:0-8002 GCA_964477515.1 uncultured Microbacterium sp.
GTGGTTATCGACGGGGTAGACGTGCCCGAGGAGGGCGGCGAATCCGTCGACCATGTCGCGGAGCTGCTGACGCGCGTCGCGCTCGGCGATGAAGCCGCATTCACCCGCCTGTACGACCTGCTCTCGCCCCGCGTGTTCGGCCTGATCCTGCGCGTTCTCGTCGATCGCTCGCAGAGCGAAGAGGTTCTGCAGGAGGTCTTCCTCGAGCTCTGGCAATCCGCCGCCAAGTTCGCTCCGAACAAGGGGCAGGGAAGGTCGTGGGTGCTCACCATCGCGCACCGCCGTGCCGTCGATCGTGTTCGATCGGCGCAGGCGAGCGCGAACCGGGACGTGCGTGCGGGCTTCCGAGACATCGAGGTCGCTCATGACGGGGTCGCGGAACAGGTGGAACTTCGGATCGAAGGGCAGCGGGTCGCTCAGGCGCTCGAGACCCTTCCCGATGCCCAGCGGGAAGCGATCACCCTCGCGTATTACGGGGGCTACAGTCAGAGCGAAATAGCGGCGCTCGTCGGGGCGCCGCTCGGAACGATCAAGACACGGATGCGGGACGGACTGACCCGTCTCAGAGGAGAATTGGGGGTGACGACATGAACGAGCAGCAATTCGCGGAGCTGGCCGCGGGGTACGCCCTCAGCGCGCTGAGCCCCGACGACGAGGCCGCGTTCGTCGACGCCCTCGCGGCGCACCCCGAGTGGGCGCACTATGTCGCATCGGATGCCGCAACCGTCGCTGCACTGGCGGACTCCGTCGCCGAGGTTCCGCCGCCACGTGCACTTCGTGCGGAGTTGCTGGCGCAGATCGCCTCTGTCCAGCAGGACCACCCCGCTCAGGCGGCTGCGCCCGCCTCGAGTCTCGAATCCCCCACCGTGGTGCCCCCCGAGTCACGTCACCGATCGTGGGGTCCACGAGCCTGGTTCGCGCTCGCCGCATCCCTCGTCCTGCTCATCGGCGTCGGCGGAGGCGCGGTCGTCATCGCCCAGCAGCTGAACCGTCCCGTCGCGGTCGTCGCCCTCGAGCGCATCGAGGCAGCGCCCGATGCTCGGGAGGCGTCGACGACGCTCCCGGACGGCGGCGAGGCCACCGTGCACTGGTCGGAGTCCGTCGGCGAGGTCGTGTTCGTCTCGGACGGCCTGCCCACCCTGAGCGATGACCAGAGTTACGAGCTCTGGTTCGTGCGGGATTCGGGCGCGATCGCGGCGGGCGTTTTCGAGGCCAGCGGGGACGGCAAAGCGACGGCCCTGCTGTCGGGCACGATGTCCCCGGGCGACGTCATCGCGGTCACCGTCGAGCCCGCCGGAGGCTCCCCGACGGGAGAACCGTCGGCCGACCCGATCCTCGCGATCCCCACGGCCTGACGCGCCGTCCGTCGACGATCCGGTTGCGCGGCGGGCGAACGCTCGGGCGGGTCCCGGCCCGAACGCCGCGGGTAGCCTGGACGGATGAGTGACGCCACCGGCCCCGGATTCCACAAGCCGGTGCGACGCCCCTCCGACGTCTTCGACCGCCTGTTCGGCACCGAGGATCCCGCCGAGGTTTCGCGCGTCGCGCACTCGACCGCCGCGGCGCTCCTCTCGCGCGTTCGCGAGGAGCCGGATGCCTCGGTCGTCGACCGCCTCGTTCGGTTCACCGACCTGCACGGCATCCATGACATCGCCGAGCTGTGGTCGCGCTCGCCCGCCCGCACGCTGCCGGGGACGCTCTGGCGCCTCTACCTGCTGCAGCTCATGATCCACGACGACCCGCGAACCGCTGCGCTGCTCTTCGAGCGCGGACGGGTCGAGTTGGCGACGGCCGATGTCGTCGTCGCAGGAGCACCCGCACCCGCAGGCCCGGAAGAACTCGTCGAACTGTCGGACGCGATCCTGCGGGGTGTCTTCGAGGGCGATTTCGGGGTGGCGCTCGAGCGCGCGGCGGCGTTCTGCCGGGTCGAGGCAGACGGTGCGACGCGGCTCGCCGACGACTACGAGCTGACCGAGCCGGAGCGTGCCACAGACCTCACCGCGCGCGCTCTGCGGCTGTCGGCATTCGCCGCAGACCTGACCGCGGCGGCCTCGCTCTGGCGGCGCGACGCGCTGAACTGAACGCCGCGCATCGGCAGCAACACCGAGCAGCAATACCGGGCAGAGAAGTGCCGGGCCGCAGAACGCCTCTCGGCGCGGAGCCGCTCGGAGCGGCAGAAGATGGAGCCCGGGGTTACTGCGGCCCGGCTGTTCCAGTGTAACTCAGCACCCGCGGCGGGTATTCCGAGCGGGCGCCGTAGGCTTTCGGAATGGCAACGCGCTTCGCGCTCATCATCGAGCCCACGGCATCCGACGACACTCGCTCCGACTTCACCTCGACGCTCACGCAGGTGGATGCGTCTGCCCCGGCGCTCAGCGTCGGTGAGCTGAGTACCCAGCGCGGCGATGGGATCTTCGAGTCGATCGGCGTCGTCGACGCCCATCCGCAGGAAGTGACGGCGCACCTCCAGCGTTTCGTGCGCTCCGCCGAGATCTGTGATCTGCCCGTGCCGAACGTCGAGCAGTGGCGACAGGCCATCGCCGCCGCCGCGACGCTGTGCGGCCCGGGGGAGTGGGTCGTCAAGACGATCCTCAGTCGCGGGGTCGAGCACGGGCCCACACCCACCGCGTGGGTGACGGCCGCGGACGCGGCGGACTTCTCGCGGCCTCGGCGGGAGGGCGTTTCGGTCGTGACCCTCGACCGCGGATTCGCTCTGGACACACCGGCGCGTGCGCCGTGGCTGCTGCTCGGAGCCAAGACACTGTCGTACGCGGTCAACATGGCGTCGCTGCGCGAGGCGCACAAGCGCGGTGCGGATGACGCGATCTTCGTCTCGTCCGACGGCTTCGTCCTCGAGGCGCCCACGGCATCCGTCATCCTCCGGTTCGGTGACGTCTTCGTCACCCCGGAGCCGACCGGAGGCATCCTGCACGGCACCACCCAGCTGAGCGCCTTCTCGTGGCTCGAGGAACGCGGCTTCGCGACGCAATACCGCGATGTGGGTGTGGACGAGCTCGGTGCCGCCGACGCGGCCTGGCTCGTCTCGAGCGTGCGGTTGGCCGCGCCGATCCGACGCATCGATGAGATGGCCGTGCCGGTCGATCAGGAGCTCTCGGACGAGCTCAACGCGTATCTGCTCTCGCCGCGAGACTGAGTCGCAACGAGAAAGCCCGCGACGAGAGCGTCGCGGGCTTTCTGTTCGTTTGTGCGGGATTACCCGAAGCGACCCGAGACGTAGTCCTCGGTCGCCTGGACGGTCGGCGTGGTGAAGATGGTGCGGGTGTCGTCGTACTCGATCAGCTTGCCGGGCTTGCCGGTGCCCGCGATGTTGAAGAAGGCGGTCTTGTCGCTCACGCGCGACGCCTGCTGCATGTTGTGCGTCACGATCACGATCGTGTACTCGGACTTGAGCTCGGCGATCAGCTCTTCGATCGCGTACGTCGAGATCGGGTCGAGGGCCGAGCAGGGCTCGTCCATCAACAGCACGTCGGGCGAGACCGCGATCGCGCGGGCGATGCACAGACGCTGCTGCTGTCCACCCGACAGGCCCGAACCCGGGCGGTCGAGGCGGTCCTTGACCTCGTTCCAGAGGTTCGCGCCGCGCAGCGACTTCTCCACGAGCGCGTCGGCGTCGCTCTTGTTGATGCGCTTGTTGTTCAGCTTCACACCCGCCAGCACGTTCTCGCGGATCGACATCGTCGGGAACGGGTTGGGGCGCTGGAACACCATGCCCACCTGGCGACGCACGAGCACGGGGTCGACGCCCGGTGCATACAGGTCGGACCCGTCGAGCAGGACCTGGCCCTTGACGTACGCGCCCGGGATGACCTCGTGCATGCGGTTGAGGGTCCGCAGGAAGGTCGACTTGCCGCAGCCGGACGGGCCGATGAAAGCCGTCACGCTGCGGGGTTCGATCTCGAGCCCGACACCCTCGACGGCGAGGAAATCGCCGTAGAAGACGTTCAGGTCGTGGACTTCGATGCTCTTGGACACGTTTTCCTCTGG
Organism: uncultured Microbacterium sp.; assembly: GCA_964477515.1. GTDB lineage: Bacteria > Actinomycetota > Actinomycetes > Actinomycetales > Microbacteriaceae > Microbacterium. The sequence goes on from CAYZEL010000101.1 coordinate 4,006, forward strand.
ATGTTCTCGGGTGGGAGCGGGGGAGGGCTAGCGGCTGGTCTTCGGCGCGAAGACTCGGGCGATGACACGCGCGATCAGGTTCAACGCCATGACGATGACGATCAGCACGAGCGCCGCGGCCCAGGCGCGGTTGATGTAGGCCTCGGCCGGGATGCCCTGGTTCATGTACTGCGAGTAGGCGAAGACCGGGAGCGTCATCATGCGTCCCTCGAACAGGTTGTAGTTCATCGACGTCGTCACGCCCGCCGTGATGAGCAGCGGGGCCGTCTCACCGATGACGCGCGCGACCGAGAGCATGATGCCCGTCGTGATACCGGCGATCGACGTGGGCAGCACGACCTTGACGATCGTGAGCCACTTCGGCACGCCGAGCGCATACGCGGCCTCTCGCAGTTCGTTCGGCACCAGGCGCAGCATCTCTTCGCTCGAGCGGACGACCACGGGGATCATCAGGACCGAGAGGGCGACCGCACCCATGATGCCGAGGCGGATACCCGGGCCGAAGAAGAGGGCGAACACGGCGAACGCGAACAGACCCGCGACGATCGACGGGATGCCGGTCATGACGTCGACGAGGAAGGTGATTCCCTGCGCGAGTCGACCCCGACCGTATTCGACGAGGTAGATCGCGGTGAACAGACCGATCGGGATCGAGATGATCGCCGCGGCCAGAGTGATCAGCAGCGTGCCGATGATCGCGTGCAGCGCACCGCCGCCCTCCCCGACGACGTTGCGCATCGAGGAGGTGAAGAACTCGGCCGAGATCCCCGCCACGCCGTTCGTGATGACCGTCCAGCCGAGAGAGATCAGCGGGACCATGGCGAGCACGAAGGCGGCCGAGACGATGCCGGTCACCATGCGGTCGACGGCCTTGCGTCGTCCCTCGACCATGGTCGAGACGACCGTGATGAGCACGAGGTACAGGAGCACGGCGACGACCGCGAATGCGGCGATGTTGAAGCCCTGACCACCGGCCACGCCGAGAACGCCGAAGAGAATGGCGCTGACGACGGCGCTGAGTCCGAGGATGCCCCAGGTGGAACCCTTGGGGAGCCGGCCGTTCGTGAGGCCGCTCGGGCTTGCGGGAGCGGTCGATGCCGCGGGAGCAGTCGTGAGGGTCATGTCAGTTGGCTCCCGAGAATTCCTTGCGACGGTTGACGATGTAGCGCGCGAGCGCGTTCACCGCGAAGGTGACGATGAACAGGATCAGACCGGTGGCGATCAGCACGTTGATGTTCGTGCCGTAGGCCTCGGGGAACGTCAGGGCGATGTTCGCGGGGATCGTGCTGGGGTTCTCGGGTGTGAACAGGCGGAACGTCACGATGCCGGTTGCAGAGAGGACCAGCGCGACCGCCATGGTCTCGCCGAGCGCGCGACCGAGGCCCAGCATCGACGCCGAGACGATGCCGCTGCGACCGAAGGGGAACACGGCCATCCGAACCATCTCCCACCGCGTCGCTCCGAGGGCGAGGGCGGCTTCTTCGTGGAGGACGGGGGTCTGCAGGAAGATCTCACGGCAGATGGCCGTGATGATCGGGACGACCATCACCGCGAGCACCATTGCGGCGGTGAAGATCGTGCGGCCCGTGCTCGAGACGGGACCGGCGAAGAGGGGGAACCAGCCGACGTTGACGACGAACCAGTCGTAGATGGGCTGGACGGCCGGGGCGAGGACGAGGATGCCCCACAGGCCGAAGACGACCGACGGGACCGCGGCCAGGAGGTCGACGACGTATCCCAGCCCCTGCGCCAGGCGCCGCGGCGCGTAGTGCGAGATGAACAGGGCGACGGCGACCGAGAGCGGCACGGCCATCAACAGGGCGAGGAAGGATGCCCAGATCGTGCCGAACGCGAGGGGCCAGACGTAGTCCCAGAAGTTCGTCGAGAGGATGGACGCATCCTCGCTCGTGGCGACCAGACCCGGGAGGGACTGCACGACCAAGAAGATCGTCACGGCGGCGAGGGTCACGAGGATCATCGAGCCCGCGAAGAGGGCCGTTCCTGAGAACCAGCGGTCGCCCGGGCGCTGCTTCGCCTTGACGGCGGGGGGCGCGGTGGTGGTCATCTCGTCCTGTCCTGGGTGGTACCGGGTGGAAGGGGGTGTGCCCGGCCCGCGATCGCTCGCGGGCCGGGCACGGGTATTACTCGACGACGATGAGGTCGATCGCGGCCTGCATCGACTCGCGCTGCGTGTCCGAGATCGGGGCGCTGCCGGCCGCTGCGGCCACCTCGTCCTGGCCCTCGGGGCTGATCACGTAGTTGAGGAAGCCCTTGACGAGCGGGGCAACCGCGGCGTCGATGTACTCCTCGCACGCGATCATGTAGCTGACGAGAACGATGGGGTAAGCGGCCTCGTCGGGCGTGCGGTCGAGCTCGATCGCGAGGTCACCCGCGCCACGACCCTCGGCGACCGGCGAGAGGTCGACGATCGCCGCTGCGGCCTCGGGCGAGAAGGTCACGAACTCTTCGCCGATCTGGACCGCGACGGTGCCGAAGCCCTCGGCGCGCGAAGCGTCCGCGTAGCCGATGGTGCCCTGGCCACCGTCGACGGCAGCGACGACACCGGAGGTGCCCTGTGCGGCCTCGCCGGTGACCGTGGTGGCGGGCCATTCGCCGTCGGCCTCGAACGTCCACACCTCGGGAGCTGCCTGCGCGAGGTAGTCGGTGAAGTTCTCGGTGGTGCCCGAGTCGTCCGCGCGGTGAACCGGCGTGACGGCCAGGTCAGGAAGGGTGACACCCTCGTTGAGAGCGGCGATCGCCGGGTCGTTCCACTTGGTGATCGTGCCGGCGAACAGGCCCGCGATGGTCGCGGCGTCCATGTTCAGGCTGTCGATGCCTTCGAGGTTGAAGATGACGGCGATCGGCGAGATGTACGAGGGGATCTCGATGATGTCGGTGCCCTCGACGCAGCCGTCGAAGGGTCCCTCGGCGATCTCGTCGCTCGTGAACGCGCGGTCAGAACCGGCGAATCCGACGGCGCCGGCCTGGAAGGACTCGCGCCCGGCTCCGGAACCCGACGGGTCGTAGCTGACGGTGACGCCCTCGTTGAGCGTCTGGAAACCGGCGGACCAGGTCTGGACGGCGACTTCCTGGGCGGACGAGCCCGCGCCGACGAGCTCGCCGGTCAGGTTGCTTTCGGTGGGGGCCTCGCTGGTGCTGCCGCCGGCCTCGTTCGAGGCGCAGCCGGCAAGGGCAAGGGCGGCGACGGCGCCAAGGGCCGCGATCCGCGAGATTCGGGTGATCTTCACTGTGTTTCCGTTCGATCCGTTGACAGGACGTGTCCCGGTGCAGGGCACACAGTGACGGTAGGAGCGACGCCTTAAGAGCGTGGGCCAGAGTGGTGAACGGAAGGTGAACGGGATCGGGCGCGGCGGGAGCGTTTACCGCGGCGGAATATGCTGTCCGCCATGCCCCAGACCAGCAGGAAACAGCAGGCCGCACGAGCCGGACACACCGGTTACTCGCGCCTCACCAAGGCGCAGCTGATCGCCCTCCTCTCGAGCTGACGTGACCGATTCCTCCGCCCCGGCGCCCGTGCCCGAATCGCGCCAGCCGGAGCTCGACCGGCGTGCCCACGCACCGGCAGAGCGCACGCTTCTCGACATCCTGCGTGCGACGACCTCGCGCTACCCCGAGGCATCCGCCATAGATGACGGTTCGGGCGCGCTCAGCTACCGCGAGCTGATGGCGCGGGTGGGTCGAACCGCCGCGCGGCTGCACGAGGCCGGGGTGCGGCGCGGCGATCGCGTCGGGGTGCGCATGCCCTCGGGCACGAAAGAGCTCTACATCTCGATCCTGGGCGTGATCGCCGCCGGGGCGTCGTACGTGCCGGTCGACGCGGACGACCCCGAAGAGCGTGCGGTACTCGTCTTCGGCGAGGCGGGCGTGCGCGGGGTGGTCGAGGGAACGGGCGAGTTCCGTCCGACGATCGCGGATGCGCCGCCCGAGGCATCCGCTCTCTTCGCTGGCGACGTTCCGCACCCCAGCACGCACACCG
>CAYZEL010000102.1:0-3831 GCA_964477515.1 uncultured Microbacterium sp.
CTCGGATGTCGGTGGCCGTCCGTAGAGTTTCGAACATGCATTCGAACGTTCGCGACGTCGACCGTGGTCTCGACACCGGGGTAGATGTTGCCGCGCGTGACCTCGCGGTGCGGTTCGCGGAGGCGTCGCGGGTGGTGGCGCGGGCGCAGGCGGCGCAGGCGCGGGTGTTGGCGGAGGCGGCAGACCTCGGCATGCAGCGGGTTGCGGAGTTGGTGTCGACGTCGTCGCGTGAGGCGGAGTTGCCGGTGCGGGCGTTGGCGGCGGAGTTGGGTGCGGCGGCGAACATGTCCGACCGGACCGTGCAACGCCGCATGAACGATGCCGCGACGCTGGCCGAAGCGTTTCCGGCGACGTTCGACGCGTGGGATGCGGGGCGCGTCAGCGCCGGACATGTCGCGGTGATCGTGGAACACGGACTGCCGCTCACGGATGCGGAGGCGCGGTCGGAGTTCGAGGCGGCGGCCTTGGTCCGGGCGGAGGGAACCACACCGGGCCGGCTGGGAACGGCATTGGCGCGGCTTGCGGAGTCGTTGCAGCCGCGGTCGTTGGCGGAGCGTCACCGGGAGGCGCGGGCGTCGCGGGGTGCGTGTGTGCGGGACCTCGGCGACGGGATGGCGGAGTTCACGTCGGTGCAGCCCGCGGTGCTGGCGCATGCGATGCACGACCGGATCACCCAGCAAGCACGGGCGATCAAGAACACCGACCCGTCGGATGCGCGCACCGTCGATCAGATCCGTGCGGACCTGGTCGCGGACATGCTCCTCACCACCACGCCCACCGCGGAGACCGGTGCGGGGATGTCGGACGGGTTCGGGGGACTCGGGGCGATCCAGGCGATCGTGAACGTCACCGTCCCCGCTCTCGCGTTGGCCGGGGTGACGGATGAGCCGGCCGAGCTCGCGGGTCGCTGCCCGATCGACCCCGCCACCGCCCGACAGCTCGCCGGACACGCGACGGGATGGGACCGGGTTCTCGCGGACCCGATCACCGGGTGCGTGCTTGCCGTGGACCGGTACACGCCGTCGGCGGACATGAAACGGTTCCTCCGGGCGCGGGATCAGCACTGCCGATTCCCCGGATGCCGGCAACCCGCACACCGGTGTGACCGCGACCACACCCTGGATTACGCCCTCGGCGGTGAAACCAGCACCTGCAACCTCGCCTGCCTCTGCAGGAGACACCACACATTGAAGGGCGAAACGCCGTGGCGGGTGAAACAACTCGGCGGCGGGATCCTGGAATGGACCTCACCCGGTGGCCATGTCTACATCGACAGACCGCCACCCGCGGTTCACTTCACCCCGAACACGGATCCACCCCCCCTTCTGAGGATGGGTTCGCCGCGCCGGGCCGGTCACTGAGCACCCGGTGACTGAACTCGTCGAAGTGACCCGTCGTACCGATCCCCGCACTGAGCCTGTCGAAGTGCGGCGGCAGCAGGGCGTGTTGCCCCAGAGCGCTTCGTCACTCGAGTCGATCAGTGTCCTCATCTCGGAGAGACGAGACCACCAGACCGGCCGCGCACCCGCGGGACTAGGCTGAGTGCTCGTGACAGCCGCCGTCGAACCCGCCGCCGAATCCGCCCGCCGCACCTATAGCTATCTCGGGCCTGCCGGCACGTTCACCGAGGCGGCGCTCGCGCAGGTCCCCGAGGCCCGCGGTCACCAGTGGGTTCCGGTGCGCAACGTCGGCGAGGCGCTCGCGGACGTCGTCGAAGGCCGGTCTGATGCGGCGATGATCGCGATCGAGAATTCCATCGACGGCGGCGTCTCGACAACTCAGGATGCCCTTGCGACCGTGCCCGGTCTGCGGATCATCGGCGAGTACCTCGTGCCGGTGAACTTCGTCCTCGTCGCCCGCCCGGGAGCGAAGCTCGCCGACGTGTCGCTCGTGGCGGGACATCCGGTGGCCTACGCACAGTGCCTGCAGTGGTTGACGCGGGAACTGCCCGCCCATTCGCATATCCCTGCCGCGAGCAATGTCGCGAGCGCCGTGGGGCTCCTCGACGGCACGAGCGACGCGGATGCCGCGATCGCCCCGCCGACGATCACCGAGCACCACGATCTCGAGGTTCTCGCCGAGAACATCGGCGACAACCCCAACGCCGTCACCCGGTTCGTCCTCGTCGGTCGGACGGTCGCTCCGACCCCGCCGACGGGTGCCGACAAGACCTCGCTCATCGTCGAACTGCCGAAGGACTACCCGGGCGCGCTGCTCGAGCTGCTCGAGCAGTTCGCGACCCGCGGCATCAACCTCAGCCTGTTGGCTTCGCGTCCGATCGGCGACGCCCTCGGTCGCTATCGGTTCGTGATTGACGCCGACGGACACATCCAGGACGAGCGGATGGCCGATGCGCTGCTCGGGCTGCGGCGCTTCAGCCCCCAGGTGATCTTCCTCGGGTCGTATCCGCGCGCGGATCGCGTGGTGGTGCGCTACCCCGACCGCTACTCGGACGAGATCTTCGTCGAGGCCCGCGATTGGCTGCGCGGACTGCTGAGCGGCGAGCCCGGCCTCTGAGCGCCGCCGTCGGGTAACGCCCACCCTCGAGCACACCGCTGACGGTGCGTCGGGCGGACGGCGCGTCAGGGGGTCGGCGCGAGCAGATTCTCGGCGACGAGTTCGAGTGTCTGCGCGCGACCCGCGGATGTCTCGAGCGGCTCGGAATCGTAGGCGCCCGCGACCGGCGACAGCATGACCTCGTCGACACCGTGCTTCGCGGCGAAGGACGCGACTGCGGATGCGACGTCCGCTCCGGTCCCGATCACCCAGCGCGAGCGTGCCGCGTCCATGAACGACACGGCCAGTCCGTCGGAGAGCCCGCCCGTGCCATCGCGTTGTGCCGCCTCGGCCTGCTCGACGGTCTCGAGCGGGGTGAGCGGCTTGTTCGTCCGCAGCCGTGCCATCATCCGCAATTGCGGCAGGGCGCGCGCGTCCGCCTCTTCTGCGGTCGGGGCGGCGACGGCGTTGATGGTCAGAAGGGTGCGGGGCTCGGGGTGTGCCTCGCTCGGACGGTACTGGTCGCGGTACAGCGACAGCGCGCGCTCGAGACCCTCGCCCGAGAAGTGGTTGGCGAACACATAGGGCAGCCCGAGCGAAGCCGCGAGCTGAGCCGAGTAGTCGCTCGAACCGAGCAGCCACACTTCGGGGACATCGGATGCCGCCGGCGTCGCATGGACGGTGTATTCACCCCCGCTCGTGAATCGCAGGGTCGCGCCCTCGGGTGATGACAGCGCCAGGATGTCGCGGATGTGGTCGGGGAATCGATCGACGTCGCTCGTCGCTCCCGACTGGCGCAGCAGCTGGGTGATGACGGGGTCACTGCCGGGGGCGCGACCGATCCCGAGGTCGATGCGGCCGGGTGCGATCGCCTCGAGCGCCGCGAACTGCTCGGCGACGATGAGGGGCGCGTGGTTCGGCAGCATGACGCCGCCCGAGCCCACGCGGATGCGGTGCGTGCGCGAGGCCGCGGCCGCGATCAGAACGGGCGGGGTCGTCGAGGCGACGGCGGGCATGTTGTGGTGCTCCGCGAACCAGTACCGGCGGTAGCCGAGGCGGTCGGCGTGAACGGCCAGATCGATGGATGCGGCGATCGCCTGCGCGCTGTTCTGCCCCGCGCGAACGGGAACGAGGTCGAGGACCGAGAGTGCGGGAGCTGCGTGAGAAGTCATCACGTGGGTCAACCACGACAGCGGGGCTCGGCATTCCCGCCGGGTCGGGCGAGTCGCAACGTCAGCCTCGACGCATCCGCTCGTACGCGTCGAGGGCGGCCTTGCGCGTCTCGCCGAGGTCGACGATCGGCTCGGGCGCTCTGCCGCGCCCGTACTCGGGCGC
>CAYZEL010000102.1:3931-7998 GCA_964477515.1 uncultured Microbacterium sp.
TCTCGCCGAGGTCGACGATCGGCTCGGGCGCTCTGCCGCGCCCGTACTCGGGCGCCCAACGCCCGATGTACTCGCCCCGCGGGTCGAACTTCTTCGCCTGCAGTTCGGGATTGAAGACCCGGAAGTAGGGCGCGGCATCGGCGCCGGAGCCCGCGACCCACTGCCAGTTGAAAGGGTTGCTGGCGCCGTCCGCGTCGACCAGCGTGTCCCAGAACCATTCTTCGCCGTGCCGCCAGTCGATCAGCAGGTTCTTGATGAGGAACGAGGCGGTCACCATGCGCACCCGGTTGTGCATGATGCCGGTGTGCCAGAGCTCTTTCATCCCCGCGTCGACCAGGGGGATGCCCGTGCGGCCGCGCTGCCAGGCTTCCAGTACGGTCGGCTTCAGCCGTGGCCAGGGGAAGGCGTCGAACTCGCGCCGCAGGTTGACGGTGGCGAGATCCGGGTTGTGAAACAGGACGTGCGCGGCGAACTCGCGCCACCCGATCTCGGACAGGAACCGCTGCGCCGCGGCGGCTCGCGGACCACCCGCGATATCGCCCCCCTGCACCTCGGCGACGGTGGCATGCCATACCTCGTGGGGGCTGATCTCGCCCCAGCGCAGACGCGGCGAGAGGCCGGATGTCACGCCCGCGGCGGGCTCGTCCCGTGCTCGGTCGTAGTCGTCGAGGTCGTCGCGCAAGAACGCGCGCAATCGCGCGCGCGCGGCGGGCTCGCCCGGCTCCCACGTCTCGCGCAGGCCCGCGGCCCAATCGGGATCCGTCGGGAGCAGCGCCCAGTCCTCGAGCGTATCGCTGGCGATATCGGCGGTCCCGGTGAGCTCGTGCGGTGCGGGCAGTGGCGCGCGCGGCGCGGGCAGGTTGCGGCACGCGCGCCAGAACGGCGTGAAGACCGAGTAGGGCTGCCCCGCGCCGGTGCGGACGGTCCACGGTTCGAACAGCAGCGAGGCCCCGAACGATTCGACGATCACGGCGTCATCGCGCAGCCCGGCCTTGAGCGTCGAATCGACGCTGCCCTCGGCGCCGCCGTAACGGCGGTTCCAGAACACGGCACCGGCCGAGGCATCCGTCACCGCGCGTCGCACCTCGCCCTCGGCTGCCCCGCGGCGCAGAACCAGCTGGACGCCCAGCTCGCGCAGGCGGTCGCCCAGGGAGGTCAGGCTGCCGTGCAACCACCAGCGTGCGGCGCCGCCGAGCGGACGGACGCCGGCCGACACCTCATCCAGGACGAACAGGGCGATGACGGGTCCACCGCGGTCCATCGCCGCGCGCAGAGCGGGGTTGTCGGCGACCCGCAGGTCGTCGCGGAACCAGACGAGCGATGCCGAGGTCATCAGAAGTTCGAGGTGTCGTGGCCCCGGGGGACGACGATGCTCAGGCCGCCCTGCTCGATCGTGCACCGGATGCGTACGGCCTCGCCGAGTTCGTCACCGTCGAGTTCGATCGGCTGGGCGGGTGATGTCGCGAGCTCGATGCCCTCTCCCTGCAGGAACCGAACGGAGCTGTTGCGGCCTCGGCGCTCGAGTACCCGGCGACCGGCGCGGAAGCGGCGCAGGACGCTGTTGTCCCACCAGACCTTGCGCCAGACGCCGAGCCAGCCGAACCATCCGGAGGGCTGGATGACCGCGACATCCAGCAGTCCGTCGACGACCGATGCTTCGGGGATGAGGGCGATGCCCGCGGGGAGCGCCCCGCAGTTCGCGAACAGCACGCTCTGCACCCTCGCGGCGTGCAGGCGCCCGCTCTCCATCTGGTACATCACACGGAAGGGCTTCGCGGTGGCGAGCGAACGCGCCGCGCCGTCGACGTACGCGACCCAGCCGACGGTCTTCTTCAACTGCGAGTTGGTGTTCGCGATCATCGCCGCGTCCAGACCGATCCCAGCCATGACGACGAAGGCGTGGCGCTCGCGGCTTCCGTCGGCGCGGCGGATGTCGGCGAACCCGATGTCGACGGGATGCGTCGTCCCGGCGAAGGTCGCCGCGACCATGGGCTCGGAGTCGCCGAGCGGCAGGCCGAGGTTGCGGGCGAGCAGGTTGCCCGTCCCGCTCGGCACGATGGTCAGCGGGACGCCGGTGCCCGACATGGCCTCCGAGACCGCGCGCACCGTCCCGTCGCCGCCCGCGACCATCACGGCGTCCGCGCCCTCGGCGAGTGCCTGGCGGGTGACGTCGTCGCCGAGGTCGTCGACCGTGGTCTCGAAGAAGAGGGGCTCGGCCCAGTCGGCCTCGGCGGAGAGCCGGGTCACCTGGTCGCGCAGACGGTCCTGGTCGACCTTGATGGGGTTGTAGACGAGCGCCGCGCGCTTCTTCGGGGACGGGTCCTCGGCGTCCATCGAGGTCGTCTCGCCCTCGGGCGTGACCTGCCGCGCCTCACCGGTCTCACCGTCCGCCTTGTCGGGCGCGATGTCCTCGGGCTCACGGATGACGTCATCGGGCTTCGCCGCCTCGGCCGGGTCGGGACTGTCGTCGGGGCCGTCGACGGGTTCCGACTCGTCGTCGAATCCCTTCGGCAGGCCCTCGACGTCGTCGAGGCTCTCCGCGTCGTCGGGGACCGCGGGATTCTCCGGTTCTTCGTCGGGTGTTGCCGCGGCGTCGTCGGGGGGAGAAGAGGAGGCCGCAGTCATGATCCCACCCTAGGCTCAGCCGGCGTCCCCACGGGGATCGAGCGGGATGAGCGCAACTAGACTTGACGAATGATCGACCCCGTGCTTCTTCGCGACGCCCCCGACCTCGTCACCCGCTCCCAGGTAGCCCGCGGGCACTCGCCCGAGACCGTCGAGGCCGCGCTCGTCGCGGATCGCGAACGTCGTGCCGCGCTCACCGCGTTCGAAGAGCTCCGCGCGGCGCAGAATGCGTTCGGCAAGGACGTCGCCAAAGCGCCGAAGGACGAGAAGGCCGCCCTCGTCGCCGAGGCGAAGGGTCTCGCAGACCGGGTCAAGCAGGCGCAGGCCGCCGTCGCCGTGGCGGAAGAAGCAGCGGATGCCGCCTTCGCGAAGATCGAGAACATCATCATCGAGGGGGTGCCCGCCGGCGGGGAGGCCGACTTCGTCGAGATCCGCCGCGTCGGCGAGGTCCCGACCTTCGATTTCGCGCCTCGCGATCACCTCGAACTCGGTGAGATGCTCGGCGCGATCGACATGGAGCGCGGCGCGAAGGTGTCGGGCGCCCGCTTCTATTTCTTGAAAGGAATCGGTGCGCGCCTCGAGATCGCGCTGATGAACCTGGCTCTCAACTCCGCCCTCGAGGCGGGGTTCGTGCCGCTCATCACGCCGACGCTCGTCCGTCCCGAGATCATGCGCGGCACCGGCTTCCTCGGCGAGCACTCGGACGAGGTCTATCACCTGCCCGACGACGACCTGTACCTGACGGGCACGAGCGAGGTGGCGCTCGCCGGGTATCACAAGGACGAGATCCTCGATCTCGCCGACGGGCCGCTCCGCTACGCCGGGTGGTCGACCTGTTATCGCCGCGAGGCGGGGTCGCACGGCAAGGACACCCGCGGCATCTTCCGCGTCCACCAGTTCAACAAGCTCGAGATGTTCGTCTACACCACCCCCGAAGAGGCCGAGGCCGAGCACGAGCGGCTTCTCGGGTGGCAGGAAGAGATGCTCGGTAAGCTCGGGCTCACGTACCGCGTGATCGACGTCGCGGCGGGCGATCTCGGGTCGTCCGCGGCGCGCAAGTTCGACATCGAGGCGTGGATCCCGACGCAGGATGCGTATCGCGAGCTGACCTCGACGAGCAACTGCACGACGTACCAGTCGCGTCGCCTCGACATCCGTCACCGTCCCGACGGGGGGCGCACCCAGCCGGTCGCGACGCTCAACGGCACGCTCGCCACGACCCGCTGGATCGTCGCGCTGTTGGAGACGCATCAGCGTGCCGATGGTTCGGTCTGGGTGCCCGAGCCGCTGCGCCCGTACCTCGGTGGGCTCGATGTCCTGGAGCCGATCGCGTGACAGAAGCCCGCATCCCCGACACCGGCGAGGTGGAGGTCGTCGACCGTGACGGAGCCGCCGAGATCATCGAACACGTCGCCCAGGACTCGGCCGACCCGGAGCTCACG
>CAYZEL010000103.1:0-7951 GCA_964477515.1 uncultured Microbacterium sp.
CCTGTCCGAGAGTCGCCGCTTCCCGGGCCTGACCCTCCCGCCGATCCCGCCGATGCTCGCCCGCGCGATCCACGAGGTCTTCGAGGACGGCTCGGTCACGCGCATGTTCGCCGGCGCCGCCTGACCGACGAGGCATCCGCCTCGCGAATCACCCGCCGGACGCTCGGAGTCAGTTCATAGGAACCTCGGCGAGTATCGGAGAAGCGGCGTTCTACACCCGGTTTTCGGGCCGTGGACGCCGGTCCATCGCCGAAGGAGCCCCAGATGATCCGAGACACCCTCGCCCCCCGCCCGCTTCGTATCGGCGTCGCCCTGGTCGGCGTTGCCGGAACCCTCGCGCTCGCCGGGTGCAGCACCGCGGCGACCGGCGCAACGGACGCGGCCAGCACGGGCGCCTCGTCGTCGGGATCACCGTCGGGCGCCTCGACGGGAGCCGCGGCCTATAAGGACGGCACCTACACGGCGTCGGGTTCGTACCAGACCCCCGAAACGGTCGAGAAGATCGAGGTCACGATCACGCTCGCCGATGATGTCGTCACCGCCGTCGAGGTGAAGGGTGACCCTCAGGCATCCGAAACGGAGCGCTACCAGTCCGAGTTCATCGGCGGTATCAATGGCGAAGTCGTGGGAAAGAACATCGACGAGCTCTCGGTCGACCGGGTCGCCGGCTCCTCGCTGACGAGTGGCGGTTTCAACAAGGCGCTCGACGAGATCAAGGTCGAAGCGGCGGGCTGACCGTGTCCCCGCTGCCGCACTCCGCGGGACAGTTCGCGGCGACGTGGGAGTTCGACGCGATCGGCACGGGCTGGCGGGTCGACACCGTCGAGAACCTGCCCGCCGACGCTCGCGCGGCCGTGGATCGGGCCATCGGCGAGTTCGACTCCGCGTGGTCGCGCTTCCGCGCCGACTCGCTCGTGTCGCTGCTCGCCCGTGGCGGCGGGCCCGTACCCGTTCCGGTCGACGCCGTGGCGATGCTCGAGGCGTTCGAAGAGCTCTCGCTCGCGACATCCGGTGCCGTCAACCCGCTCGTCGGGGCGTCTCTCGAGCGTCTCGGGTACGACGCGGAGTACTCGCTCCGGGCGGGGGAGCCGCTCCCTGCTCCCGGCGACTGGTCCACCCGTGTGCGGTGGCGCGATGCGCTCCTGGCGCTCGATGGGCCCGGGACGATCGACGTCGGCGCGCTGGGGAAGGGCCGCCTCGTCGACGTCGTGGCGCGTACCCTCGAGCCCTGGACCGGCGGTCACGTCGTGGTCGATGCGAGCGGCGACATGCTCATGACCGGCACAACGCAACGCATCGGGCTGGAGCATCCGTTCGATGCCTCGCGCGCGATCGGCGTGTGGTCGGTCACCGATGCGGCGCTCTGCGCATCCGCCGCGAATCGACGCGCGTGGGGCGACGGCCTGCACCACGTGCTCGACGCCCGCACCGGCGTGCCCGTGAGCACCGTGGCGGGGACGTGGGCCGTGGCTGACACGGCGATGCGAGCGGATGCGCTGGCCACCGCGCTGTTCTTCGACGGCGGCGATGCGCTCGCGCACCGCTGGGGGGCGGAATGGGTGCGGATGCTGACGGATGGGCGCGTGGAGTGGTCGAACGGATGCTCCGCCGAACTGTTCACGAACGCCGCTAGCGTTGCGTGATCGACGCACGACCCGACCTGACCTACCCGACCTGATCCGGACTGATCGACGGAGGAGAAACTCGTGATCGCAATGGTGGTGGGCGCGTGGACGCGCGTGCGCGGGTACCTCGGACGCATGTCGATGTATCGTCTCGTGCTGCTCGCGCTCGCGGCGCTGGCCCTCGTCGCGCTCGTGCTGTCGTTCTTCGGGCTGGTCGTGCCCGGGCCGCTCGAGCTCGTCGTCACTCTCGCAGTCTTGCTGGTGGCGTCCGTGGGGGCGAACGCCCTCGTGCAGCGGCTGCTGAAGATGCCGATCCGGCACGAGTCGTCGCTGATCACCGCGGGCATCTTGCTGTTCATCCTGCGCCCGACGGTCGTTCCGCTCGAACTGGCCTGGATCGCCCTCGCCGCCGTCGTCGCGGTCGCGTCGAAATACCTGATCGCGTGGCGCGGCCGACACATCCTCAATCCCGCCGCCGTCGGCGCCGCCGTGCTCACGATCACGGGCCTCGGCGCATCGGCGTGGTGGGTCGGCTCGCCCGTGCTCGCGGGGCCCGTGCTCGTGCTGGGGTTGTTCGTGCTGATTCGGACCGAGCGGCTGCGGGTCGTGGCGACGTTCTTCGTCATCGCGGTCGGGGTCTCGGTGCTGCGCCTCGCGGTGCAGTCGCAGGCGGCGGGCCTCGCGGTCGACGCGGGGCAGGCTCTGCAGTTCGCGCTGTGGTCATCGCCGTTCCTGTTCCTGGGCGCGTTCATGCTTTCGGAGCCTCTGACCCTGCCGCCCCGCCGCTGGCAGCAGCTGACGGTCGCGGCCGTCGTGGGTGTTCTCGCGGGCTGGCCGATCCCGGTCGGATCGTTCACGCTCGGGCAGGAGCGCGCGCTGCTGATCGGCAACCTGATCGCTTTTCTCTGGGCCGCGCACCACACGGTGCGGCTGCGTCTCACGGACGCGCAGATGATCACGCCGTTCGTGCGGCAGCTGACATTCGAGGCGCGACGCCCGGTCCGGTTCGCGGCCGGGCAGTACCTCGAGCTCGAGGTGCCGCACGCCAAAGCCGACGCCCGTGGCACGCGACGGGAGTTCAGCATCGTCTCGGCGCCGAGCGACGCGCCGACCGTGCGGATCGCGTACCGCGTCAAGGCGGGTGCCGGTGCGGGCGCGGGCGCGGGTGCGGGCGCGGGGGAGAGCACGTACAAGAAAGCCCTTGCCGTCGCCTCCCCGGGCGTCGACTACGCCGTCACGGGAGTGTGGGGCGACTTCCTGTTGCCGCGCAACCCGAACGCGCCCGTCCTCCTGGTGGCGGCGGGCATCGGCATCACTCCCTTCGTCTCGCAGTTGCGCGAGGCGCGGGCGCGTGGCGTCGAGCGCAATGCGGTGCTGATCTACGTCGCGTCCGAGGCATCCGAACTGGCCTTCCGCGACGAGCTCGAGGCATCCGGAATCGAGGTCATCGTCTTCACGCGAGACCAGCCGCGCGGCCTGCCGGCTAACTGGGTGTGGGCGCGGGGCGTTCGCCTGGATGCCGAAGGTCTGCCGCGCGTCGTGCCCGACCTGTCGTCCCGCCACGCCTATGTGTCGGGCCCGCCCCGGCTGATCGCCGAGCTCGCCCCGGCGCTCGACAAGGCTCGTTCGCTCACGACGGACGCGTTCGCGGGGTACTGAGCGCGGCTCTCGGACGCGTCGTTCCATCTCGCTCTGCTCGAACGGGGACCGGTGTGCCGTCCGCACGACGTGTGGGCCGACATGCCGACGCGAGGGACGGATGCCGCGGCGTGTCGAGATTCGCCCGTGCGGACGGCACGGGCCCCGGCTCGCCCCTGGTGCTATCGCGCGGTCAGGCCTCGGGGTCGCGCGGCTTCGCGGGCAGGCGCACCTCGAACTCGGTGTCGCCCGGCGCACTCCTCATCGTGATCGCGCCGTGGTGCGCCTCGACGATCGCCCGCACGATCGAGAGGCCGAGCCCCGATCCTCCGGTCTGGCGGGCCCGCGAGGTGTCGCCGCGTGAGAAGCGCTCGAACAACTCGGCCTGCAGCACGGGGTCGATGCCGGGTCCGTCGTCGTGCACGCGCACGACGGCCTCCGACCCCTCGCGCACGACGCTCGCGGTGACGTGGGTCCCCGCCGGGGTATGGGTGCGGGCGTTCGCGAGCAGGTTGGCCACGACCTGGTGCAGCCGCGCCGTGTCACCCGCGATCAGAACGGGCTCGTCGCCGACCTCGATGCTCCAGGCATGGTCGGGGGCGGCGACCTGCGCGTCGCCGACGGCCTCGACGACCAACCGCGACAGGTCGGACGTGCCGTACACGAGCTCCTGCCCCTCGTCGAGGCGCGCGAGCAGCAGCAGGTCCTCGACGATCCCCGTCATCCGCAGCGACTGCGCCTGGATGCGCTGCAGCGATTGCTCGCTCGTCTCGCTCAGCGTGCGGTCGCGCAGCGACAGTTCGGAGTAGCCGCGGATGGAGGCGAGGGGCGTGCGCAACTCGTGGCTCGCGTCGGCGACGAACCGGCGCATCCGCTCTTCGTTGCGTTGGCGGGCGTCGAGGGATGCGTCGACGTGATCGAGCAGCGTATTGAGCGCCGCGCCCACCCGGCCGATCTCGGTGCGGTCGTCGGCCTGTGCCGCGGGGACCCGCTCGAGGATCGTGACCGCGCCCTTGTCGAGGGGTTGACGGGCGACGCGGGACGCCGTGTCGGCGACGGCGTGCAACGGTCGGAGCCCGCGCCGGATGGTCCACGCGGTCGCGACGCCGAGCAGCACCAAGCCGCCCGCCGTCAGCAGCGCGATCGCCGTCAGCAGACTGGTGATCGTCTGCTGGACGTCCTCGAGCGGCAGACCGAAGGCGCCCACGGTCTCGTTCGTCGCGCTGTTGCGGACCGTGATGATGCGATAGTCGCCGAGGCCGCCGCCGACGTTGACCGTCGAGATGCCCCCGGTTGCGGCATCCATGATCCGCTCGACCTGCGCGGGGTCGAGCCTGCTCACCCCGAGCGTCTCGTCGTCAACGACGGCACCCGTCGGCATGCCGTCGGCGCCCCGCAGCGCGAGCAGGAAGCCGGGCTCTTGGCGGCCGGCTTCGAGGATCTGGTACGCGGTGGCATTCGCGCCCGGAAAGCCGGGCGGCATCGAGAGCGCACTGGTGCCGAGCGTCGCCAACCGGTCGTCGACGTTGCCCTCGAGCACCCGCCCGAGCACCGCGCTCGTCACGATCGACACGAGGACGAGGATGAGCGACACGATGCTCACGACCGTCAGGATCAGCCGTCGCTGCAGCGTCCATGGTCCGCGCGGTCGGCGGGTCTCGGGGGGCGCGGATCCCGAGGCATCCGTCCGCGCGGGAGAGTCGACCGCAGGTGGCACCGGTGTGGTCACTGGGGCGCCTTGATCATGTATCCGACGCCGCGGACGGTGTGGATGAGCGGCGGATGTCCCGCGTCGATCTTCTTGCGCAGGTACGAGATGTACAGCTCGACGACGCTCGAGCGGCCGCCGAAGTCGTAGTTCCAGACACGGTCGAGGATCTGCGCCTTCGAAACCACGCGACGGGGGTTGCGCATGAGGAAGCGCAGCAGCTCGAACTCGGTCGCGGTCAGCTCGATCTGGGCACCGGCGCGTTCGACCTCGTGGCTGTCCTCGTTGAGCGACAGGTCGGCGACGCGCAGGATCGGCTCGGTCTCTTCCGCGAACGCCGATCCGGCCCGACGCATGAGTCCCCGCAGCCGCGCGACGACCTCTTCGAGGCTGAAGGGCTTGGTGACGTAGTCGTCACCGCCGGCCGTGAGCCCGGCGACCCGGTCGGCCACGGCGTCCTTCGCCGTGAGGAACAGCACGGGCACGTCGTCGCCGGACTGCCGCAGCCGGTGCAGCACGGCCATGCCGTCGAGGTCCGGCATCATGATGTCGAGCACGAGCGCGTCGGGTTCGAAGTCGCGCACGAGCTGCAGCGCCTCGTAGCCGCTCGCCGCGGTCTTGACCTCCCAGCCCTCCATGCGCAGCGCCATCGAGAGCAGGTCGGTCAGCATCTGCTCGTCGTCGACGACGGCGATGCGCAGAGCGGTGCCGTCGGGGCGGTGCAGGGCGGGAGCGGCGGAAGTCATGTGCCCATTGTCGGTCGAAATCTATGTGCTTGCTATGGAGCCGGATATGCGTTCGCTGTGAATGCGTGTCCGCACATCGGAAACGCATACGCGGATCTTGAGTCGCGCATCAGCGCTCTCCCTAGCGTCGATCCCGATCCGGTCGCCGGCCGGAGAGGAGGAGAGACATGTACGGGACCTATCTACGCCGCGAACTCGCGGGCCGTCGAAAGCAGACGATCATCGTGGCCGCCGGTCTCGGCATCGCGATCGCGCTCGTCATCATCGTCAATTCGCTGTCGGCGGGGGTGCGCGACGCCCAGGCTCGGGCGCTCGAGTCGGTCTACGGGGTCGGGACCGACCTCACGGTCACCGGCGCGACGAGCGCGCCCGGTGAGGTCGATGGACCGCGGTTCGAGTTCGAGGACGGCGCGGGGGAGACATCCGATGGCACCACCTCGCTCAGCCAGTCGCGTCTGATGGCCGATCGCATGCGCGGGACGCTCGACGCCTCGACCCTCACGACGGTCGTCGGCCTCGACGGCGTCGCGCGTGCGTCCGGCGCGCTGAGCCTGACCAATACGACCTTCTCGGGCGAGATGCCCGACATGTCGCAGATGGGCCAGCCCGGCGACGGCGGCGAGCCGCCGGCGGGGGGACCGGATGGCGCGGGCGGCAGCGCCTTCGACATCCAATCGTTCACGGTGCTCGGCATCGATCCCTCGGCCGTGTCCGTCGGCCCCCTCTCGGCCGTGACGCTCCAGGACGGCAGGGCCCTCGGCGCCGACGACGTGGGGCAGAACGTGGTCCTCGTCGACGCGACCTACGCGGCGACGAACGCTCTGGCGGTCGGCGGCACGATGGATGTCGGGGGTACCGAGATGACGGTCGTCGGCATCGTCGCCTCCACGTCGAACGAGGCCGACACGGCCGCCAACGTCTACCTGCCCCTCGATGTCGCCCAGGCGCTCTCGGGCGTCGGCGGTGTCATCTCGACCGTGTACGTGCAGGCCGACTCGGCCGATGCGATCGCGACGGTCCAGGCGGAGCTCGCCGAGGCGCTTCCCGAAGCCACCGTCAGCTCGCAGGCCGACCTGGCCTCGTCCGTCTCGGGCTCGTTGTCCAGCGCCAGCTCGCTCATCACCAACCTCGGCACGTGGCTCTCGGTCATCGTCCTCGCCGTCGCCGTCCTGCTCGCCGTGCTCTTCACGATCTCGGGCGTCTCTCGGCGCACCCGTGAGTTCGGCACGCTGAAGGCGATCGGATGGTCGAACGGACGCGTCGTCGGTCAGGTCGCCGGGGAGTCGCTCGTTCAGGGACTCATCGGCGGCGTCGTCGGTCTCGCCATCGGGCTGGCGGGCGTTCTGACCATCAACATCGTGTCGCCGACCATCTCGACGTCCGCCGCGGCCACGACGCAGGGCGGTCCGGGCGGAGAGGGCATGGGCGGCTTCGGGGGACCTCCCGCGGCGCAGACCGCGACGGACGTCGTCTTGAGCGCGCCCCTGACCCCCGCGGTGATCGCCGCGGCCATCGGGCTCGCCGTTGCCGGCGGCCTCATCGCGGGAGGCTTCGGCGGCTGGCGCGCGGCTCGACTGAGCCCGGCCGAGGCCCTGCGCTCGGTGGGCTGATCATGACCGACACGACAGGAGACAAGACGATGACCACGATCGAGACGGATGCGCACACCGACCCGGATGCCCCGACATCCGTCCTATATCGCCTCACCGGCGTCGGCAAGACGTACGTGCAGAAGGGGCGCCGAGTTCGGGCCCTGCACGACGTCGAGCTGGAGATCGAGCAGGGCGACTTCATCACGATCCAGGGCCCGACGGGCGGCGGCAAATCGACGATGCTGCAACTGCTCGGCGCGCTGGATCGCCCCACTGAGGGGTCGGTCATGCTCGGCGAGACCGACATGGCGACCGCGTCGAACGCGGCGCTCGGTGCGCTGCGGGCGCGCGAGATCGGGTTCGTGTTCCAGGGGTTCAACCTGATCCCGACCCTCACGGCGCACGAGAACGTCGACATGGGGTTGGAGCCGCTCGGGCTGGATCGTGCGGAACGCGCGCGTCGGGCCGCCGAGGCGCTCGGACATGTGGGTCTCGCGGATCGCGGCGACCACCGGCCCGGCGAGCTGTCGGGCGGTCAGCAGCAGCGCGTGGCCATCGCGCGCGCGATCGTCAAGCGGCCGCGCGTCCTGCTCGCCGACGAACCCACGGGAAACCTCGACGAGAGCATGCGGGACGAGATCC
>CAYZEL010000104.1:0-5067 GCA_964477515.1 uncultured Microbacterium sp.
TTTTGATGGACATTCGGAGGCCGGTGGCCGACGGTATTGCGGCGACCGCGGAGATCGGCGCCGACCCGGCGCTGGTCGAAACACGCGTGCTGATCCTGACGACGTTCGAGGAGGACGAATACCTCGTGGCGGCGCTGCGGGCCGGGGCGAGCGGCTTCATCGGCAAGGGTGCGGAACCCGACGAGATCGTGCGCGCCGTTCGCGCCGTGCACGCCGGGGATGCCCTGCTGTCGCCGACCGCGACCCGCGCGCTGATCACGCGGTACGTGCTGCCCACGCGTCCGTCCGGGCAGCCGGATGTCGTGCCGCCCGAGTTCGCGCACCTCACCGAGCGCGAGCGCGAGGTGCTGCTGCTGGTGGCGCGCGGCCGCTCCAACCAGGACATCGCCGAGGACCTGGTCATCTCGCCGCACACCGCGAAGACCCACGTCAACCGCATCATGGCGAAGCTGTACGCCCACGACCGGGCCCAGCTCGTGATCGCGGCCTACGAGAGCGGGCTGCTGACGCCCGGTTCCTGATCCGGGGCCCGCTCACAGGGCTCTCGTTGCATTTCCCTGCGCATCCCTCTTGTTTTGTGTTGGTTTGAGTTGTACTGTGTGGGAAACCAACCAACGGGGGTCGACTCGCATGTACGCAACGGAGCGCCAGATCGCGATCGAGCGTCAGCTCAAGTCCCAGGGGCGTGTGTCCGTCGTCGAGCTCGCCCGCGCCTTCGATGTCACCACCGAGACCGTGCGGCGCGACCTCGATGCTCTCGAACGCGCCGGAGCCCTGCGCCGGGTGCACGGCGGAGCGGTCGCCCTCGATCGCACGAGCACGGTCGAGATCGCCGTCGCCGAACGCGGACTGCAGCGCGGTGCCGTGAAGGCCGACATCGCCGCTCGCGCTCTCGGCGCGATCCCCAGCGGCTTTCGCGGCTCGATCTTCGTGGACGCCGGCACGACGACCGCGGCCTTCGCCCGTGCGGTCGCCGACCACCTGCGGGCGGTCGGCGTGACGGCCGAGATCGTGACCCACTCCGTCCCCATCGCGGCCGAGCTCGGTGCCCGCGGTGACCTGGCACTGTCGGTGATCGGCGGACGCGTCCGCGGGCTCACGGCCGCGGCGGTCGGCTCGTCGACGGTGCGGGCCATCGAGGCTCTGCGTCCCGACGTGGCCGTCATCGGCACGAACGGCATCGCCGCTCCCTTCGGGCTCAGCACCCCCGATCCCGAAGAGGCCGCCGTCAAGCAGGCGATCGTGGCCTCGGCCCGCCGTGTCATCGTGCTCGCCGACTCGAGCAAGGCGGGTGAGGAATATCTCGTGCGTTTCGGCCGGCTCGAAGACATCGACGTGGTGGTGACGGATGCGCCGCTGCCCGACGACCTCGCCGATGCCCTGGCGGTTGCGGGCGCGGAGGTGTGGCTGCCGTGATCGTCACGCTGACCGCCCACCCCGCCCTCGACCGCTCGATCGCGCTCGACACTCCGCTCCGCCCGGGTGAGGTTCAGCCCGGCACACCGGGACGCGAGGATGCCGGGGGCAAGGGCATCAATGTCGCCCGGGCCATCTCGGCCGCCGGACAGGACGTGCTCGCGGTCCTGCCGCTCGCGTCCGACGATCCGTACGCGGCGATCCTGGCGGCGTCCAGGGCCTCGGCCTACGTCGTGCCGGTCGAGGGGCACGCCCGCGTCAACCTCACCCTGAGCGACCCCGCGGGCGTCACGACGAAGATAAACCTGCCGGGTGCCGTGCTCTCGCCCGCCGAGGCGGCGCAGATGATCCAGACCGTCGTCGCCGCGTGCGAGGGGGCCGACTGGCTCGTGCTCGCGGGCTCGCTGCCGCCGGGTGTGGCGGACGACTTCTACGTCGACGTGATCGACGCCGTGCGCGACCGGTGGGGTGCGGGTGCGCCCCGCGTCGCGGTGGACACGTCCGGGGCGGCCCTCGGCGCCGTCGTCGAGCGCGGGCGGCCCGACCTGATCAAGCCGAACGAGGACGAACTCGCCGAACTCGCTGCCGTGGAGCTCGAGACGACGGGTGACGCATCCGATCTGATCCACCGCGTCGTCGCCCTGGCGCAGTCGTTCGTGCCGGAGCGGGTCGGTGCGGCGCTCGTGACGCTCGGGGGTGACGGCGCGGTGCTGATCGATGCCGACGGCGCCTGGGCGGGCACGCCGCCGCCCATCACGGTCGTCAGCACGGTCGGCGCGGGCGACAGCTCGCTCGCCGGGTTCGTGCTCGGCGATCTCGAGGGGCTCGACGCGCCGGGGCGGTTGCGTCGGGCGATCCAGTACGGAGCGGCCGCGGCATCCCTTCCCGGCTCTCAAGCCCCCGCCCCCGCCGACCTGCCCACGGGACCCGTCGACATCGTCGCGTGGATTCCCGATCCCCCCGAACAGCACTCTTCGTACTACCGGCCATAGGAGGTCACGCAATGTCAGAAGCAGGCACACCACAGCCAGCGACCATCACGCCCGAGCTCGTCAGTCTCGACGTCGATCTCGGTCTCGACAAGGCCGCGGTAATCCGCGCCCTCGCCGAGCGCGTCGCCGCGCAGGGTCGCGCGACCGACGCCGGGGCGTTGTTCGACGCCGCCTGGGCGCGCGAGCAGACGGATGAGACCGGCCTGCCGGGCGGCATCGCCATCCCGCACGCCAAGACCGCGGCCGTCACGATCCCGTCGCTCGCCTTCGCCCGTCTGACGCCGGGCGTGGACTTCGGGGCCGAGGACGGGCCCGCCGATCTCGTCTTCCTCATCGCCGCGCCCGCGGACGCAGCCGAGGCGCACCTCGCCGTGCTGTCGAAGCTCGCGCGCAACCTCATGCAGGACGACTTCACATCGGCTCTCCGCGCGGCGAAGACCGATGCCGAGGTCGTCTCGATCGTCCGCGTCGCGATCGGCGAAGAGGATGCTCCGGCCCCGGCCGTCACCCCCGCGGTGGCAGGCGAGGCCCCGATCGCCGAACCGGCCGTCGTCGCTCCGGTCACCGCCGAACATGGTCCCCGCCCGCGCATCGTCGCGGTCACGGCCTGCGCCACCGGCATCGCCCACACCTACATGGCCGCCGACGCCCTGACCGCCGCGGGCAAGAAGGCCGACATCGACGTGATCGTCGAGCCGCAGGGCTCGAGCGGTTACAAGGCCCTCGACCCCGCGATCATCGCCGGCGCGGACGCCGTGATCTTCGCGGTCGACGTCGACGTTCGCGAACCGCAGCGATTCGCCGGCAAGCCGGTCATCCGCACGACGGTCAAGCGCGGCATCGACCACGCCGACGCGCTCGTCGCCGAGGCTGTGGCCGCGGCATCCGATCCGACCGCCGACCGCGTGCCGGCCTCGAACGCCGACGGCTCTGCCGCGACCTCGAGCACCAACACCGCGAACGAGTCGGTCGGGGCCCGCATCAAGCGCTGGCTGCTCACCGGTGTCAGCTACATGATCCCGTTCGTCGCGGGTGGCGGCCTGCTGATCGCGCTCGGCTTCTTGCTCGCCGGCTATCAGGTGACCGACTTCGCCTCGACCGTCATCATCGACAACTCGATCGTCGATCTACCCGAGGGAGGCTTGGGTCAGTACCTCGGCTCGGTCGCCTTCATGATCGGTGCCACATCGATGGGCTTCCTGGTGCCCGTGCTCGCGGGCTTCATCGCCTTCGCGATCGCCGACCGACCGGGCATCGCACCCGGTTTCGTCGCCGGCGCCGTGGCCGGTCTGATGGGCGCGGGCTTCATCGGCGGCATGGTCGGTGGCGTACTCGCCGGCTTCATCGCCTGGTGGCTCGGTCGCCTGCCCGCGCCCCGCTGGCTGCGGGGCCTGATGCCCGTCGTGATCATCCCGTTGCTCGGGTCGATATTCGCCTCGGGCCTCATGGTGCTGCTGCTCGGTCGCCCGATCGCCCAGCTCGTCGTGTGGCTGTCGGACTGGCTGAACAGCCTGACCGGTGCCTCGGCGATCGGCCTCGGAATCATCCTGGGACTCATGATGTGCTTCGACCTGGGTGGCCCGGTCAACAAGGTGGCCTACACGTTCGCGACGGCCGGTCTCGCGGCCGCGTCGACGAGCGACATCTACTCGGCGCCGTACCTCATCATGGGCGCCGTCATGTGTGCCGGAATGGTGCCGCCGCTCGCGATGGCGCTGGCCTCGACGATCCTCGCCCGTCGCTCGTTCACGCAGGTCGAGCGCGAGAACGGCAAGGCAGCGTGGCTGCTCGGTGCCGCGTTCATCAGCGAGGGCGCGATTCCGTTCGCGGCTGTCGACCCGCTGCGCGTCATCCCCGCCTCGATGCTCGGTGGAGCGGTCACGGGTGCGCTCAGCATGGCGTTCGGCGTCTCGTCGCTCGCCCCGCATGGTGGCATCTTCGTGTTCTTCGCGATCAACCCGATCTGGGGCTTCTTGATCGCCCTGATCGCCGGCGTGGTCGTCGCCGCGTTCGCGGTCGTCGGCCTGAAGAAGTGGGTCCGCAAGCGCGAGCCGGTCGGTGCGGTCTCGTCGGTCGGCGCGGTTCCCGTCGCCGCCTAGTCGACGCCCGCAGACACGGATGGCTCCGCCCGAACGACCTCGGGCGGAGCCATCCGTGTCTCGCGCGGGTCGGGTGGCGCTCGGCTAGGCGTTCCGAACGGAGTCGCGGTCGCCGCGGTGCACGAGCGCGCTGATGGGTTGCGCGAGCACGAGCAGGAGGAGGGGGTACAGGCTCGTCGCGGGGAAGACGATCGCGATGACGAGCGCGAGCGCGCCGAGCGGCACCGACAACCAGTCGGTCCAGGAGGTGCGGACGGGTGGAGCATCCGGGCCCCGCAGGCCGCGGCGCAGGATGATCGTCTTCTGCAGGCGTATCGCGACGACCCGCGCGCGGGTGGGCGCGGTGGATGGCCGTCGTGCCGGGGGCGGGGCGGCGGCGCTGCGGCGTGGGTTCCTCGCCTTCGCGCAGCCGGTGGACGTGCGGCGAGAGGGGCACGAGCCAGCCGTCGTCGCGCTTCTTCGTGTTGCCGTAGACGACGATACGCTCCGGCTGAGCGGGCAGGAGTTGCGCGACGGCATAGGCCGAGACGATGTCGGCCCCGCCGCCAATGCCGAGGACG
>CAYZEL010000104.1:5077-7945 GCA_964477515.1 uncultured Microbacterium sp.
AAGCGTTCGGGCCAGGGGGTGGGGCCGGGTGGCGCGTCCGGGGCGCGCAGGCGGCGGCGGAGGATGGTCGTCTTCTGCAGGCGGATGGCGACGATCGTCGCGAGGATGGTGGCGATGTATGTCCCGGGTCCGGGCGCGGTGGTGTCGGAGGTCTCGACGACCATCACCGTCGGCAGGGGGAGGAAGGCGATGGCGGCGACCCAGAGCAGGTTCGCGTTGATGAGCGCGGGCGTCGTGGCGACGACGTCGATGTAGACGCGGTGGTGCATCTTCCAGAACGACGCGATGAGCACGAAGCTCAGGGCGGCGGCGAGCAAGCTGAGGGCATTGTCGTGGAAGAACGCGGCCGCGGTCTTGGTGCGGTATTCCTGTGCCGCGTCGACGAGCGGCAGCACGATCAGGGTGATGGCGATCGCAACGACGGCGTCGGTGAAGGTGACGAGGCGTTCGACGCCGCGCTCGCGTGAGCGGGCGGTCTTCGTTGCGGTGGGCGTCTCCATGCCCACATTCTGTCGGGTCAGGCCCGCCGGGCCCGTGCACCACGGGCGCGAGACGTCACTTGTGTCTCGTGTCCACGTCCGGTACGGGACCTATGTGAAGTCTCGCGGATGGTGGGGGTCAGTTCTCGAACGTCACGTTGACCGTGTAGCCGGCCAGATCTTGGTCGACGGGGAGCTCGAAGGTCGTGGGGCCGAGGTCGGCCGTGCAGGCTCCCTCGGTGTCGCTCGAGATCGAGAGGGCGATGGTGTCGTCGCCGATGTCGTCGATCTCGGGAACGTTCGGGCAGCTGCTCGATCCGAGCGTCGTCACGACCAGGTGGCCGTCGGTGGCCCAGGCCCGAACCTCGGGGCCGAGGGGGTCGGGGGTCTCGTCGATGCCGGTGACGACGAGGGCCTGGCCGGTGAGGGTGGGTTCGCCCCGCACGCCCCCGTGGCTCGGCTCCGATCCGGCGCATGCGCTCAGTGCGAGCGCCGCGACCGCGAGGCCGGCCGCTGCGAGGGCGACGCGTCGGGTGCGTGCGGGGCGAAGCATCCGGATCTCCTAGATGTCGATGGATTCGCCCGGCTCGAGCATCAGGAATTCGCCGCCGCCTTGGGTAGCGGCCCACTGCAGGCGGGCGCGGTGCATGTCGCGTCCCGCCACCGAGAGGGTCATGTCGTGGGTGCCGAAGGCGCGGCGCGGCTTGACCGCGAGGACGAAGTCCATGGCGTCGCCGATCTTGAGCCAGGGTGCGCCGAGGGGCGCGGCGAGCACCTTCACCTCGCCGCCCTCGGGTACGACGTAGGAATCGCCGGGGTAGTAGAAGACGTCGTTGACGAGTATGCCGACGTTCTGGATCTGCGGGATGGAGCTGTGGATGATCGCGTGTTCGCCGCCGAAGAAGCGGAGGGTGAAGGGTTCGAGCTCGACGGTGTCGCCGGGGTGGACGACGGTGATGTCGTAGTCGGGTGCGGCGGCCGCGACGCCTTCGGGTCCGTAGATGGGAACGCCGGGGGAGGCCTTGCGGATGCGGTCGAGTTGTTCGGGTGTCCAGTGGTCGGCGTGCTCGTGGGTGAGGACGACGGCGACGACGCCGGTGAGGTCGGGGAAGGGCGTGCTGAGCGACCCCGGGTCGATGACGAGCGAGCGCCCGGCTTCTTCGAGGAGGAGGGCGGCGTGTTCGTTCTTCGTGAGTCGCATCCCTGAAGTCAACCGCTATTGCGAGCCCCCCGGCAAGCGTCGCGCTCCGGCGCGCGCGTGATTTGTCGCCCTTGTTCTGCCGTGGCATACTTGTACGGTTGTCTTGTGAGGCCCCATCGTATAGCGGCCTAGTACGCCGCCCTCTCACGGCGGTAACGCGGGTTCGAATCCCGCTGGGGTCACAAACGCAGAAATGCCCGTCCGTTGGACGGGCATTTTGCGTTTCTGAACGTGGCAGGACGAGGTCCCGTCACGCGCGGGTGGGCCCACGCCGCCGAGGCTCCGCGCGCCGCGACGCGGCGTGTGGAGGGGCGGTGGGGGCGAATCCCGCCCGGCCTCCCGAGTCCCAGCGGTGCGCTCAATGAGCGCTCCGCGTCACTTACGCGATAGCCCCCGTTTCGGCCGGGCTTCGCTCTCGCGGACCGGAGTCGTCGACGCGGAAAGAACTGGGCCGAAAGACCCGGCGGCGGGAGGTCCCGCCCTCACCGGGATGACGGGCGGCGACGAAAAACGCGGCCTCGCCCTCGCGGCGTCTTGGTGGGCATCTCGCGGAGTACCGGGTACATAGCCCGCGCTGTTCTGCTCGGCAGGTCGTAGCCGCTGTAGTCATGTCTGCGTGGCACGTTGCGCCGTGGAGCGTTATATGCGGCGAGACGAAACTGTGCGAGCGCGGTTTCGGCGGCGTTGAGTACTTCGCCTCGCCGCTCCTGAGTTGGCGGCTCGGACGGCCAGTTCGGGTGCCCCTGCTCGGGCGTCTTGGCCATGACCATCAACGGCCACATCTCGTCTTCCATGAGCTCGGCCGATTGCCGAACATCGGGGTCTGGATGCCCGTATCGCAGTCGCCGCATCCTCGGCAGAAGATCACCCTCCCAGACCTTCCGAATGCGTTTCCGAACGTGCTGCACTTCCTTATCGTCCGCGGGTCCGAGCGCGGGGCTTCGGAGTTCACGGACAAAGAGGTCGAGGTCGGCGATTGTGTCGACCGTGCTGGGATGAAGCTCGCGTACAAACTGGCGTAGCTCCTCGTGCACCTTGGCGTTCGTCTGGAACCGCAATAGAAGGCTGTTGCCCCCCACGGCGAGTACAGCGGCCGCTAACGCAAGCAGGAATGCACTGACCAGGTCGTCGGTCACCGCTCGAGCTCGATCTCCTGCTGAACGCGATCCGCCGGGCACTCGGGACGCA
>CAYZEL010000105.1:0-7936 GCA_964477515.1 uncultured Microbacterium sp.
GGTCAAGGCAGCGGGCTCATAACCCGACGATCGTGGGTTCAAGTCCCACCCGCCCTACTCCGTGGAACGCCGCCCGGCGGCTGCAACCGAGCCCCACCACCGCGAGGCTTCCGCGCGGTGGTGGGGCTCGCGGTCGGCCGCCGCCTCGGCGAGTCGTGCGCGCGAGGACCATACGCGGTCCAGAACGGTCCCACCGGAGGCATCCGCGTCGGCGATCGGCGCGACGCCGTCCTGACCCCAGTGCGCGAGCACGCCGAGCTGTTTGATGCGCGTGTAGTCGTCGGTCACGAGTCCGACGACCGGAACGCCCGCGGGGGCGGCGAAGACGGCGGGGTGGTAGCGACCGGTGATGAGCAGGGCCGACGACCGCGCCAGCCGTGCCGCGGCACGGGGGTCGCCGGTCGGGACGACACGCGAGGGCGTGGCCATCCGTGCGCGCACCTCTTCGTGCAGCACGGCATCGCCGCGGGGTGGAGACAGGGGGTTCAGCGGTCCGAAGTGCGCGTGGAACGCGACGGGCTCACCCGTGAGGTCGGCCGCCTGATCGATCAGGCGTGCGATGCGCGCGACGGTCTCGTCGCGCGGTGCGCCGCCGAGGGCGAGCGAGAGGCTGACGAGGACGCCGGAGGGTGGGGCCGAGACATCCGGTCCATCGTTCGGACGGGGTTCGCGGCCACCGAGGAACGACGCGTCGTCGACGCCGAGGCGTGCCTCGACGCCGAGATCGTCGGCGAGGGCGAGCGATGTCGTCTCGCGCACGCCGACGTGCCGGGCGGAGCGCAGGGCACGGGAGATCAGGGCCCGATCCGCGTCGATCAGATCCGGTCCCAGGGTCTGGCCCGTGACCACCACGGGACGTCCGAGCTCGCCCGCGATGGCGGCCAGCGTCGCGCGCTCGTAGATGTGCACGGGCCAGCGTGACGCGAGGTTCCCCCCGCCCGCGATGACGACACCGTCCGTCGCGTCGACGGCGCCGATGACCTCGCGCGCGGGGTCGTCCGTGCCGAGGGACGACGGATGCTTCGCCGCGGCTACGACCCGACGCATCCGTGCGTCCGCAGCATCGCGCGAGAGACCGGCGAAGCCCACGCGCGAGACGGCGGCGATCCCGTAGCGATCGGCGGATTCCGCCGGTTGGGACGACACGGCGACGAGCTCGACACCGCGGGCGAGCATCTCGTCCCTCAGCGCTTCGAACATCGCCTCGTCGCCGATGTGCATCATGCCGTCGGACACCCCGATATCGCCGATGGAGAGAAGCCGCACGAGCACCGGAGCCTAGCCTCCGAATTCGCCCGACGCCAGCCGAGGCCGATGTCATCGACGCGGGCTACGATCGGCATGCGACGGCGTTCGGGCGAACTCGTGCGCGCGAAGGAGACGACGATGGGCATCCAGACGGCCATGGACGCGGTGTACACCGCGCCGGGGATCGTCGACGCCATCCGGCTCGCGGACGATGTCGCCTTCGAAGCGGGACGCGACCCGGGAGTGCGTACGCTCCGGCTGCTCGCCAAAGCGCTCGCGAGCGACGACGACGTGGCGGCGATCACGGCCGTCCACGCGCTGGCCGAGATGTACGACGAGCAGGCGGCACGAGCCCTCAGCAGCCTGTTGTCGGACGACCGCGGCTTCATCCGCGAGCACGCCGCATGGGCGCTGGGCGCGGGGCTGCCGCGCTTCGATGCGATCGGGCGCCTGCTGGGGATCGTGGCGGCGGGAGGATTCTCGGGGATGCTCGCCCAGCGGACGCTCGAGAACTGGTCGATCACGGCGGGGGACACCCTCGCCGTCGCGATCGAGAGCGCTCTGCTCGGGATTCCGGATGCGTCGTCCCGCGCGCGTCTCGTCGAGACTCTCGGTCTCGTGCGCGCCCCCATCGCCGCGCGTTCGCTGTTGCGGTGCGCGGGCGATCGGGGTGAGTCCCGCCCCGTGCGGGTAGCTGCCGTCGCCGCACTCGGTCAGCGCGCGCACTCGGCCGAGGCCGCATCGCTGCTGGACGGCCTCGCCGATGGCGGGGACGAGTTGGCGGATGCGGCGCGCCTCGCGCTCGTCGACCTCGCCTCGGCCCGAACAGCCGTCGGGCCGGCACGTAACGGCTCGGCCCCGACGCCCGGCCCGCTCACGGTCGCACAGCTGTTCCTGCACGCCGATATCGACCCCTCTCTCACCTCGGCGGGCGTCGGTGACAACGGCGGCATCGCGACCCTGCTCGTGCGGTTGGGAGACGCGCTCGTCGCGGATCCCTCCACCGGTGTCCAGCGCGTCGTCACCCTGTCGCGAGGGCCGCGCGAGCGCGCCGTGATCGATCTCGGTGTCATCGGGATGGACCGCGACGGACACGTCTACGGACGCGTGCCCCTCGCGGATCTGCCGGTGCCCTCGGCCGCGGCCTGGTCGCTGCGCGTGCCGGCACGCCGCGGCATCCGACGCATCCTGCGCGCTGCCGGTCGCATCGACGTGCTGCACCTGCGCATGGCGGACGTGGGCAGCCTCGCGGCCGCCGACGTCGCCCGCGAACTCGGAATCCCGGTCGTGTTCACCGTCGCTCCGGACCCGCACGCGGTGATCCAGTCGATGGACCTCTCGGGAGCACTGCATCGGGCGGGCTTCGGCGAGGTCGACATGCACGAGCACTTCTGGTTCCGCGCCCGGCTCGTGCAGAGCCTCGCCTCGAACGCCGCCCACACCGTGCTCTTCCCGCGACCCGAGCTCGAAGAGGATATGCGCCAGCTCGTCGGCATCGACATCTCTTCGCACCCCGAACGCCACACGATCGTGGCCGAGGGCGTCGACCTCGACGTCGTCGATCGCGCGGTCAGCGAGGTCCGCGCGTGCTCGACCGACGATTGCCCGCCAGAGATCGGGTCGCTTCGCACGCTGCTCGAGGAATTGCCTGCCGAGCGCCGGGGGCTCCCGTTGCTCGTCAGCGTCGGGCGACTGCACCGAGTCAAGGGCATGGCAACGCTCGTCGAGGCCTGGGCTCGGGGGCCCTTGGCCGATCGTGCGAACCTGCTCATCATCGGAGGGGACCTCGAGAAGCCGTCCCTCGATGAACGCGAGCAACTGGAGCGGATCGCCGAGATCGTCCCCGACGAGGATCGCGCCGCGCGGGGTCTCGTGCTCGCGGGTCACCGCTCGAATGACGTCGCGGCGCGCTGGCTCGCGGCCGTCCGGTTCGGGATACCGGGGCTCGCGGCCGACGGCGGTGTGTACGTCTGTGCGAGTGTGAAGGAAGAGTTCGGGATCGCCCTGCTCGAGGCGATGGCGACGGGCCTGACCGTCGTTGCGCCCGATGGCGGCGGCCCCGCGACCTACGTCACGCGGGGCGACACCGGCGTGCTGACACAGACGTGGGACGTGGCGAGCCTCGAGCGGGCCATCGCCGAGGCGCTCGGCATCGCCGCCGAGCGCGACGACGCGCGCGCGGAGCGCTCGCACGACATGGTTCGCGAGCGCTTCACGATCCAGGGGATGGCGTCGGCTCTCGGCCCGGTCTACCGCGGCGTGGCCCGCGAAGAGGCCGAGCTGATCCGCGCGGCGGGGGTTCTCGGGTGACGCTGCTCGTCATCAGCCCCGACTACGCCTCGCACCTGCTTCCCCTCGCGACCCTCGCAACGCGTTGGCGTGACGCGGGGGAGCGCGTGGTCGTCGCGACGGGACCGTCCACCGCCGGAATCGTCGCGGACTTCGGGCTCGAGCGCATCGATCTGACCCTCGGCCGCGGATCGAACGCCGGGGTGATCCGCGCGGAAGAACAGCCGCGCGACGAGGGCGCCTCGCTGCGCGGGTTCTTCGACGCCACGCGTATCGGCATGGTGCAGACCCTGCGCTACCAGGCTCGAGAACGGCTCACCGATCTGATGTGGGATCCCGTCGGACGGGGCCGGCGCGTGCTCGAGATCGTCGACGAGGTTCGCCCCGACGCGATCATCGTCGACCACCTGGCGTTCAGCGCCCGGATGGCTCTGCAGACCGCGGGTGTGCCCTACGGGGACGTCGTGCTGGGTCATCCGAGTGCCCTGCCCGTCGCGGGCGAAGTGTACGGCTATCCGCAGTTCTGGCCCAGCGCTTTCACGCCGGCGGAGGGTGATCTGGCCGAGCTTCGCGCGCTCTGTGACCGAGTCGCCGCGGGCTTCACACGGGAGTGGAACCGGGCCGCCCGTGAACTCGACGGCCAGGCGGCAGACGTGAGCGACGCCTTCGCGACCCACGGTGGTGCACACGGGGGCACCGTGCTCTACAACTACCCCGCAGAGCTCGCCGAGACCGAGGGACGGATGCTGCCGCCCCACGCTTTTCTGGGGTCGACTCGGCGCGACGAAGAGGTGGCTGCCGACATCGTGGAGTGGATCGCGCGGGACGAGCCCTACGTCTACGTGAGCTTCGGGAGCTTCCTGTCGGTGCGGGACGACGTGCTGGCGCGGGTAGCCGAGGCGCTTCGCCGCCTGGGCGTACGCGCCGCGATCGCGACGGGTGCGACTCCGGTGGCGGCTCTCGGTGAGGTGCCGGACGGATGGCTCGTCCGTTCGCACCTGCCACAGGTGCGGCTGCTCGCGGGTGCGACGGCGGCGGTCAACCACGGCGGCAACAACTCCGTCACAGAGGCTCTCGGAAGTGGCGTGCCGCTGCTCGTCCTGCCCTTCTCGACCGACCAGTTCGCGGGAGCCGCGACCGTCGAACGCACGCGGGTCGGCGTGGCGCTCGACCCCAACGCTGCGACCGTCGAGGACGTGGCCGATGCAGTGCGCGGTCTTCTGGGGGGCCGCGATGGCGCTACCGGCGTCGATGTGGACCGTGCGCTGCTCCGGAAGATCGCGGACGGGCAGGCCGCTCGCCCCGGGCCTGTCGTCGCCTACGGGGCGCTGGCGGGTTCGCGCGCGCTCACGAGCGAACGCATCGCCTCAGGATCGCCGGCGGCGGACCGGTAACGCTCCATCAGAGCGGCGTTCGCGTCGAACCGGGTGCCCGTTCGTGACTCGGCGACGTGGTGCAGGGCGTACACCCGACCGCCGTGGCGCTGGGGCGGGCGGCCGAGCAACGTCTGGTGCGCGAGGTTCCACGCGGCATCCTCGTACCCCCAGCCGCGGAAGCGCTCGTCTTGCCCACCGTGGGCTGCCCACGTGCGCGGCGTTGTGACGTACACGCCGGAGCACGCCCCCTGCACGAGTTCGAACGAGCACTCCTGCGGGTCCGTCCCCGCGAGGTACTGCGATGTTCCTGCGGCGCCGAGCCAGTGGTACGCGGTGTACGGCAGGTGCACGACCCCGCTCTTCCGGGCGCCGACGATCGCCTCGCGCAACGCCGTGGGTTCCGGGATCGTGTCGGCATCATTGATCACGACGACGTCATCCTGGCCCGCCGCGGCGATTGCGCGGTTTCGGCAGGCGGCGAGCACGAAGATCTCGTCATCCGTGTCGATCGTCCGCACGGTGAGGCCGGGAAATTCGCGCGCGTACCAACTCTGCACGGCCTCGAACGCGGTCAGGCGGGAGGGCGCGGGGCGCCAGGGGATGATGACGGAGACGGCAGACACGACGTTCAGCCTAAGCGCGTACATACGGGAGGACCGTCGTGGTCCTTCGGTCCGGAAACCACCACGGGGGACACGTTCTGCCCCGCGGTACCTCTCGGATGTTCGCTCCACGCCGCGCCGACGAATCACAGTGTTGTGATTCCGTTATGTGATGGGCAATAATGGGCCCACAACCGAACAGCAGTCGCCGACACACGTGTCACAGGTCGTAGGGGAAGACGTACCTGAAGAAACGGAAGTGGAAATGGCGACATCATCGGCGCGCGGAGTGATCTATGTCCACTCCGCGCCGCGGGCGCTGTGCCCGCACCTGGAGTGGGCTGTCGGGCGTGCGCTCGGTCGTGCCGTGAATTTCGAGTGGGACGAGCAGCCTGTCCTACCCGGGGCTCGTCGCGCCGAGTTCTACTGGGAAGGCCCCGTCGGAACCGGTGCCTCGCTGTCTTCGGCGATGCACGGCTGGGAGCACCTGCGTTTCGAGGTCACCGAGGATCCGACCCCGCGCTCGGACGGTGGCCGGTGGCTGCACACCCCCGACCTGGGCATCCACTACGCGCAGACCGACGCCGCCGGAAACGTGGTGATCGGCGAAGACCGGATCCGCTATGCGATGGAGATCGCCGCGGGCGATGTTCGAGAACTCCAGCGCGAACTGGGTGTCGCCCTCGGGCAGGCATGGGATGACGAGCTCGAGATCTTCCGCCACGCGAGCGATCAGGCGCCCGTGGTGTGGCTCCACAAGGTCGGTTAGAGGCGCTCGTAGGCTGACGGCGACCCGCGACTCCAGACATCCCCACACTCGGACCGAACCCATCGTCCGCGCTCGCGCGGCCTGTTGGCTGGGTCAGGATGTGGAAACCCCCTGGATGACCGGGTCGGATCCCGTGCAGAACCTCAGTTCGTCGAGAAGGCCACGACGGCGTTGTGCCCGCCGAATCCGAACGAGTTGCTGATCGCCAGCTGGTCGCCCGCGCCGAGGTCCTGGACCTGACCGGAGATCCGGAAGGGCACCTCGGGGTCCTGCGTCGTCAGGTTGATCGTCGGGGGCGCCAGGCGTTGACCGATGGCCAGGACCGTGAAGATCGCCTCGAGCGCGCCGGTGCCACCGAGCAGGTGGCCGGTCGATGCCTTCGTCGCCGACACCGGGATGTCGTCGACGCGCGCCCCGAAGATGGCCCGGAGCGCCTGGTACTCGTTCGGGTCGCCCACGGGCGTGGACGTCGCGTGCGCGTTGATGTGCGTGACGTCGTCGGGGGATGCATCGGCCATCTCGAGAGCCATCGTGACGGCGCGCGCCGCACCGTGCCCCTCGGGATCGTTGGCCGTGATGTGGTACGAATCCGCCGTGACCCCGCCACCGACGACGTAGGCGTAGATCTTGGCTCCGCGAGCCTTGGCGTGATCCTCGGTCTCGAGGATCAGCACGCCGGCACCCTCGCCCATGACGAAGCCGTCGCGGTCGATGCTGCCCGGACGTGATGCCGTCGCGGGGTCGTCGTTGCGACGCGAGAGCGCCTGCATCGATGCGAACGACGCGATGGTGATCGGATGGATCGCCGACTCGGTGCCGCCCGCGATCACGACGTCTGCGAGGCCGTCCTGCAGGTGCTCGACCGCGTTGACGATCGACTCGGTGCTCGAGGCGCACGCGCTGGCGACGGTGCGGGCGAACGCGCGTGCCCCGAAGTGCAGCGACAGGTTGCCGGCCGCCGCGTTCGGCATGAGCATCGGCACCGTCATCGGCATGACACGCCGGGGGCCCTTCTCGCGCAGGGTGTCCCACGCGTCGAGGAGGGTCCAGACACCGCCGATGCCGGTCGCGAAGTCGACGCCGAGACGCTCGGGCTCCACCTCGGGGGCGCCGGCATCCGCCCACGCCTCCATCGCGGCGACCATGGCGAACTGCGACGCCGGGTCGAGCCGCTTCGCGGTCGGCCGGGGCAGGACGTCCTCGGGACGCACGATGGCCTCGGCGGCGAACGTGACGGGCAGCTCGTACTTGGCCACCCACTCGTGCTCGAGCGTCCGGGTGCCGGATACACCGGCGAGCAGAGCGGTCCAGCTTTCGGGGGCGGTGCCACCGAGGGGTGACGAGGCACCGATTCCGGTGACGACGATGCGCTTGGTGGTCATGACACGAATCCTCAGGCGTTGCTGTCGCTCTCGGGGGCCCAGGGGCCCCCGAGAGGGTGAATCAGGACTGGTTCGACGTGATGAACGTCACGGCGTCGCCGACGGTCTTGAGGTTCTTGACCTCGTCGTCGGGGATGGTGACGCCGAACTTCTCTTCTGCGTTGACGACGATCGTCATCATCGAGATCGAGTCGATGTCGAGGTCGTCGGTGAAGGACTTGTCCAGCTCGACTGTGTCGGTCGCGATGCCGGTCTCGTCATTGATGAGCT
>CAYZEL010000106.1:0-7861 GCA_964477515.1 uncultured Microbacterium sp.
CCGGGATCGTGGTGCTGAGTTCCGGGCAGCGCGGCGGGATTCGGGTGACCCGGTCGCGGAGGTCATCCCATCATTGTGTCCGATCAGCCTGGGTGCTCACCCCCCGATGAACGACGGTTGACGGATACTTCGATCTTATGTTCGAATGTAGGATGCGATGGCGGGGACAACAACTCGGAGTTGCGGACGAATCCGCACTTCCCGGTCTCGAGCGCATGGACGGGCTCGTGCGCTCCGTCACGACTCCCGACTTCGCCGGGATCACGTTCCATGAGGTGCTCGCGAAGTCCGCCCTGAACCACGTGCCGGGAGCTTCGGCGATGCCGTTCAACTGGACGATCAATCCATATCGAGGCTGCAGTCATGCCTGCTCATACTGCTTCGCTCGGGGCACGCACGAGTATCTCGACCTCGATGCGGGAGCGGACTTCGACTCGCAGATCATCGTCAAGACCAACGTGGCCGAGGTGTTGCGGCGTGAACTGCGTGCCGGATCCTGGCAGCACGAGCACGTCGCCCTCGGCACGAACACCGACCCGTACCAGCGCGCCGAGGGACGCTACGCACTGATGCCGTCGATCATCGAAGCCCTGGCCGAGTCCGGCACGCCCCTGTCGATCCTCACCAAGGGGACGCTGATCCGACGCGACCTCGGTGTGCTGGCCGCCGCCCGCGAGCAGGTGCCCGTCGATCTGGCCTTCTCGATCGCGGTGTTCGACGACACGCTGCAGCGCTCGATCGAGCCGGGAACTCCGACCGCGACCGCGCGCCTCGAGGCCGTGCGCGCCGCGACCGCGGCGGGATTCGCGGTGACGGTTTTCATGATGCCCGTGATGCCGCATCTGACGGACTCGATCCCCGCGCTCGACGACGCGCTCGCCCGCATCAAGGATGCCGGGGCTGTGCGGGTCGTCTACGGCGCACTGCACCTGCGTCCGGGAGTCAAACCCTGGTTCATGCAGTGGCTCGAGCGGGAGCATCCGGAGCTGGTCTCGTCGTACCGCGGCCTGTACCCGGGCGCGACCACGAACGCACCGAAGGGCTACCGGCAGTGGCTCGCAAAACGTGTGCGACCGCTGATCCGGGCGCACAAGCTCGATGGGAGTGCCGAAGAGGAACAGACGATGCGGGCGCGCGGGCCGGGGCCGGTCATCACGACGCGGTCGGCCGGAACGCGCTCCGCGGGTGGACCGGTGTGGGCGCCACGCCGCGATACCGGGTCAGGACGCCCGTCGGCATCGGGCCCGCACTTCGACGTGGGCCCGCCGACGCTGTTCTGACACGGACACGAAGCCCGTCGCACCAACCCGGGCGAGACACCCCGCGCCGGCTACTACTCGACGATCTCGGCTTCGATCACGTCGTCATCGGATGCCTCGGAAGCCGCGGGCGCGGTCGGACCCGCGCTGGTCAGCACCAGCGACGAACCGTCCGCCGCGACATCAACCCGCACGGTGTCGCCGTCGCGCACTCCGCCCGCGAGGATCGCCATGGCGAGGCGGTCCTGGATCTCGGACTGGATGAGGCGGCGCAACGGTCGTGCGCCGAAGGCCGGGTCGTACCCGCGCTCGGCCAGCCAGGCCCGGGCATCGGGCGTGACGGCGAGGGTGAGCCGACGGTCATGCAGACGCCGCTGCAGGGCATCGACCGACAGCTCGACGATCTGCGCCAGATCATCCTGCGTGAGCGCCTGGAAGATGACGATGTCGTCGAGGCGATTGATGAACTCGGGCTTGAACGCCTGACGCACGAGCCCCTGCACGGCCTCGCGCTTCTGCTCGATCGACAGCGTCGGGTCGATCAGGATCGGCGAGCCCAGGTTCGAGGTCAGGATCAGGATGACGTTCTTGAAGTCGACCGTGCGGCCCTGGCCATCCGTCAACCGTCCGTCGTCCATGACCTGCAGCAGGACGTCGAAGACCTCGGGATGGGCCTTTTCGACCTCGTCCAGCAGCACAACGCTGTACGGGCGCCGCCGCACGGCCTCGGTGAGCTGGCCGCCCTGCTCGTACCCGATGTAACCGGGGGGAGCACCGACCAGGCGCGAGACGGAGTGCTTCTCGCCGTACTCCGACATGTCGATGCGCACCATGGCGTGCTCGTCGTCGAAGAGGAACGCGGCGAGCGCCTTCGCGAGTTCGGTCTTGCCGACGCCCGTCGGGCCGAGGAAGAGGAACGATCCGGTCGGTCGTGCGGGGTCGCTGATGCCCGCGCGCGAGCGGCGCACGGCGTCGGAGACGGCCTTGACCGCATCCTTCTGCCCGATCAGGCGCTTGCCGAGTTCGGCCTCGAGGTGCAGCAGCTTCTCGCTCTCGCCCAGCAGCAGCCTCCCCACGGGAATGCCCGTCCACGCCGCGATGACCGCCGCGATGTCCTCGTCCGTGACCTGCTCGTTGACCATCCGCTCACCATCGGGGGCGGATGCCTCGGCCCGCTCCGCCTCGGCGACTTCGGCCTGCAGTCGCTTGATGGTCTCGTACTCGAGCTTGGACGCGCGAGCGTAGTCGGCCTCACGCAGCGCGCGGTCCCTCTCGGTGATCGCCTGGTCGAGCTCCTTCTTGAGGTTGCCGACCCTGTTCAGTCCGGCACGCTCCCGCTGCCAGCGCTCCTCGAGCGCCGCCAGTTCGCCCTCGGCCTTCTTCATCTGCTCGCGCAGCTTGCCGAGGCGCTCCTTCGAGGCGTCGTCCTTCTCCTTCTTCAGGGCGAGTTCCTCGAGGCGCATGCGATCCACTGACCGCCGCAGTTCGTCGATCTCGACCGGACTCGAGTCGATCTCCATCTTCAGTCGACTCATCGCCTCGTCGATCAGGTCGATCGCCTTGTCGGGGAGCTGCCGGCTCGGGATGTACCGGTTGCTGAGCGACGCGGCCGCCACGAGCGCGCCGTCGCTGATCGTGACGCCGTGGTGCGCCTCGTAGCGACCCTTGAGCCCACGCAGGATCGCGATCGTGTCCTCGACCGACGGCTCGCCGACGTAGACCTGCTGGAATCGGCGCTCGAGCGCGGCATCCTTCTCGATGAACTCGCGATACTCGTTGAGCGTCGTCGCGCCGATCAGGCGCAACTCACCGCGGGCGAGCATCGGCTTGAGCATGTTCGATGCGGCAACCGAACCCTCTCCCCCACCCGCGCCCATCAGCACGTGCAGCTCGTCGATGAACGTGATGATGCGCCCGTCGGACTCGGTGATCTCTTTCAGCACGCTCTTGAGGCGCTCCTCGAACTGCCCGCGGTACATCGCACCGGCCACGAGGGCCGAGATGTCGAGGGCGATGAGTTCCTTGTCCTTGAGCGAGTCGGCGACGTCGCCCGCGACGATGCGCTGCGCCAGGCCCTCGACGACGGCGGTCTTGCCGACGCCGGGCTCGCCGATCAGCACGGGGTTGTTCTTGGTGCGTCGCGTGAGCACCTGGCTGACGCGACGGATCTCGGCGTCACGGCCGATGACCGGATCGAGCTTGCCCTGCCGCGCCCGGTCGGTGAGGTTGATCCCGAACTGCTCGAGAGGGCTCTGCTGCTCCTCTTGCCCGGGTTGTTGCGTGGCGTTCATTGTTTCTCCTGAAATCTGCGGCCCATAAACTTGAGCCCTATTGACTCAACTTTATCAGGCGCCGCCCGCGACGACAAGAGATCTCATGGTGAGATCACGCGGCCGAACCCTCGAGGATCGGCACGGGTGCTGCATCCGTCGAGCAACTGAAGGTCGAGCGATACGCCGTCGGCGTGGTGCCCAGCACCCGCGCGAAATTCTGACGCAGAACCGCCGCCGAACCGAACCCGCACTCGTAGGCGATGCGATCCAGGGCGAGGTCGGTCGTTTCGAGCAGACGCTGCGCGTGGATGATCCGCTGTCGCGCGAGCCAGGCGGCGGGAGTCGTGCCCAGATCGGCCTTGAAACGGCGGGCGAACGTCCGTGGCGACATGTGCGCGCGTGCCGCCAGGTCGTCGACGCTCAGGTCCTGCCGCAGGTTCTCGAGCATCCAGTCCGTCACGGGCGACAACGACAGGGAGGATGCCTCGGGAAGGGGCTGCGCGATGAACTGCGCCTGACCGCCGTCCCGCTGCGGCGGCATGACCATCCGCCGCGCGATGATGTTGGTGAGTGCAGCGCCGAGCTCGATCCGCAGCAGGTGGAGGCACGCGTCCAGACCGGCGGCTGTGCCGGCGCTCGTGATGATCCGGCCGTCCTGCACGTAGAGCACGTCGGGGTCCACTTCGACCCCGGGATACATCGCCGCCATGGTGTCGGCGTAGCGCCAGTGGGTCGTGGCGCGTCCGCCATCGAGCACACCGGCCGCCGCGAGGACGAACGATCCGCTGCACACACTGAGCAGCCACGCGTCGCGCTGGGCGGCGTGGCGCACGGCGTCCAGAACGCGGGAATCGACGCTGTCCCACGTCGCGCGAGGGACCGGGCATACGACGACGAGATCGGCTTGATACGCGAAGGACAGGTCCGAGTCGACGTTGATCGAGAAACCCAGGTTCGACCCGACCGCCCCCGGATCAGGGGTCACGATGCGGAAGTCGAAGGTGGGCACCCCGTCGTCGGAGCGATCGAGGCCGAAAGCCTCGCAGGCGACCCCGAACTCGAACGGCGCAAATCCCTCTTGAACGATCACGGCGACGGTCTTCATGTGCGCTCCTCACGGCACCGGGCGGGCCTGGCAGGATTCATACGATACACGGCTTTCCTGCCACTCGTGGCACGATCAGATCTACCGTAGCTTTTCCGCCATGATCCTTCTGATTCTCTTCGCCGCGCTGTCCGTGGTCGGCATAGCCGCCACGGCCGTCGCCGTCCTGCGCGATGGCTATCGCGCGGTACCCACCGACCGCTCCCGCCTTCCGTGAAGGCCCCGTCACCCGGACGGGAACACCGTCACCCGGACGCGGGCGTCGAGTAGGCGTCCGTGATGCGCGCCACGTGCAGCACCGGGTCGAACTCGCGCGCCGCCTCGGCCGCGCGAGCGGATGCCTCGAGCACCGGACGCGGGTCGCGCACGAGCGTCGTCAGCAGTTGAGACATCGCGCGCACATCGGGCCCGAACGCACGGATGCCCGAGAGCTCGGTGCCCTCCGTGAGCGCGGGATCGACGTAGAAGATGCCGCGCCGAGCCTCGAGGGCCTCGACGATCGTCACCGGCTGGTTGTCGAACCCGAACGATGTCAGCGCGACGAGGTGCGCCGCCCGCATCCGTTCCCGCACCTGATCCCGCGGGAGGCGACCGAGGAATCGTACCGGGGCGTCGCCCGCTCGCTGCTCGGCCAACGCGCGCAGAGGTCCCTCGCCGACGATCTCGACCTCGAAGCTGCCCGGGCTGACGGCCGCCGCGGTCTGAACGACCGCATCGATCCACTCGATCAGGCGTTTCTCGGAAACGAGGCGACCGACCCACAGGATGCGCAGCGGTGGTCCGGCGTCGGTGAGGGGCTCGCCCGCGGGACCGGGAGTCACGGCATTCGGTACGACCCGCACGACTCGCACCCCGGCGGCGCGGAGGCGCTCCCCCTGGTGAGCCGAGGGCGAGACGACGACGTCCGCGCGGAGGGCGAGGGAGAGGGTCAGGTTGCGAAGCGCGGAATCGACGGGGGTGGGCGCGAGTGCGACGCGCGTCGTGGGGAATCCGCGCAGCCACCGGCCGAAGCCGCCGATCGCAGCGGCAACCCCTCTCCGGAATCCCGTCGGCATATCGGCCCGCCAGAAGAACGTGTGGACGGTTTGGACGGTGCGGATGCCTCGCGCCCGAGCGACCGAGACGGCCGCCGCGGACAGCCCGAATTCGGAATGCACGTGCACGACGTCGATGCGCCGCCGCTCGATCTCGCGCGCCAGACGAGCGCGGAGGCGCCGTGTGTTGCGGATGACCGGGAGATGCACTCCGGGCAGCGTCACCCAGGCGCGCACGGCCATCACGTCGCCGCCCTCGTCCTGCCAGCGACCGAGAGCGCCCCGGTCGGAGCGACGCGACGCTGGTGCCACGATCACGACCTCGTGTCCGCGGTCGCGCAGCAGCCGGGCCTCGTCGAGAAAAGCGCTCTGTGCGCCGCCCAGGTAGTCGAGCGAGTAGTCGCACACCAGCGCGACCCGACGCGCAACCTCGCTCACGGGGTGACCTCAGTCCTCGACCGGCTCGCCCCGGTACAGCGATTCGAACGTGCGCAGCGTCCGGTCGATGTCGTGGATGCGGACGCCCTCGAGCGATGCCTCCTGCATCCGTCGACGCTCCTCGGGCGCGGCGGTCAGCACCGTCGTGAGCTTCGCGGCCAGGTCGGCGGACGACGTCGGGTCGAACAGGTAGCCGTTCTCGCCGTCGTGGACCAGGTGCGGCAGGGCCATCGCATCGGCCGCGACCACGGGCAGGCCCGAGGCCATCGCTTCCATGGTGGCGATCGACTGCAACTCGGCGACCGAGGGCATCGCGAAGACGCTCGCACGCGAGTAGAGGGCCCGGAGCTCTCCCTCTTCGACGCGCCCATAGAACGTCACGCGATCCGCCAGCCCGAGTCGCTCGGCGAGCTGCTCGAGGTGCTTGCGCTGGTCGCCGCCGCCGACGATGTCGACCTGTACGTCGAGCGAGGGATCGAGGGTGACGATCGCCTCGAGCAACAGATCGATCTGCTTCTCGCGCGTCAGCCGGCCGACGAACAGCACGCGGTTGCGATCGCGCGGCGTGAGGTCGGGCCGGTAGTTCGACGCGGCGATGCCGCAGCTGATCGGGACGACCCCCGTGATGTCGATCGCCGCCTCGAGGAAGTTCGCGGCGTTGCGGGTCGGTGTCGTCACGGCCGACGTCATCTGGAACGTGCGGTTGGCGTCCGCCCAGGCCCACTTCACCAGCAGACGATCCATCCACCCCGGAAGCGTCGTGTGATCGAGGATGTTCTCCGGCATGACGTGGTTCGTCGCGACGACCGGGATGCCCCGCTTGACCGCCTCGCGGGTCAGACCGCGACCGATCACGATGTGGGACTGGATGTGGACGACGTCGGGCTTGACGGAATCGAGCACCTGCCGGGCGTAGTGCTTGCTGCGCCATGGCCAGACGAAGCGCAACCAGTCGTGCGGGGGCCAGCGCACCGACGGCAGCCGGTGGACCGTCATGGGCTCGCCCTCGATGATCTCGATGCCGGGCGCCTTGCGGCGATACGCCTGATTCGGCGCCACGACATGCACATCGTGTCCCCGCTGAACGAGGCCCGCGGCGAGTCGCTCGCTGAAACGAGCGGCCCCGTTCACGTCGGGAAAGAAGGTGTCGCAGCCCATCACGACCGTCAACGGACGCGCGGAAGCGGTCGCATCCCCGGCGGGCACCGCCGAGGCGGACTCGCGAGGGACGCCGTGGGTCTCGGAGGAACTCACGGGATGCTGGGTGCCAATCTGTGCGGCGGAACGGGGTCGCACGGTCGGGTGCTGCGCGCGGCCCACTCTACCCGAGCGTCCTGGCACGCCCGGGGTCCCGCGCCCGCGATCGGGCGGACCCCCAGGCATCCGTCCTACTGTGGGGACATGGCGAGATTGCAGGCCGATGCCGATCCGAACCGCTGGGTGGCGGTGACGGGGTCGCTCGGCTGGCGCGGTCGGCGACACCGCAAAGCCGCCATCGGAATGCTGCTGTCGCAGGCGAATCGAGCGATGGGGGCGACCGAGCGAC
The DNA here is from genome assembly GCA_964477515.1 of uncultured Microbacterium sp. Taxonomy (GTDB): domain Bacteria; phylum Actinomycetota; class Actinomycetes; order Actinomycetales; family Microbacteriaceae; genus Microbacterium. Next base: position 7,656 of record CAYZEL010000106.1, read on the forward strand.
CCTCGTCCGGTTTCGCCGCGTGGGCGATGAGCCAGGCCGATCCTCTGCTGATGCGCCGCGCCGGGGGCCGGGTGCTCGTCTGGGTCTGGAAGACCGCACCCGAGCTCGTCGTCATGCTCGCGCCGGTTCAGGAGGCAACGGCGCAGCTGAGGGCCGCGCGCGCACTGCTGCCGATGGCGTACGACGACACCGTAGCGTTCCGGGGG
>CAYZEL010000107.1:0-1925 GCA_964477515.1 uncultured Microbacterium sp.
CCCTCGAACCAAGCTCACCGCTGAGTCGCCCATCTGGCGGGCTGCCGCTGCTGCCTCAGTATCGCCAGCGAGGTCGCCGCGGTAGACGTCGCGGAACGCATCCCGCACTGGGATCAGCTTCTTGATCTTCTCGATTTCGGAGAGAGTCTTACCACCGGCGACGCCGGCTCCGCGGCGCTGCACCGGCTGACCGGCCCCGCCGACGTACTGCATAAGCTGGCCGTTCTTGCCGATGTAGTAGGACCCGGCCTGCTTTTCCGTCGCGATCAACGGAAAGGCGTAGGTAGAAGTCAACCAAGCCGGATACTGTCATAGGTGGAAGTCTATGCCCGGCTGGGTACTGATCACGCTGATGACAGCCGGACTGGTCGTGCTGATCTGGGCGCTCGCGGGACCGGCCCTCGGTCAGCTGTTCCAGCAGGCGATCGCACGCGTCTCGGGCCTCTGACCCGCTGATGGCCCTGCGGAATCGCCGGTTCGGCGGCCTCGTCCTCGACTCGCGCGGCTCAGCGCCCGTCGAGTTCGTGCTCGTGGGGGTGGTTCTGACGGCGCTGACCCTCGCGATCATCCAGTTCGGCGTGGCCGTCTACGTGCGAAACGTGGTGCACGATGCCGCGGTCGAGGGAGCGCATCGGGCGGCGCTCGCCGATACGAGCCTCGCGGAGGGTGCCGAGCGCACGCGCGAGATCATCACGCGTACGGTCGGCGGGGCGTTCGCCGAGGATGTCTCGGCGCGAGACAGCGAACGCCTCGGATACCCGGCGGTCGAGGTCACGGTGCGGACGACCCTGCCGCTGGTCGGCCTGATCGGTGTGCCCTGGGCGCTGGAGGTGAGCGCGTATGCACCCGCGGAGTCTCTCGATTAGCCGGGCGTCCCGGCGTACCCAACCTCTGTCGCGCGGCTCGCTACGGGGTGATGAGCGGGGCGTGGTGTCTGACGAGCGCGGCTCGGCGCCTCTCGAGTTCATCGTCGTCGGGCTGCTTCTGCTCGTGCCCTTGGTGTACCTGATCGCGTCCCTCGGGGTGATCCAGTCGCACGCACTGGGCGTCGAATCGGGTGCACGACACCTGGCGCGGGCCATCGCTATGGCACCGGATGAAGCGAGCGCGGATGCCCGTGCCGCCGCGATCCTTCGGACGACCGCCGACGAGTACGGCATCGACGCGCGCGGCATCGACGTCGGTTTCACGTGCGTCCCGGCGGGCGGTGCGTGTCCGCGCGCCGGGGCGACGATGGTCGTGTCGGTGGCCGCGCGGGTGCCGTTGTCCCTCGTGCCGCCGGTCCTGGGCCTCGACCGGATCGCGAGCGTGCCCGTGTCGGCGACGGCCGTGCACAAGGTCTCACGGTTCTGGGGAGCGGAATGATGACGAATCGAGTGCTCGAGAGACGGCGGGCGCCGCGCGAGCCGGATGACGAGGGTTCCGTCATGCTCCTCACCCTGGGGTACGCGGTGCTTGCGATCGCGCTGATTCTGGTCGGGGCGAATGCCGCGAGCCTGTACCTGGCGCAGAAGCGCGTCGATTCGGTAGCGGATGCCGCGGCCCTGGCCGGTGCGGACGGGTTTGCTCTGGTGCTGCAGGGCGGTGAGCCGCGCGCGATCCTGACTGATGAGGGCGTCCGATCACAGGCGAGGGCCCTGGTCGACATCGCCGGGTCGGGGCTCACGCTGGTGTCGGCGAGCACGCCCGACGGCCTGTCGGCGCGGGTGACCGTTGCGGCGACGTGGCATCCGATTCTGTTCTCGGTGTTCGTGCCGGCGGGGGTCGCGCTCGACGCGACGGCGACCAGCCGAACAGCGGTCGACTGAAGGCCACGCAGAGTCTGTTTTTGGATCGGGGCGCGGCCGGTCCAAGCTGAGCAGGTGAACGCACGCCTGCTCGATGCATCCGGCCCGTCCGACCGCGACCTCGCCCTGGCGATCGAT
>CAYZEL010000107.1:1935-7849 GCA_964477515.1 uncultured Microbacterium sp.
GGGGCGCAGCCGGGCCGTCGGACCCGGACCCGGCCGTGGCGACGGGTTTCGGGGGTACCAGGGCCGGGGCCGCGCTCATCGGCCGGCGGGGACGGCGGGTGCCGGGGTCATCCTTCCGGGGGCCCACCGGGGCCACGATCACGCGGTCGGGGCTCGAACGGGCCGTGCTCAGCGCCGCGACGCGGGCCTTCGATGCCCGGCCGACGGATGCCGACGTGATCGGGATCGGCATCGGCTCGGCCGGACCGATCGACCTGGTCACCGGCACGATCGCACCCGTCAACATGCCGGGCGCGGCCGGGGCCGAGATCCGCTCCGTCGTCGGCGTGAGATTCGCACCTCTGCCGGTGCGGATGGCGCTGGACGGCACCTGCATCGCGCTCGCCGAGTACCGCCTCGGTGCGGCGCGTGGTGCGCTGAACGCCCTTGCGCTCGTGGTGTCGACGGGTGTCGGAGGTGGGTTCATCGTCAACGGCCGGCCCGCTCTCGGCCGCAGCGGCAATGCCGGGCACGTCGGCCAGCTGCGGTTGCGCGAGCGCGACGATGCCGATCCGTTCGCGGGCACGGTCGAATCCCTCGCCTCCGGACCGCGCACCGTCGCCTGGGCGCGCGAACAGGGGTGGGACGGCGGCACGGGGGAGGAACTCGCGGCCTCGTACGCCGGCGGCGACCCGATCGCCCGCGCCGCGGTGCAACGTTCGGCGCGGGCCGTCGGTGAGGCCATCTCGGGAGCGTCGACGCTGCTCGACCTCGATATCGCCGTGGTCGCCGGGGGGTTCTCGAACGTGGCCCTGGACTACGTCGACCTGGTGCAGCGATTCGCCGACGAGGCCAGCGTGTTGCCCTACGCCCGGCGCGTCCGAGTCGTGCCGAGCGGTCTGAGCGGCGACGGCCCGATCGTCGGTGCCGCGACACTGGCCATGTTCGCCGACGACTGAGCTCGCTCATCTGCTGGCCCGGACATCCGAGAGGTAAGACGGGTTCGAACGGGTCGGATATCGGTCCGGTTCGACCATCTCGGCCCCGGCGTTCCTCTCGGATGTCCGCATCGACCTCGAGACGCACCCGATGGAGCGCGGGGCAAAGAGCGCGGGGTCCACGCGCGTGGTTCTCGGTTTTGCGGGGCCGTTGTCACCGCACGCGGGGCACGAACCGCGGAACGTAGCGCGCGAAGGCGGCCGCGCCCACGACGCCGATCACGCCGATCAGGGCCACCGCGCCTCCGATGGACCAGACCGCGGTCACACCCGAGACGAGCAGCGGGGTCACCGCGCCGCCCGCGTCGGTCAGCGTGCGCCACGAACCGAGGAACGGTGCGGGGTTCGACTTGGGTGCGACATCGGCTCCGAGCGTGAGCAGGATGCCGCTGGAGAGGCCGTTGCCGACGCTCAGCACCATGGCGAACGCGGCGAACCACATCGACGCGTCGTCGAGGTCGTGCGTCACGGACAGGGCGAGGAATCCGCCGCCCATCAGCACCATCGACGGCAGCACGGCCCAGAGCCGCCCGAATCGGTCCATGATCTGCCCGCTCACGTAGAACAGGGCGAAGTCGATGGCGCCCGAGATGCCGACGACGAGCGCGATGGTCGAGGCATCCAGCCCGATCGAGAGGCCCCACAGCGGCATCACGAGCTGACGCGCCGAGCGGACGGACGACAGGGATGCCGCGGCCAGGCCGAGCCGCACCAGCACGCCCCGGTTCTGCCACATCGTGCGGAGCACACCTATGCGCTCGGATGTCGGGATCGCTCCCGTGACCGCCTCGCCCGTGTCTTCGGGTTCGATGTCGGTGCGCTCGACGCTCGCGGGCTCTGTCGCGCGGGCGGCCGAGGCATCCGTCCCGTCCCCGCGCGCCTCTTCCGCGGCGAGTCGTGCCTCGGGGTCCGGCCCGAGCAGCACGAGCAGGGAGGTGCCGATCAGGCAGGCGCCGAAGAACCAGAGGGCCGCGTCCTCAGTGCCGAAGATCGCGAGCAGGGCTGCGGCGATGAAGGGTCCGACGAACATGCCCAGGCGGAACGTGCCGCCGAGCAACGACAGGGCGCGGGCGCGATAGAAGAGCGGGACGCGCGTGGTCATGAACGAGTGGCGCGCGAGCCCGAAGACCGCGGCGCAGAGACCGATCAGCAGGACGGATGCCATGAGCACGCCGATGTTGGGGGCGACGAGCGCGCCCGCCACACCGAGCATGGCGATTCCGAGCGCGACCGCCATCGACAGGCGCTCGCCGATGCGGGCGACGGCCCACCCGGCGGGCAGGTTTCCGACCAGTTGACCCACGACCAGAGCGGATGCCACGAGCCCGGCGACAGCGATGTCGGCGCCGAGTCGCGCGGCCAGGACGGGCAGAAGCGGCAGGACCGCACCCTCGCCGACGGCGAAGAGGACGGTGGGTCCGTAGATCATCGGGGCGAAGCGCCCGAGTACCGCCGCGGTCTCTCGACGAGATCCGTCGCCCGGGGGAGGCGAGGGCGGGCGATGGGTCACGTGCATCCACGTTAGTCTGGACTGTCATGCTCGACTTCGATCTCTCCGCCGAAATCCAGGCCCTCCGTGCCACCTTCGCCGATATACAGGCGGTGGTGGACGTCGACGCACTCCGGAAAGAGATCGAGCGGCTGAGCGATGCCGCCGGCGCGCCGGACCTCTGGGACGACCCGGATGCCGCGCAGAAGGTGACGAGCGCCCTCAGCCACCGCCAGTCCGAGCTCGCGCGCATCGACTCCGTGGAGAGCCGCCTGGACGACCTCGAGGTGCTCGTCGGGCTCGCGCTCGAGATGGACGACGAGGAGTCGGCCGAGGAGGCCCGCAAGGAGCTCGCCGAGCTGACCGAGACGATCGGGCAGCTCGAGGTGCAGACCCTTCTCGACGGCGAATATGACCCGCGCGGGGCCGTCGTCACGATCCGCTCCGGTGCGGGCGGCGACGACGCCACCGACTTCGCCGAGATGCTCATGCGCATGTACCTGCGTTGGGCCGAGCGTCACAAGTACCCCGTCAAGGTCATGGACACGTCCTACGCCGAGGGAGCGGGCATCAAGTCCGCGACGTTCGAGATCGACGCCCCGTACGCCTACGGAACACTGTCCGTCGAGGCGGGCACGCATCGCCTCGCGCGCATCAGCCCGTTCGGTTCGGCCGACAAGCGCCAGACGTCCTTCGCCGCGGTCGAGGTCATCCCCGTCATGGAGGAGGCCGTCGAGGTCGATGTTCCGGAGGGCGACATCCGCGTCGACGTCTTCCGTTCGTCCGGTCCCGGGGGTCAGTCCGTCAACACGACCGACTCGGCCGTACGCATCACCCACCTCCCGACCGGACTCGTCGTGTCGATGCAGAACGAGAAGTCGCAGATCCAGAACCGCGCCGCCGCCATGCGCGTGCTGCAGACGCGCCTCATGCTGCTGCAGCGCGAGGAAGAGGCGGCGAAGAAGAAAGAGCTCGCGGGTGTCATCACCGCGAGCTGGGGCGACCAGATGCGCTCGTACTTCCTCTACGGGCAGCAGCTCGTCAAGGACCTGCGCACCGGATACGAGGTCGGCAATCCCGCCGCCGTTTTCGACGGAGACCTCGACGGGCTGATCGCGGCGGGCATCCGCTGGCGCAAGCGTCCCGTCGACGACTGACCCGATCCATCCGCCGCGCCCGGGTGTCGCTCGGGGGCCACGGCGTGTGCGCGCTTAGGCTCGGATCGCCATGATCAGGTTCGAAAGCGTCACCAAGACCTACCGCGGTTCATCGAAACCCGGCCTCGCCGGAGTCGATTTCGAGGTGAAACGCGGCGAGTTCGTCTTTCTCGTCGGCGCATCGGGGTCCGGGAAGTCCACGTGCCTGCGGCTCGTGCTGCGGGAGGACGTCCCCTCCGCCGGTCGCGTCGTCGTGCTCGGTCGCGACGTCTCCACGCTCTCGAACGGCAAGGTGCCCTACTTCCGCCGCCATGTCGGTGCCGTGTTTCAGGACTTCCGGCTGCTGACCTCGAAGACCGTGTTCCAGAACGTGGCCTTCACGCTGCAGGTGACGGGTTCGTCGCGCGGATTCATCCAGCAGGCCGTTCCCGAGGCGCTCGAGCTCGTCGGCCTCGCGGGAAAAGAGAAGCGTCTGCCCCATGAGCTCTCGGGCGGTGAGCAGCAGCGCGTCGCGATCGCCCGCGCGATCGTCAACCGTCCGCAGGTGCTGCTCGCGGACGAGCCCACAGGAAACCTCGACCCCGCGACATCCATCGGCATCATGCAGTTGCTCGCCCGCATCAATGCGGGTGGCACCACGGTGCTGATGGCCACGCACGAGGCCGGTTTCGTGGACCAGATGCAGCGCCGCGTGATCGAGTTGTCGGCGGGCGAGATCGTCCGCGACGAGACGCACGGCGGCTACGGCGACCGGTCGCAGCTGCCGCGGCTGGCCCCCGAGGTCACGCGCGGCGCCGAATCGATCGCGGCCCTCACCGCGGTGCTCGAACTGCAGCAGCGTGTGGCCGCGGGTGAAGCGGGGCCCGCGACCGGGCCACTCGAGGTGGCCGCGACCGCCGTCGATGTGGTCGCCGAGGCGGTGGGAGCGGATGCTCTGGGTCGACCGGTCGCTCATGCCGAGCCGCGACGTCCCGCCGAGGTCGCGTCGCCTGCCGCCGTTCGCGAGACTGCTGCCCCGGGAACCGGTAACGCTGGCCCGAGCGATGCGACGTCCGTTCCGACCGGCCCGATGGGCGAGTACGGCCCCCACGCCTCCGCGGAGCCGCCCACGCCCGCCGAACCGCCCGTGAGCGAACACGAGGCCGACGAGGCCGAGCCGCCGCGCGCCTCGCTGACCGGGCCGATCGTGATCGATCTGCCCGACCTGCCCGAGGTCGGCATCGCCGATCGCCTGGGCCTCGGCGAACGCGACGAAGACGACACCGTGGGGTCGACCTCGTGAGGGTTCAGCTGATCCTGGCCGAGGCATTCTCGGGCCTGCGGCGCAATGCCTCGATGGTCATCTCGGTCGTGCTCGTCACGTTCGTGTCTCTGACGTTCGTCGGCGCCGCGATCCTGATGCAGATGCAGATCGGAACGATGAAGGACTACTGGGCCGAGCGAGCCCAGGTCGCCGTCTATATGTGCACCTCGATCTCGACCGGCGCGACGTGCGCAGACGGCGAGGCGACGCAGGAGCAGGTCGATGCCGTCAGCGAGGCGCTGGTCTCGCCCGCACTGCAGCCCCTCATCCGTGAGACGCGTTTCGAGAATCGAGACGAGGCGTATCAGGCCACGATCGAGCAGCTGGGCCCGGAGTACGCCGACGTCATCACCCCCGATCAGGTCAACCAGACGTTCTACGTGAACCTCGTCGACCAGTCCCAGTCGGCCGTGATCGTCGAGAGATTCACGGGGATGCAGGGCGTCGAGCAGGTGCAGGACCAGCTGCAGTACCTCGAACCCCTGTTCCAGGCGCTGACCGTGGCGACGTATATCGCCGTCGGCATCGCCGGACTCATGCTGGTTGCGGCGGTGCTGTTGATCGCGACGACGATTCGCCTGTCGGCCTACGCCCGACGGCGAGAGCTCGGCATCATGCGACTGGTGGGAGCATCCAACCGCTTCATCCAGACCCCCTTCATCCTGGAGGGTGTGCTGGCGGCGCTCGTCGGCTCGGGCCTCGCCAGCGTCGCGATCTGGGCGGGCATCGAGTTCGGTGTCGACGGCTACCTGCGCGGTCGGGTCGCCTTCATCACCACCTGGGTCGGGGCGGGCGAACTCTGGATCGTGATCCCGGTGATCATCGCGCTCGGCGTCGTGCTCGCCGCGCTCTCGGCGGGCTTCGCCTGCCGGCGCTGGTTGCGCGCCTGACGCCTGATGCGCGCGTCCTGATAGACTGACCGGCTGCCACTCGGGCGGCACAGTAACGTCGGTTCAGCGACGTCCAGTTCAGCAGAGTCAGTTCAGCG
>CAYZEL010000108.1:0-7834 GCA_964477515.1 uncultured Microbacterium sp.
AGGTGTGGCTCACGCTGGCGATCGGCGCCATCGGGTTCGGTGGTTTCTTCGCGGTGTACAGCTACATCTCGCCGCTCGTGACCGAGATCTCGGGCAGTCCGGTGTGGGTCGTGCCCATCGTGCTCGTCGTGATGGGGATCGGGATGACCGTCGGCAACCTCCTCGGCGGGCTGCTGGCCGACAAGAATCTGCGCGCTACGCTGATCGGGGGCCTCGCCGCGCTCTTCGTGGTGCAGGCGTTGCTCGCGTTGACCGCGTCGCACGTCGTCCCGCTCGCCGTCTTCGTCTTCCTGATCGGCGTCGCGTCAGCCGTCACGAGTCCCGCGATCCAGACGCGTCTGATGGACGTCGCGGGCGACAATCAGGCGATCGCCGCTGCCCTCAACCACTCGGCGCTCAATATCGGCAACAGCCTCGGTGCGGCGCTCGGCGGCGTCGTGATCGCCCTCGGATGGGGCTTCGTGATGCCGTCGTGGGTGGGTGCGACGCTGGCGGCTCTGGGCGTCGGCATCGCCGTTCTCGCATTCGCCCTCGAGTCCCGATCCGCGGCGCGGCCGCCCCGGACGCGTGTCGAGGTTGCGGCGGGAGATAAAGTTCTGCGGTGAGGAAGAGATCGCCGGCCGCGGCAGCAGCACGTGGCCGGCAGACGGTGCGGGGTCGGCAGATGCGCGCGGTGCGCCATCACGTTCAGCCCGCGCAGGCCGTCGTCCTCGGGTTCGCCGCGGCGATCGCGGTCGGAACGGCGCTGTTGATGCTGCCCATCGCCAAGGTCGGGCCGGGCGGGGCGAACCTCGTCGAGGCGCTCTTCACCGCGACGAGCGCCGTGTGCGTGACGGGCCTGATCGTCGTCGACACCCCGGTCTTCTGGACCGGTTTCGGCCAGGTCGTCATCCTGGCCCTGATCCAACTCGGCGGCCTGGGGATCATGATCTTCGCGGCCCTGATCGGGGTCGTCCTGGCGCGCAAGATGTCCGTGCGGTCGCGGCTGAACACCGCGGCGGAGGCGAAGTCGCTCGGCCTGGAAGATGTCCGCGGTCTGGTCAAGCGCATCGTGTTGATCTCGGTGATCATCGAGGCCTGCACGTTCGTGCCGTTGTTCCTGCGCTTCCTGTTCGGGTACGGCTACGACGTCGGCGGCGCCGCGTGGCACGCACTCTTCCACGCGATCTCGGCCTTCAACAACGCCGGCTTCGCGCTCTACGGCGACAGCCTGATGGGCTTCGTGAGCGATCCGTTCATCTGTCTGCCGATCTGTGCCGCGATCATCCTGGGCGGTCTGGGTTTTCCCGTGATCATGCAGTTGCGGCGGGAGTTCCGTCGCCCGCTGCACTGGTCGATGAACACCAACCTCGTCGTGGTCGTCACCGCGGTACTGCTCGTGGCGGGAACGGTCTACGTCACCGCGATCGAATGGAGCAATCCCGCGACGCTCGGGGGACTCGACCCCTGGTCGCGTGTGCTCGCCGGATTCTTCCAGTCGGTGCAGACGAGAACGGCGGGCTTCAACTCGGTCGACGTCGGGGCGATGCACGACGAGACCTGGCTGGGCATGGACGTCCTGATGTTCATCGGCGGCGGCCCCGCGGGGACGGCGGGCGGTATCAAGGTGACGACGTTCGCCGTGCTGCTCTTCATCCTGGTGACCGAGCTGCGCGGCGAGGGCGCGGTCAACATCTTCGGCAAGCGCCTGTCGCGGGCCGTGCATCGTCAGGCGATCACGGTCGTGCTGATGGCCGTCGCGGCCGTGATCGCGGGTACGGCGCTCCTCATGTTCTTGAGCGGGGAGGACCTCGACAAGTCGCTGTTCGAGACCGTCTCTGCCTTCGCGACCGTCGGGATGTCGACCGGCATCACCGCGGCGCTCCCGGAGAGCGCCCAGGTCGTGCTGATCATCCTGATGTTCCTCGGCCGCATCGGCCCCCTCACCCTCGGATCGGCGCTGGCACTCCGCGAGCGTCGGATCCTGTACGAACTCCCGAAAGAGAGGCCGGCCATTGGCTAAGTTCCCGCACTTCGGCGCCAGCGAACGGTCGCGGCGCATCGCCGAGGCCGACTCCGTCGCCGTGATCGGTCTGGGCCGCTTCGGGCGTTCGCTCGCGCTCGAGCTGATGGATGCCGGCACCGAGGTGCTCGGCATCGACCTCGACGAGGACATCGTCCAGTCCCTCAACGGTGAGCTCACCCAGGTCGTCCGCGCGGATTCGACCAAGCGCGAGGTGCTGCACCAGCTGGCGATCGACGAGTTCGACCGGGTCGTGGTGTCTATCGGCGGCAACGTTTCGGCATCCATCCTGACGTGCTCCGTGCTGCTCAACATGAACATCCCCGTGATCTGGGCCAAGGCCGTCAACGACGAGCACGGCCTGATCCTCGAGCAGCTCGGGGTGCACCAGGTGATCTACCCCGAGAAGGACATGGGGCGGCGCGTCGCGCACCTCGTGCGCGGGGCTGCGCTCGACTTCATCGAGATCGCACCGGGGTACGCGATGGTCAAGGCGCCCGTGCCGACGTCGATCCAGGACGTCCCCCTCGGGTCCACCGGCATCCGCAAGTCTCACGGGGTGACGATCGCCGCCTACCAGCACGACGACGTGTGGCAGAACGCCGACAACCAGACCGTGCTGCGCGCGGGCGACACGATCCTGGTGGTGGGCAAGACCCGCGCGGCGGAGAGCTTCGCGCAACTCCGCTAGGCGATGGCCGACTGATCGAGCGGACTAGTCTTCGAGCAGGCGCCGCAGGTGCGCGCCGACGACGTGCGTCTCGATGAGGAAGCCGTCGTGCCCGTAGTCGCTCGTGATGACCGTGGGGGAGCTGCCGTCGAGCGTGTTCGGTATCGCCCGGGCTATCCGCTCCTGCCCCTCGAGCGGGAACAGGCGGTCGCTGTCGATGCCGAGCACGAGTGTGCGCGCGGTGACCCGCGCGAGGGCCTGCTCGACGCCGCCGCGATCGCGCCCGACGTCGTGCGAGTTCATCGCCTCGACGAGGCGGATGTAGCTGTTCGCGTCGAAGCGGCGGGTGAACCGGTTGCCGTGGAAGTCGAGGTACGACTCCACGGCGAATCGCCCGCCGTGCCCGAGAGGGCTCACGCCCGACTGCCACGAACGCTGGAACCGCTGATTGAGCTCGGTGGGGCTGCGGTAGTTGAGTAGGGCCATCCGTCGCGCGAGGGCGAGACCGCGGTGCGGCCCATCGCCGTCGCCCGCGTCGTAGTACTCGCCGCGCTGGAACCGCGGGTCGATCGCGATCGCGTCGAGCTGCACCGAGTTCAGCGCGATCTGGTCGGCCGTGTTGACCGGGGGAGCCGCGATGATCGCCGCGCGCGCGACGCGGTCCGGATGGCCCGCCGCCCACTCGAGCGCGTGCATGCCGCCCATCGAGCCGCCGACGACGCCCGCCCAGACCGCGATGCCGAGTTCGTCGGCGAGCTGTGCCTGGGCGGCGACCTGGTCGCGGATCGTGATGTACGGGAAGCGTGAGGCCCATTCGTAGCCGTCGGGCGCGATGCTCGCGGGACCGGTCGACCCCTGGCATCCGCCGAGCATGTTGGGTGCGACGACGAACCAGCGGTCGGTGTCGATCGCGGCGCCGGGGCCGACGATGTCGGACCACCAGCCGTCGGTCGGATGCCCCCGGCCCGCCGGTCCGCGGACGTGGCTGTCACCCGTGAGGGCGTGCAGGATGAGCACAGCGTTGTCGCGCGCGGCGTTCAACTCACCCCAGGTCTCGAACGCCAGGCGGAAGCTCGGAAGCTCGGCGCCGCCCTCGGTGCGGAACGGCCCGAACGCGGCGAAACGCCGGTCGCCGATCGGATCCCCGTCGCGCCAGGCGCCGGTCGCGGGCGGTCGGCCCAGCAGCATCCGCGCGTCGGCCTCCGTCACCGGCATCGCCGGATAGGTGTCCTCAGAGCTCTGCCAGTCCATCTGCCCATTCTTGCGTGCCCGGCGGGGGCCCGGCCGTCACGTTACGGTCGGACGCGACGTCGGGGGCCCGGCCGTCACGTTACGGTCGGACGCGACGTCGGCGCACCTGGGGCGTCAGAAACTCGTTGGGGCGCGGTGTGCCGCGCCCCAACGAGTATTCAACGCCCCAAGTCGGGCGCGACGCGTCAGGCGCGTGCTGCCGCAGAGACCTTGCGTGCGGCGGCGAGAGCCTGCTCGAGGTCGGCCTTGAGGTCGTCGACGTTCTCGATGCCCACCGAGAGACGCACCAGGCCGGGCGTCACGCCCGATGTGAGCTGCTGCTCGGGCGTCAGCTGCGAGTGCGTCGTCGATGCCGGGTGGATGACCAGCGAACGCACGTCGCCGATGTTCGCCAGGTGGCTGAACAACTCGAGCGAGTTGACGAATTCGCGGCCGGCTTCGACGCCGCCCTTGAGTTCGAACGACAGCACCGCGCCGACGCCCTTGGGGGCGTAGGTGTTGGCAGCCGTGTACCAGGGCGAGGACGGCAGGCCCGAGTAGTTGACCGTCGCGACGTCCTCGTGGTCCTCGAGCCACTCGGCGATCTCTTGTGCGTTCTGCACGTGACGCTCGATGCGCAGCGGCAGCGTCTCGATGCCCTGGATCAGCAGCCAGGCGCTCTGCGGTGCGATGGAGGCGCCGAGGTCGCGCAGGAGCGTGACACGGGCCTTGATGACGTAGGCGAGCGCGTCGCCGACGGCCGTCGTGTAGCTGGCGCCGTGGTACGACGGGTCGGGCTCGGTGAGGCCGGGGAACTTCTCCACGTTCTGCGACCAGGCGAACTTGCCGCCGTCGACGATGACACCGCCGATGACCGTGCCGTGACCGCCGAGGAACTTCGTCGCCGAGTGGACCACGATGTCGGCGCCGTGCTCGAGCGGACGGATCAGGTACGGCGTCGCGATCGTGTTGTCGACGATGAGCGGCAGGCCGTTCTCGTGGGCAACGCCGGCGACCTTCGCGATGTCGAGGATGTTGATCTTCGGGTTGCCGATCGTCTCGCCGAAGAACAGCTTCGTGTTCGGGCGGACGGCCGCGCGCCACTCGTCGGCGTCGTCCTGGTTCTCGACGAACGTGACCTCGATGCCGAGCTTGGCGAGCGTGTACTTGAAGAGGTTGTAGGTGCCGCCGTAGATCGACGAGGACGAGACGATGTGGTCACCGGCCTGCGCGATGTTGAGGACGGCGTAGGTCTCGGCGGCCTGTCCACTCGCGACGAGGAGGGCACCGGTGCCGCCCTCGAGCGCGGCGAGGCGCTGCTCCACGACGTCCTGCGTCGGGTTCATGATGCGCGTGTAGATGTTGCCGAACTCGGCCAGCGAGAAGAGGTTCGCGGCGTGATCGGTGTTGTCGAAGACGTACGACGTCGTCTGGTAGATCGGCGTCGCACGTGCCTTGGTGGTCGGGTCGGGCTGCGCGCCCGAGTGGACCTGCTTGGTTTCGAAGCGCCAGTTCTCCGGTGCGGACATGGTGGGTACTCCTGTGGTTCGTGGGGCGCGGCGGGTGTCGCGTCAGTAGCGAGGCTACGGATCGACGGATGCCTCGACAACGGTCCGGAAATGTTACGTAACACAATCGGTGCGCCCGTCGAGGGCCCTCGGCGTTCGATCAGACGGTCGCGGCGGACTAGCGTGGATCCGTGACGAAGAGGCGTGCGGTTGTGACCGGGGCGAGTTCGGGTATCGGCAGGGCGACCGTCGTTGCCCTGTGCGAGGCCGGATGGGATGTGGTCGGTGTCGCGCGCCGTGCGGATCGTCTTGCCGAACTCGCGCACGAGACCGGCGCCGACGTCTTCGCGGCCGACCTGACGAACCAGGCCGACGTCGATGCTCTCACCGCCTGGCTCGAGGGAACGGGGTCCGTGAACGCCCTCGTCCAGATCGCGGGCGGGGCGCGCGGCACGCAGCGCGTCGAGGACGGCGACCCCGCCGACTGGACGTGGATGTACGAGGTCAACGTGCTCGCCACGCAGCGGATGGTCGCGGCGCTCCTGCCGCTGATGCGGGCGTCGGCCGCGGATGACGGCCACGCCGACGCGGTGTTCGTCACATCCACCGCTGCGCAGGTCGCCTATCCCGGTGGAGCCGGGTACAACGCGGCCAAGGCGGCGGAGGCGATGCTCGTGCACGCCCTGCGGCTCGAACTCAACGGCGAGCCGATCCGCGTCGTCGAGGTCGCGCCCGGCATGGTGCACACTCCCGAGTTCACCCTCAACAGGCTGGGCGGCGACGCCGCCGCCGCGGATCGCGTCTATGACGGCGTCGATGCGCCCCTCGTGGCGGCGGATGTCGCGGACGTCATCGTGTACGCGATGAACGCTCCCGCACACGTGAACCTCGATCTGGTCACGATGCGTCCCGTGGCGCAGTCCGCGCAGTACCTGCTGGCCCGCGGGCCCCTGCGGGTGCGCGCGGACCGCGAATGACCGGGCTCGCGCTCGCGAGGACCTCACCAGCACGAACACGGCGCGAGCCGGGAAGGAGTCGCCCCCATGGGTGAATACACGGGGGAGCGCGAGCACCTGACCTGGGAGGGTTTCGGCGAAGCATCGCGCGACCTCGCCCGCACGATCGTCGCCGACGGGTTCGTGCCCGAGGTCGTCGTCGCGATCGCTCGTGGGGGCCTCCTGCCCGGTGGCGCGATGGCCTACGCGCTCGGCGCGAAGAACTGCGGCGCCCTGAACGTCGAGTTCTACACGGGCATCGGCACCGTCCTGGACGCCCCGGAACTGCTGCCACCCGAACTCGACATGGAGTATCTCGGCGGACGCCGTGTGCTGCTCGTCGACGACGTGGCCGACAGCGGACGCACCCTCGCGCTCGCTGTGCGCCTGCTGAAGGATCGCGGCGCGGACGTGCGCTCGGCGACGATCTACACGAAACCGGGTTCGATCCAGATGCCCGACTACTCGTGGCGCGAGACGTCGTTGTGGATCGACTTCCCGTGGTCGTGGAAGGGCTCGGTTCTCGAAGAGGATGCGTCCTGAGCCGATGGCTCGCTCGCTCGCGCAACTCGCCGACGACGGCCTGATCGATGCGGGCTGGGCTCGCGCCCTCGAGCCCGTCGGCCCGGACATCGCCGCTCTCGGTGAGCGCCTGCGCGCCGAGGTGGCGGCGGGTCGCGGCTATCTGCCGGCGGGGGATCGCGTGCTGCGCGCGTTCCAGCGCCCCCTCGAAGACGTCAAGGTGCTGATCGTCGGGCAGGATCCGTACCCGACGCCGGGGCATCCGATCGGCCTGTCTTTCGCGGTCGAGCGCCACGTTCGGCCCGTTCCGCGGAGCCTTCAGAACATCTACAGAGAACTCGACAGCGATCTCGGTATCCCGCCCGCCCCGCACGGCGACCTGTCGGCGTGGGCCGACCAGGGGATCATGCTGCTCAACCGGGTGCTCACCGTGACGCCCGGCGCCTCCGGGTCGCACCGTGGGTGGGGGTGGGAGCGGGTGACCGAACTGGCGATCCGTACCCTCGCCGCGCGTGATCGTCCGCTCGTGGCGATCCTGTGGGGGAGGGACGCCGCGAACCTGCGGCCGCTGCTCGGAACGACGCCGATCATCGAGTCGCCGCATCCGTCGCCCCTGTCGGCATCTCGAGGATTCTTCGGATCCAAGCCGTTCTCGCGCGCCAACGAGATGCTCGAGAACGCCGGATCGACCGGCGTCGACTGGCGGCTTCCCGCGTAGGCTGGCGTGATGCTGGAGGAGGAATACGACAAGCAGAAGCGGCGTCCTCCTCGTCACCTGCGCAGGCTGCCCGAGCCCGAGCGTCCGTTCTCGTACGAGATCCGCCCGGCCACCGTCGCGGACATTCCCGACATCCGCGAGATCTACAACTACTACGTCACCAACTCGGTCGTGACCTTCGACGAGAAG
>CAYZEL010000109.1:0-7815 GCA_964477515.1 uncultured Microbacterium sp.
CCTGGTGGGGGCACTGGCCGCCATCGGCGTCTCGGACATCAGCAACCTGAACGGCAAGCTCGCGTTCCTCGGCGCCGTCGGGCTGCTCACGTTGCCGCTCGTCCTGCTCGACGCCTTCCGGTTCGACGCCGCGCTCGCGGCGATCGGGACGGTGGCCCTGGCCATGATGGTGCTGGGAGACGGCCCGACGTGGGGTCTCCTCGCGACCCTCACCGCGGTGGGGGTCAGCGTGCTCGTCGTGTCGGCCGGCGCCGGGAGGGGCTCGGCCATGCGGGCGACCGGGCCCTGGGCGACGCCCAGGCCGATTCCGACTCCCCGCAGCTCTGCCATGCTCACGCCGCGTCGTGGTCGGTGGTGAGCAGCTCGGCCAGGCGATCCAGCGTCGCCTCACCCGCATCCGCGTCGTCGGTGTCGACGCCGAGCGTGACGTAGTCGCCGTGCTCGACACCGAGCGAGATGACGCCCAGGATGCTCGCGGCATTCACCGGCTTGCCCGAGTCCTTTGCGACCGTGACGGGGAACCCGGCCTCTTTCGCCGCCTGCGCGAACATCTTCGCGGGGCGTGCGTGCAGTCCGTGTGAAGATCCGATACGCACGGTGCGTGTGATCTCGGCCATGGGGTTGTCCTTTCGGTCGGGGGTCGGTGGTCGGTCGGGGATGCGGGTCAGAGTTCGGTCCTGGTGAGCGGCGCACCGGTGGTGAGCGCCGGTAGCACCGCCTGCAGCGTCCGCGAGCCGTCGAGGTCCGAGAAGACGTCGTCGGGGAGCAGGATGACCCGAACGCCGCGCTGCTTCGCGAGATGCTCGAGGTCGGGAAGGCTGCGCGCGAGGTGAGGGGCGACGAGCAGGATGTCGGCGGAATCGAGGTCGACGGCCAGCGACTCCACGGCGCCGGCGAGTGCCTGCACCGAGAGACCGGCGTGCTGCGCGGCGTGCCGCAGACGCATTGCCACGAAGGTGCTGGACGCTCCCGCGCCACAGACCACAAGGATCCTCATCGATCCGGACCTCCTTCCGTTCCATTGTTGTGAGTTGGCTGTGAGCCGACAATGCACTTCGCTTTCCGCCCCCGCGGAAAGCCGCGCCGGTCACCGCCGCTCGGCGCGGGCGGCGTGATTGACTGAGGGCGGACGCGCGAATCAGTCGGCGCGTCATCGGGAAGGACGGCGGCGCGTGACGAGGGCGCGACAGGACCGGGTCATCGCGCTTCTGGCGCGCGACGGCGAGTGGGTCACCGCGGCGACGCTCGCGGATGCGCTCGGTGTGACGCCGCGCAGCATCCGCAGCTACGTCACCGCCATCAACGCGCGCCTCGCGGATGTCGACCCGATCGAATCCGGTCCGTTCGGCTACCGGATCGATTCCGCGACGGTGGCGTCGCTGCGCAACGTCGCCCCGGATGCCTCGACACCGCGTGACCGCCTGCACGCGCTCGTGCGGGCGCTGCTCGATGCGGAAGACGGCATAGACGTCTACGCGACCGCGTCGGCTCTGTTCGTCAGCGAGGCGACGCTCGAGGGGGATGTGGCACGGGTCCGGGCTCTGCTCGCGGGCGCGGCGCTGACCCTCGAGCGATCGGGGAGCATCCTGCGGCTGCGTGGTCCCGAAGAAGCCCAGCGACGCCTGCTCAGCAGACTCGTGCACGACGAGATGGATGCCGGGGCACTCGGAACGCCCCTTCTGCGCCGTTCTCTGGCGGCGGAGTACGTCGACCCGGATGCGCTCGCCGCGTTCAAGGACGACCTGGTGGGCGAGCTCGCCGCGCACGGCTTCTACATCAACGAGTACGCGATCACCGACGTACTGCTGCACGTCGCGATCGCCGTGGACCGCACGCGGCGCCGCCGGGTGATCACGGATGCGGTGGACGAAGGCGAGAGCCCCGGCGTCGACTCGGGGGTGGCCGAGATCGTCGGGCGCCTCTCCGAGGACCGTTTCGGCGTCGAGCTCGGGCTCGCCGACCGCCGTCACCTCGCGACGCTGCTGCAGACGCGCGTCGTCGCCCCCGCGGACGAGGGCGGCGACCAGCGCGAGATGCTCGAGCCCGATGTCGAGGCGGCGGTGCGCGACGCGGTCAGCCGTGCCGTCGACGAATTCGGCGTCGACCTCGATCACGAGGATTTCGTCCTGCGCCTCGCCCTGCACGTGCAGAACCTGCGCCACCGATCGCGGATCGGCGCCTGGTCACGCAATCCTCTGACCCGGTCGATCAAGTCGAGCTATCCGATGATCTTCGAGGTCGCGGTGTTCCTCGCGCTGCAACTGCAGGAGCAGCTCGCGCTCGAACTGCACGACGACGAACTCGCGTACATCGCGATGCACGTCGGTGGCCGGCTCGAGCGCAGCAGACGGGCGGACGCGATCGTGACGGCCACGATCGTCTGCCCCGGCTACTACGAACTGCACGAGCTGCTGCGATCGAGCGTCGACCGCTCGCTCGGCCGCGCGATCGAGGTCGTGACGGTCGACACGCGTGCGGACCCCGACTGGTCCGCGATCTCGACCGATCTGGTGCTGACGACGATCGCGCCGCCCGAGGCATCCGATCGCATCGTGCGTGTGCAGCCCTTCCTGACCGAGGGAGATGTCGACCGGGTCGCTGCCGCGGCGGCGCGTGTGCGGCGTGGACGACGCTTGGCCCGGCTGCGGGGCGAGCTCGAACAGTATTTCGACGCCGCGGCGTTCGTGCGGGGTCTGGATCCGGCCGAATCCGAAGAGGCGATCATCCGGCGGCTCGGTGAGCCGCTCGTGCGCGCCTCGGTCATCGACGGGGATTACATCGAGCGCACGATCGAGCGCGAGCGGCTCTCGTCGACCGCTTTCACGGATTCCCTCGCCGTCCCGCACGCGCTGACGATGACGGCGACTCGCACGGCGATCTCGATCGCGGTATCGGAGCAGTCCGTGCCCTGGGGTGACTCCCGTGTGCAGGTCGTGGCGCTCGTCGCCTTCAGCGAGGGTGATCGCGCCGCGTTCCAGACCGTGTTCGAGCAGCTCGTCGAGGTGTTCTCGGAGCGCGAGAGCGTACAGCGGATCCTGCGTCGCGGCGTGACGTTCCCCGCCTTCCTGGACGAACTCGTCGCCGTCATCGACGGGTGACGGATGACTCGCGACGGGCCGTCCCGTACAGTGGGCGCACATGCCCCGAGGGGGTTCATCGATTGCAGGGTTGCGGGAGGTGTCGTGGTCGAACGCGTCATCACCGTGACGGCCGCGGCGGGTCTGCACGCCCGTCCGGCCGCCGAGTTCGTGCGTCTCGCGAGCGCCCATGCGGGCACCGTCGAGGTGAGAGCCGCGGGCCGCGCGCCGATCGACGGGTCGAGCATCCTGGGCATCATGACGCTCGACGTCGATCGGGGCGAGTCGATCGTCGTCTCGGTCGTGGGGCCCGGCGGTGAGGCCCTGCTCGACCGGCTCGAGGCTGTCCTGGCGCCGGCATAGCCCCGGCCCTGACATAGCCCCCGGCCGTCCTCTCGATGACTCAGCTGCTTGGGGCGTCGAATTCCCGTTGGGGCGCGAGAGCCCGCGCCCCAACGGGAATCCGGCGCCCCAAGTTCGTGGTCGGTGGAGGGGTGACCGGCGCACGGGATCACGCGGCGCGAGGTCGCACGTGGAAAGATGCGAGCCGACGGCTCAGGACTCTCGCGGACGCGAGGTCTCGCATCGTCCAGCGCACCAGCGCCCAACCGGTCGTCGCACGGATCCAGTCCTCGCGATACTTCTCATCCCGCAGCGCCTCTTCCGGGGTGCGCCCCGCGAGGAACACCGGGTCGCGGTATTTGGATTCGCCGTCGAATTCGCCGAACACCCGGAGGTCGTCGAATCCGAAGTCGACGAAGTAGTTCTTCCCGCGCGGTCCGGGGATCTCGATCTGCAGTCGAGGGGCGGCGAAGCCGAGGTGGTGCAGATAGAGCCGGCTGATGCTCTCGCCTGGTCGGTCGGCACGCGGATCCGCGAATCGGATGTTGCGCGATGAAGCCGCTGAACCCGGTGCACGCGGGGGAAGAAACTCCAGCGCGAGTTCACGGAAGTCGGAGATGGTCGTGGCATCGGGGAGTGAACTGATGGTCCTCAGCGCTGCGTCGGCAGCGCTGAGGGATGCCTCGGCGGTTTCGAACCGACCGAGGTCGGCGATCGTGCGGGCCAGGGTCGTGACGCGGAGACCGCCGATCTCGGTCACCCCTGATTCGACTGTGCCGCGGTGGCGACTGATGTCTTCGGCGAGGTGATGTCGCGGGAGCGGCACGACCACGTGCGTCCGGTCATCCCGTGCTCGAAAAACGGGCAGACCATGGATGGCCGCGGCTGTCGCGTGGGAGAAGACGGGTGCGGAACCAGACGTCTCGGCCCAGCCCCGCGCTCGCACTATCCGTCTCCCCTCGGGCAACAGCTCCGACCAGTCCGACCCCTCGACGTACAGCCCACGCCTGAGCCGGACGAGTTCGCCGGTGTTCAAGCGACGCTCGATCTGCCGAGAAGTCGTCCCCTCGCGGGTGAGACTGCGCGAGGTCAGGAGCGGGAGCGTGAACGGATCGATCATGCGCTGAGCTTGGTCGTGCGACGCGAGCGGCAGACCCAGCGCAAGCGGCATCCGTGGACGCGACGCCCAGCGCGGCGGCTGGGGAGGAAGCCTGCCGCCGACCGCATCCGACCGATCCGATCCGACCCGATCCGACCCGACCCGGGGCGCTGCAATCGCGGTGGGGCGTGTCCTTCCGCGCCCCACCGCGATTCCGGCGCCCCGGGTATCCGTGTTGGATTGACTCGGGGCGTCGAAGTGCCGCTGGGGCGTGGGATTTCGCGCCCCACCGCGATTCCGGCGCCCCGGGTATCCGTGTTGGATTGACTCGGGGCGTCGAAGTGCCGCTGGGGCGTGGGATTCCGCGCCCCAAGGGGGCCCCGGCGCCCCAGGATCGGCTGTCGGGGTCGACACCACGCAGCCCCGGCCGTTGAGCGAGTCGAGCGACCGGGGCGAGTCGAAGCTCGCGTGCCGGGCCGTCAGCCCTGCAGCCGGGCGACGAGGGCCCGCGAGGCATCCTCGAGCGCCGCGGTACGCGCCTCGGCATCCTCGGCGGAGTCCCCCCGAACGTCGATGTACACCTTCAGCTTCGGTTCCGTGCCGCTCGGGCGCACGATGAGGCGCGATCCGTCGTCGAGCCACAACCGCACGACATCGCCCGGCGGAAGGGTCGCCGTGCCGCCCAGCAGATCATCGACGCGCGAGACATGGATGCCTGCGATGTCGGTGGGATGCTCGGCCCGCAGTCGAGCCATGATCCGACCGATGACGGAGAGGTCATCGACCCGCATCGACACCTGCGCACTGGCGAAGTGCCCGAACTGCGACGCCAGATCGCTCAACATCCCCCCGAGCGATGACCCCGCCGCGCGCGCCCGGGTCGCGAGCTCGAGGACGGCGAGCGCCGCCGAGAGCCCGTCCTTGTCGCGGACGACGTGCGGATCGACGAGGTATCCGAGCGCTTCTTCGAAACCGAAGACCATCCCGGGCGAGCGCGAGATCCACTTGAATCCGGTCAGCGTCTCGTGGAAGTCCAGGCCGTAGTGGCCCGCGATCGCGGCCAGCCCGGGCGACGAAACGAGCGAGCAGGCAAGGGACGAGCCCTCGGGCGCCCCGGCGGCGCGAGCCCGACGGGCCGCCCGCCAACCGAGCAGCAGGCCGACGTCGTTGCCGCTCAGGCGTCGCCAGCCTCCCGAGCCATCGGGGACGGCGACGGCCAGGCGGTCGGCGTCGGGGTCGTTCGCGAGGATCAGCTCGGCATCCGTTGCCGCGGCGGCCTCGATCGCCAGGTCCATCGCGCCCGGCTCTTCGGGGTTCGGGAACGCGACGGTCGGGAAGTCCGGGTCGGGCAGGATCTGCGCATCGACGGTCGTCGGTGCCGGATACCCCGCCGCAGAGAGCAGACGGTCGAGTGTGTCGTGCCCGACCCCGTGCATCGCGGTGTACACCCAGCGCAGCGCACCGGTGTCACCCGCGTCCACGGCGGGCGCCGGGGCCGTGGCCGCGGTCTCGGCGACATAGGCGTGGACCACGTCCTCGCCCGCAATCTCGAACCCGAGCGATCGCGGTATGCGCGACACGGGGATGTCGGACGCGACCTCGTCGATCCGCGCCGCGATCTGCGCATCCGCCGGGGACACGATCTGCGCGCCCTCGTCCTCGCCGCCGAGGTAGACCTTGTAGCCGTTGTCCCGCGGCGGGTTGTGGCTCGCCGTCACCATCACACCGGCATCGGCGCCGAGGTGCCGCACCGCGAACGCCAGTACCGGCGTGGGCAACATGCGGGGGAGCAGGATGGCGCGCAGGCCGGCGCCCGCGAAGATCTCGGCCGAGTCGCGCGCGAACACCGCGGAGTTCTTGCGTCCGTCGTATCCGATCACGATCGTCGCCGTGTCGTCCGCACCCGTCGAACCCGCTACGCGATCGCGGACGAACGCAGCGAGGCCCGCGGCGGTCTGGGCGACCAGCACCCGGTTCATCCGGTTGCTTCCCGCTCCGAGCTCGCCGCGCAGACCCGCTGTGCCGAATGCCAGCCGGGTATCGAAGCGATCGTGCAGGTCGGCGGATGCCTCGGCATCGCCGTCCTCGGCGCGCTCCACGAGCTCGGCCAGCTCGGCGCGGGTTTCGGGGTCCGGATCCTCGGCCAGCCACGCGCGCGCGGCCTGGAGTGTCGGGTCCGGCGACGACGCGGCATCCGACTCTGTTGCGACGATCTCGGTCATAGTTCGCCGATCACGCGGGCGAGCAACGACGAGATGACCGGCTCGGCCTCACGGCCGGCCTCGATGACCTCTTCGTGGCTGAGCGGGGTCTTCTGGATGCCGGCGGCGAGGTTCGTGATGAGCGAGAAGCCCAACACCTCCATGCCCGCCTGTCGGGCGGCGATGGCTTCGAGGGCGGTGGACATTCCGACGATGTGGCCGCCGATCGCCTTCGCCATCTGCACCTCGGCGGGGGTCTCGTAGTGCGGGCCGCGGAACTGGCAGTACACGCCCTCGTCGAGGCTCGGGTCGACGGTGCGCGCGATGCCGCGCAGGCGCGATGAGTACAGGTCGGTCAGGTCGATGAACGTCGCACCCTCGAGCGGCGAGTCCGCGGTGAGGTTGATGTGGTCGCTGATCAGGACGGGCTGGCCGGGGGCCCAGGTCTCGCGGATCCCGCCCGCGCCGTTGGTCAGCACCATCGTGCGGGCCCCGGTCGCTGCGGCCGTGCGGACGCTGTGCACGACGCGGCGGACCCCGTACCCCTCGTAGTAGTGGGTGCGCGCGCCGATCACCAGCACGTGCTTGCCGCCCGGGGTGCGGACGCTGCGGAGTGTTCCGGCGTGTCCCTCCAGCGCGGGCTTGCTGAATCCCGTGACCTCGGTCGCCGGGAACGAAGCGACGGTCTCGCCGATGAGTTCGGCTGCTCGACCCCAGCCCGACCCCAGGGTCAGGGCGATGTCGTGCGTCTCGACGCCGGTCAGCCGCGCGATGTCGGCGGCAGCGTCGGCGGCGATCGCGAACGGGTCCGCCGCGGGGTCGTCGAGCGGGTGGGGGGTGTGCGTTGACATCCCCCCACTCTAGGAAGGTCGGGCCCGGTCGGCCACACGCGGCGCGAGAGTGCCGGGCGAGCCGGCCTCTCGTGCGTGTCATCGGGCGGGAGGTGGCGGATGACACAATGGGGACCATGTCCGGTGAGTTCGAACGTACGCAGAGAATCGCAATCATCGGCGGCGGGCCCGGTGGCTATGAGGCGGCGCGCGCCGGCCTCCAGCTCGGAGCCGAGGTCACGCTGGGCGAGCGCGCGGGCGTCGGG